>CACLCV010000007.1 GCA_902605525.1 uncultured Gammaproteobacteria bacterium
AGTAAACTTTAATAATGCTTATATAGTGGCAACTAATGAATCTATTGAATTAACCATTAATAGAGTAACTGGTAAGTCTTCTTTAGAAAATAAGGAATTAAAAGAAGGAATATGCAAATTAACAAATAAAACAAAATTTTAATCTTATGAATATTGATAATTTAATAAAAAAGTCATTAGATGTTTCTCTTGACACAATTAGTAAAACGATTAGAAGTGATTCGTTCTCTAAAAATCTTTCAAAAGCCTCTAATTGTCTTATTGATACATATAATAGAAAAGGTAAAGTTATGCTTGCTGGAAATGGGGGTAGTGCTGCTGATGCACAACACATATGTGCAGAATTAGTAGGTAGATTAAATTTTGATAGAGCCCCACTGGCCGCAGTAGCTTTAACTACTAACACGTCAAATCTAACATGTATTGGAAATGATTATGGATATGATGAGATATTTTCTAGACAATTAAATGCAATTGCAAAGTCTGACGATTCACTTATTGTATATACGACTTCAGGAAATTCAAAAAATATAATATCATTATTGAAAGAAGCTAAAAATAAAGTAAGACATATAATAGCACTTACTGGTAATAATACTGAAAATATTATTAATTATTGCGATGTGATTATTTCAGTAGATTCCGTCTCTACAACTAAAATTCAAGAACTTCATGCGATAGCTGGTCACATACTATGTGAATGTGTTGAGAAAAACATATTCGAAGCAAATGAATAGTCTATATGTCCTCTTCGACTTGAGATAGTTTTTATGAAAAACTCTAATAAGGCAGTTATATTATGTGGTGGAGAAGGCCTGAGATTATGGCCACTCTCAAGAAGTAGCTCTCCTAAGCATCTAATATCAATTGATGAGAACAAAACATTTCTTCAAAAAACTATAGAGAGAATTAACAGACTTTTTAATTTAGATGACATATTAATTGTTACCAACGAAAAACATAAATATGAAATAATTGGCCAGTTGTATGATGAATATAAAGATAATATTCCTCAAATAATATGTGAGCCAGAGCCTAAAAATACATTAGCCGCAATATCGTATGCTGCAAAAAAAATACACTTATCAGATCCCCACGCCTGCATAACTGTTTTTCCAGCAGATCATTTCATCGGCAGTGGTGTAGCATTTAAAGATACTATTGTAAGTGCACAAAACGCAGCTAACAATGGATATTTCGTTACTATAGGTATAAAACCAGATAGGCCGCATACTGGATATGGTTATATAAAAACTGGAGATATTATAAACTCAGATTTAAATGAAGAAATATTTACAGTACAACGATTTATTGAAAAACCTAATCTTACTCAAGCAGAAAAATATATTCAGGAAGGATGTTTATGGAATTCAGGTATATTTGTTTTCAACTTAGAAAAGTTTTTTAGTGACCTAAAATTATTCCAACCACAAATGTCCTCGTTAATTTCTGATTTGAATGAAAATAATAAAAATAAAATCTATTCAAATCTTGATTCAATATCTATTGATACAGGTTTAGTAGAAAAAATTTCTAATCTTGCTGTAGTATTTTCAGACATTGAATGGAATGACCTAGGCGAATGGAACTCAATTTATGATTTTTCTAAAAAAAATGATAATTCCTTGAAGGGTAATGTACATATTGATGATGTGAGTAAATGCCTTATATGGAATTATAATGAATTAGCAGTTATATCAGGAATAAAAAATCTGATTATAATTAATACCCCCGATTGCCTTCTAGTAATGAATAGAGAGTCTTCTAACAATCTAAAAAACAATATTGATGCTATTAGGAAGAAATATCCAAAAAATGTAGAGCAATCTTTAAAAGAGCATAGACCTTGGGGATATTTTAAAATAATAAAAGATTCTCAAGACTATAAGATAAAAAAGATTGTTGTTAGACCTAAAGAAAGATTAAGCTTACAAATGCATAAATACAGGAGTGAACACTGGATTGTTCTAAAAGGTTCTGCAACAGTAATAAATAATAATAAAGAATTCATACTCAAATGTAGTGAATCTACATTTATTCCGGCACATACACGACATAGGCTCATAAATAATGAAGATGATGATTTGGAAATTATCGAAATACAAACGGGATCTTATTTTGGTGAAGATGATATTCAACGAATAGATGACGAATACGACAGGATCAAATGATAAACATAATTATTAATTTATTTAGATATTTTTCACTGACAATAGAGTTAACAAAAAGACATTTAAGCAGTAAATATAAAGGTTCTATAGCTGGATTCACTTGGTGTTTTATCTATCCTATAATCATGCTATCCGTATACGCTCTTGTATTTGTTCTTATTTTCAAATCAAAATGGGGATTTTCAGGAGATACAAGTGACTACGTCTTTATTCTTTTTTTGGGTCTGATTATTTATAATATGACTGCTGATGTTTTAAAAGACGCGCCTTTTTTATTTATCAATTACTCTAACTACATAAAAAAAATCTCTTTCCCCATCGAAATATTACCTGTAACTATTGTGTTAGCATCTATAACGCAGTCTTTTATTACATTAGCGGTATGGATTGGCGCTATATATATTTATAAAGGAATATTAATTGATTTTATAGATTTATTTTTTCTGTATTTAATGTATTTGCCTTTCCTATTTCTATTTGCCTATTTATTTTCAACTATTGGTGTCTTTATAAGAGATATCGGCCATATCGCTACGCTCTTAGGACAATCTCTGTTATTCCTAACGCCCATATTTTACTCTATTGATTCTGCACCAGCGCTGTTTCAAAATATACTTTTTTACAACCCACTTACATTTCCAGTTGAGCAATTTCGCCTAACCTTATTTTATAATATAGAACCATCATATTATGGATTTTTTATGTATTTTATTATTTCTACATCATTTCTCTTGCTTATGATATATATGTTTAGTCTTTTAAAAAATAGATTCTCGGATTATTTATGAGTAAAAATATAATTGAAGTATCAAATTTGAGTAAAGAATACAAAGTATTTAGTAAGGAATCCTCTAAGGTAATTAATTTAATCTTTCCTAGCTATAGAAAGAATCTTACAGTCATTAAAGCACTGAATAAAATAAATTTTAAAGTTTCAGCTGGCGAGGCAGTTGGTATTGTAGGTAAAAATGGATCAGGTAAAAGTACATTACTGCAAATACTTAGCGGTACAATCAAACAATCCAGTGGAGATTATAAAATAGATAGAAATTTATTCTCTTTATTAGAGCTTGGGACTGGCTTTAATTATGAGTATAGTGCCTATGATAATGTAATTATTAATGGTTTACTTTACGGTAAAAGAAAAAAAGAAATTAAATCAAAAATACCTTATATTTTTGATTTTGCAGAATTATTAGGTTACGAAAAATATCCTCTCAAAACATTTTCATCAGGAATGATAATTCGATTAGCATTTTCTATACAACTTATACTTGAACCTAAGGTGATAATTATAGATGAAGCATTAAGTGTGGGAGATATATTTTTCCAACAGAAAAGCTACAACTATATTCGAAATCTTGTTGATAATGGAGCTTCTTTAATGTTTGTATCACATGATATGGGTCTTGTTAAAAAACTTTGTAATAAAGCATTATATCTAAAACACGGTGATTCAGTAGATTTCGGCGATACAGATACAGTAATAGAGCAATATTTAAATGATGATGACATAAAAGAATACAATAACATGAGTTTAAAGCCACATGGTGAGATTCATAACGTTTATATTAAAAATAATAGCAATACTAATGGTTATCAGATTAATGATGATATTACTATTACTGTAATAGTAAACTCAATACCTAATGAGGAGAATGTGATTTCTATGAACATTAAAGATGCTACTGGAACTATACTAACATCTATTAACACGTTGGACCTCACTGATGAACTACTAAACAGTAAGAAAAAAAATAAATTTAAGCTAATAATGGACTTAAAGCTATCATTAGAGGCTGGCTCATATACCTTTGATTTTTTCCTTGGAATAAAAAAAGGAAAAAATGAGGCAATTTCAATAACTAAAAAAACATTGGGCCCAATCAATATCGAATGGGATTATAATCTTCAAACAGCGCCTTTTTTAGGAAAGTTTGGACTACCCATAAAGAAAAGATTAAATTATATAAATAGACCCGATGAAAAATAGTTTTACATATAAATCTTTAAAATCTGGCATGTTGTATATAGAATTTTATTCTTCTGTAGATACATTACTAAAAACTGAAATCAATGGTTACAAGAAAACGTTAGATATCAAATTAAACTCATATTATAAATTGGGCTTTAGAATTGAAAAAAATATAGTAAATAACATCTCTCTTTTTTTTGACCATAAGAATTATATCGACAACACACAAATTTCATTTCATGTACAGTATTTTGAAACTGACACATTGATATATCCACTTGACACTTTCATTAATGGAAGCGATAAGATTAACTTACATTTTATTTCAGGTATATCTACAACGGCGTTTGATAAGATGCCAAAGGAAATGCTTTTACAGAGATTACTAACTTCTGAATACACCCTAGATCAATACAAACGCTCTTATGGTGGACCATTGAAGATTGCTAATCCCTTATTTAGGTTTATCTATAAAATTTGGTCAATTTTCATGCCCCGTCTTGGTAAACTTTATCAATACATAAGTCGTGATTTAGATGAAATAAGAATAAAAACTGAACCTTTACCCTCTCATTGTCCGAAAATATCAATAGTTACACCTTCATATAATCAAGGACAATATCTTGAGTTTCTATTTAAATCTATTGAGGAGCAAAAATATAATAATTTAGAATATATTATTCAAGACAATGAGTCAGATGATTGTACTAAGAATGTGATAGAAAAATATGCACATATTTTTTCATCCATCAATATTGAATCTGATACTGGGCAAGCAAATGCTATTAATAAAGGCTTTAAAAATGCAACGGGTGAAATTATGGCTTGGATAAATTCAGATGATGCGCTGGCTAAAGATGCTCTCAATAAAGTCGTGAAGTACTTTAATGAGAACCCGAATATAGACGTAATTTATGGAAATAGGATAATTATAGATAGTGAAAACAGACATATTGGGCGATGGATACTTCCTGGACATAATAATAAATCTACATACTACTGTGATTTTGTCCCACAAGAGACCATGTTTTGGAGAAAATCTGCTTGGGATAAAGTCGGTGGATTCATAGATGAAGGGTACAATTTTGCTCTTGATTGGGATTTAATTTGTCGGTTTCAACAAAAAGGTCTTGTTATTAAACATATAAATTATGTTTTAGGCTATTTCAGGCATCATAATGAACAGAAAACATCTTTAGAAATTGATGTATCTGGTTTTCATGAAATGAACATGATTAGAAGGAAATATCTTGGAAAGCACATAAATAATTTAACCATCAAGCGAAAGATTTTATTTTATTTAATAAAACATGTAATTGCTGATATGATTACTAGAATAAAAATAAGAACAAAGATGCCGATATGATTAAGTATTCCAATATACTATTTTTTTTATTTATATTAAGTTCCTGCAATATTAATAATACTACTAATATGAAACGCTCCTTCTATGACTCAGGAGAGATTAAGTCAGAATCAATAATTGCAAGAGGCCTCCTTAATGGGCAGTCAACTCACTATTTTAAAAACGGTAATGTACGCTTTAAGAGTTTTTATAAGAATGGGCTGCTAGATGGAGAATCCTTCGAATATTATGATAATGGCAAAAAAAAAGCGTATGCTAATTATGAAAATGGATTATTGAATGGACAATCAAAAAAATGGATGCGTGATGGGACTCTAGAATCAGAAGTATATTTTGAACAAGGTTCATTGTTTAATCAATGAAAATTAACCACTCTGGATTTTTTTAATATTTATATATGATTGCATCTATAACCAGCTTGTTGTTGTTTATTTTATGCTACATCCTTGGGATGGCGCTTGCTCACGTACTGCCTAATCATCTATCATCACTCCAAAAGAGACTACTTTCACCAACTATGGGCTTATCTCTTATTGTGATCGTATTTTATTTTATCAACATATTAGGCTATACCATTGATGAAGCTACAATTCCTATAACATTTATTTTTTTACTACTATCATCTCTAATATTATTTAAGAATAAAACAGAATTACTCATAAAAGAGAAATATTTCTATTTAACATTTTTTATAAGCTTTGTATTTGTAAGTTATCCATTTATTTTTTTTGGGTTTGATTGGGTAAGCTATGCAAATGATGATATGGCTAATTATGCTCTAGCTGCACAAAGATCTCAAAACTTTGGATTAGAGCATACTCCGAATTTTACATCATTGCTTAATGGTGGCGATCAATCTCATTATTATTGGTTTATGCATGCAGTAATGGGCCATAGAGTAGGCAGTGAAATCTTTTTATCATATATGGCTGCTCTCACTGGTTTAAATGCACACCAAATTTTTATGCCAACAATTGTCATGTTGCACATGTCACTTGTAACAGCGATAGGCGCTCTTGTATGTAACAATAATCTTTCTAGAAATATTATTTATCTGTCAATGCTTTTTGTGGCATTGTCACCACTCACAATACTTGGAACTATTTATCAACTAATTGCTCAAGTAGGTGGTATTGCCATAATGGTATGTTGTTTGTTACTTATTGTGAGAGATGAACATCACAAGAGCTACATAAATCTTTTCAAATATAGTATATTGCCATCTCTTATTATATTATCGTTTGTCATCTACTATACTGAGTTACTCCCTTTCTTTGCTGCTGTCTGGCTCTTGTATGCATTTTATTTGTTAAACAGAGACACGAATGCTTTCGTAGGACTATTAAAGAGTGCATTCATGATATTTCTATTCGGGCTAATTATATTAGATGTTGAATTAATTAGATACTTATATTTCCTTATTCATCAAATGTTCGGAGGAATATCCGGTCCAAACTATGATATGATTTTATTTCCTTATTATTTAATACCAAGTGGTATAGCAAACTTTTGGGGTTTGTCACCAATAGCTTACTATCTACCAGAGCCTTATCAAAATATTACAATACTACTAGGTTTGATAAATTTTTATTTACTAATTAAATATGTAATTCCGAGTCTTAAAAATTCAAACATAATTTTATATTTCTTACTAATAAGCATGCTCGCGGTATTTTTAATACTATTCATTAATAATAGTGAATTTGGATTATTCAAACTAGCTATGTATTTACAACCTATATTATTTCTAGCTATTGGTATCTATATTCTAAATAACTATGGTAAATTTAATAAAATACTTAAACTATATATCACAGTTAATGCTGTCATAATGATTAGTGTATCTTTTTACCATACAGTTAAAGTTTCTTTCAAAGATAATACTTATTCAGAATACAAAGTTAATAGTCAATTCAATAACTTAGTAAGTAGCGAAGAATTTAAAACTTGTTCTGATACATATATATCTGATCAACCCAATATTGTTTTGTCAAAATTTCAAGACTTATATTTAAGGAATTATAAAACATTCTTTCCAAGTAGAATGTTTTATGAACACTTATCAACTATAGGTGAAAAAGCATTAAATAATCCGTTTATGAAAGAAAGCTATATCAATTCTGTCAAAAGTTTTAATAATATTGAAAAAAATCTTTTTAATGATAAGTACTATATTTATAGCGATGGTTTAAGTACATCAAAAAAAAGAGCGTTTGTCTCAGATACCGAGTCTAAGAACAAGTGTTTTACTTCTAGTAGATTTAAAAACAATTTAGAGAATATATCAAACTGCTTCAGTAGACGAGAGAACTTAAAAGAACTTATTAATTCTTCATGTTTTATTGTAACAGAACGTAGAAATAATCCATTTAACTCCTATCATATGTCAAACATAGGAAAATTTTATAGCATCAAGAAAAATGTTTCTAATAAACTTATTTTTATTCATTCTGATTTAGGTCAACATTATTATGGAGGGACAAAAAATATAGCTTATACTCATGACGAGAACGACCCAATGTTTCTTGGAAATAAAATTTCTGCTCTTGGCAACAATTTATTGTTTATGATTGTTAATCCTTCTAAAAAACCATCTTTTGTTTTTGAAGCTTCATCAACTCTCTTAAGACAGAATGATAATATGCTACCATTGGGTACAGTAAATGGTAAAGAAATGGATATAGTGGGAAGAGGTTCAGCTAGAGTTTTAATGAATAATGTTCCCTTAAGCCGAATAGATGATTTAGATTATATACATCTTAACTTCCCAAAGCCTGGAAAAAAATTTCCTATAAATAGAATTGGCTTAATGAAGCTCTATGGAAATAATATTAATCATGATTATAGAGATATAACAGTTTTTTCGAGGGATATATCTCTAGTAGATTTACCTGATATTGCTACAGAAAAAACACCAAGTTTAATTGAGAATTTTCCTAATGATTTAAAAAATAAAAACTTATTTTACTCTGGTATTTATGAAGATGGTTGGATATCTGAGGAATCATACTTCTATTTCAATCCATTAAATAAAAGTAAACTTTTGATAGAGGGTGAAATACCATTTATCGATAATAATGATTTTCAAACAACACTTATACTTGAGTATGACGATGAAACTTTTTCAAATAAAATAAAAGTTGGAAAGTTTCAAATCAAAATACCCAAAAGTATTAATAGTAATAAAATTAAAATTAAATTACTATTCTCTAACACTCAACGATTACCAAATAATGATGAGAGAATAGTAGGTGCATATATAAATAAAATCGGATTTGTGGATTGATGCAGAAATATGTATTTCATGTATTATAAAATTAGATAATATGATATCAGTAATTACGCCAGTATATAATGAAGAGAATAATATTCAGCCGTTTCTGGATAGACTTATCCCAGTCTTAGAAAAGTTATCCCCAACATATGAAATTATTTTTTCTATGGATCCGTGTACTGATGAAACAGAAAAGATAATAATGGAAAACATTAAAAAAAATTCATCCATAAAATTACTTTTGATGTCTAGACGTTTTGGACAACCTGCTGCAACACAAGCTGGTATACTTAATTGTTCAGGAGATTACTGTGTTGCTATTGATGTAGATCTTCAGGATCCCCCAGAGCTTATAGAGGAAATGTATGAGAAAGTTTTAAATGGATATGATGTTGTTTTAGCTAAAAGAAAATCAAGAAAAGGTGAAACGTTCATAAAAAGAATAATTGCTAGGACGGGTTATTATCTTATAAAGAAACTTAGTGATGTAGAAATTCCTGAAAATATAGGAGATTATCGAATGATATCTCGAAGAGTAATTGATCAATTAAGAAACTTACAGGAAAAACATGGATTTTTAAGAGGTCTTGTTGCTTATGTTGGTTTTAAACAAACATATGTTATCTATGATCGTGATGCAAGATTTGCTGACAGCGGAAAATATAGCAGACTCACGGGGTCTATAAAAATAGGCCTCAATGGTTTAATCGGTTTTAGTACTAAACCATTATTTATAATGTCAGTATTAGGCTTAATACTTGCATCTTTCAGTTTTCTGATTGGGATGTTTTATTTTTTATCAAAAATATTTGGAGCAGATATTACTCCTGGCCTTCCTACTACAGTAATTCTAATCACATTCTTCTCTGGCGTTCAACTTCTAGGCTTGGGACTAATAGGCGAATATATTGGCAGAATCTATGATGAGGTCAAAAGAAGGCCTATGTATATAATAGATAAAAAGATTGGATTTAAGAAAGATTAGTATTTACTAATACCAGATTATGTTAAGTATTTATAATTATATAAAAAAAAATTTTTATAGTATTTTTAAGTTTGGGCTAGTCGGAATTCTCACAACAATTATTTATTTGTTATTTATCTTTATTTTCTATGATATTTTTAAGTTAGACTATCGAATCTCTATCTCTTTGGCATACATTATAGGTGTCTTTATGCAATTTATAAGTAATCAATTATTTACATTTAAGATCAAGAAAATTAGTTTTGTTCATATAAAGAAATATTCTTTACTGCCCATAATAAATTATATTCATACGCTATTAACTAGCTTAATAATTGTAGGTCAACTCAGCTATACGCCTTATATATCTGCTATTATATCAACTGTGTTATCGGCAATTATAAGTTTCCTTTACTTCAAGCATTACGTATTTGAAGAAGCGAGTAATTAAGAAGTGAATAAAATAGGAATATCTATTATAGGTACAGGTAACATAGGTTATAAAAGAGCTAAGAGCCTTCCAAAATCACTTGAAATAATTAGTTGCTTTGATATAGATAAAAAGCAAAGAGATCAGTTTGCGATTGATTTCAATTGCAAAGCATGCAGTAGCATAAAAGAGTTACTGAATAACAAGGAAGTCTCTGCGGTGATAGTGTCAACTCTACATGACACTCTATCTGAGATTACAATACAATCAATCATAGCAGGTAAACATGTATTAGTTGAAAAACCTGCTGGCTTAAATTCTAACGAAATTCAGAATATTATCTATCATCAAAAGAAATCGCAAAAAGTTGTTTGTGTAGGTTTTAATCACAGATATCATCCCTCAATTATGAAGGCAAGAGAAATCATATCTGAAGGTAAGCTCGGAGAAATAATGTTTATAAGAGGAAGATACGGTCATGGAGGTAGGGTAGGATATGATAAAGAATGGCGATCTTTTCCAGAAAAGGGCGGAGGAGAACTACTCGATCAAGGACCTCACCTCATTGATATCTCAAGATTAATCTTAGGTGACTTTGCTAATACCACTGGTTTTATGAATACATTTTTTTGGGACATGAGTGTTGATGATAATGCATTTATGATTCTTAAAACAAAAGAAGAAAAATGCGCATTCCTTCATGTTAGCTGCACAGAATGGAAAAATATGTTTTCACTTGAAATATATGGAAAAATAGGCAAGTTAGACATTAAAGGATTGGGAGGAAGTTATGGAGTCGAGGAGATTATACATTATGAAATGCAACCTGAAATGGGGCCTCCTCCTTCGAAAAAATGGATATTTGATGAAAACGATAAATCATGGTTTAAGGAGTTAGATGATTTTGTGTATAATATTCAAAATGATAATTTGGAATCAGCGACATTATATGATGCACTTGCTGTACATAAAGTAATAGAGGATCTAAAAAAAAATACCAAATATGATAATTACTAGAAGCCCATTAAGAGTTTCACTAGGTGGCGGCGGGACGGATCTAGCCTCATATTATGAAAAATATGAAGGATTTCTCATAGCAGGCGCAATCAATAAATATGTTTATGTTAATGTTATGAAGCCATTTCAGGAAGGTATATACCTAAAGTATTCTGAATTGGAGCATGTCAATAAACCAGAGCAAATAAAACATAAAATAATTCGGGAGACTTTTCTTCATCTTGAATTGACACAGCCAAGAATAGAGCTAACAACTCTTGCAGATATTCCATCTGGAACAGGTCTAGGATCTTCTGGTAGCTTTACGACCGCACTGATTAGGTCGTTATATGCTTTCAACCAAAAACATATCACGCAGAATGATATCGCAAGATTGGCGTGTGAAATTGAAATTAATAGACTTAAAGAGCCCATTGGTAAACAAGATCAATATATCTCTGCTTATGGTGGATTGACTGCATTTACATTTCATAAAAATGGCAATGTTTCTGCCAAACCTATTAATCTTTCCCCTGAATGTATACATGAACTTGAGGACAACCTATTACTCTTTTTTACTGGGTACTCCAGATCAGCAAGCTCAATATTAAAAGAACAGAATCAAAAATCTCATATAAATGATAAATTTATGATTGATAGTCTTCATTCTACAAAAGAACTAGGCTATCAAAGTCAAGAAGCATTAGAATCAGAGAACATTGAATTATTCGGTAAAATCATGCACGAACATTGGAAGAAAAAACAAATAAGGACAAAAGCAATGTCCAATCAAAATATCAGTAAATGGTATGATCAAGCAATTAAAAATGGCGCCATTGGTGGAAAACTTGTGGGTGCAGGGGGCGGTGGTTTTTTAATGTTTATGGCTCATGATAAATCAAAACTTAGGTCATGCATGAAATCAAATGGGCTTGAAGAAGTTAGATTTGCTTTTGACTATCAGGGAACTAAAGTTATCTTCGATTCATAATGACCAGTTATCCGATGGTTATACTTCTTGGTGGTCTTGCAACACGTATAAGGCCCATTACAAATACTATTCCTAAAGCAATGGTTATCATAAATGATAAGCCATTTATATATTGGATTCTTAAATACTATATGAAACAGTATATTACTAATTTTCACCTACTACTTGGATACAAAGGAGATATTATTGAAGATTATATTTCTTCGGTTAGTTGCTTTAGCTCCAGAGTAACATACCACTATGATGGCCACTCACTGAAAGGAACTGGAGGTGCTTTGTTAAGGGCAGCTCGAAGTTTACCTGATAAGTTTATTCTACTGTACGGTGATACACTTTTGAGAATAAAAATTTCTGATTTTGTAACATACGCAGAGTTACATAGATATAATAATGTCATGTCAATCCTTAAGAATTATAATAACTGGGATAAAAGTAATGTCTCTATTGGATTAGATAATAATATCACGTATTGTAATCTTAGTAATTCGAAACGGAATTATATTGACTATGGAATGTCTATAATTAATAAAGAAACTTTTTTAGCATATGCAGATAAAAATATTTTCGAATTATCTGAGTACTATGAGTATTTATCAAGAGAAAATAAATTATATGGATATGAAGTTAAAGAAAGATTTTATGAAATAGGATCATTTAAAGGAATAGAGGAGACAGATGATTTTGTTAAAAAAAATCTAAATCTATTCGAATAACCACTTATTTTCACTCAAATATTTAACAGTTTTTCGCACTCCATTCTCAATAGTGCATTCCGGCCTCCATCCTGTTTTACTGATTTTTGTTACATCAAGGTGAATGAATGGATTATCACCAACCCAGCCTCTCTTTTGTCCTGAATAAGTTAGCTCTGGATTCAAATTAAGACATTCTGTAATCCATTTTGCAGATTCATTAATCTCACAGTAACCATCATATCCAAGATTAATGATATTATTTTTTTCATTATAGAAATTTAAAGCTTGGTCAATGGCATTTAAGCAATCATTTATATATAAGTAAGATTTCTTCTGATGTCCATCACCTAAAATATGCAGTTGATCTGGGTTGCTCTGTAGTTGTTTAAAAAAATCATATATATGCCCATGCTGATATCTTTCACCTATGATTGATACAAATCTAAATATCCAAGATTGCATATCGTAAGCATTACAATAAGACGTTATTAAACCTTCGCACGCTATCTTTGATGTAGCATAAAGCGAGGTTTGTATTGGAAACCCTGCATCTTCTGGAGTAGGAATAGTCTTATGTTCTCCGTAGACTGACCCCGTAGAGGAGAATATGATTTTTTTAACTTCGTTATGCTTCATCGCTTCAAGCACATTTGATGTAACTAAGATATTCTGATCTATATCTTTTTTAGGATGATTAAAGCCAAATCTTACATCAGCGTTTGCTGAGAGATGGTAAACTATCGAAATATCTTTAAAATATTTATGTATTTTATTATAGTTTAATAGATCCTCATTTATAAATGTAAACTGTTTATTATCTATATTATTTTCTAGAAATTTTTCTCTACCTGTTGATAAATTATCGATGCCAATGACGGAAAAGTTTCTATTTAATAGGTAGTCAGTTATATGACTTCCAATAAAACCCGCGCATCCAGTAACTAGACAATTTTGCATTTTATTTCCTCATAAAGTTCCATTCCAGAAATTGCACGTGATGTATTAGCTTCTCTTCCTGAAATAATTTCTTTTAGCTCATCTGTAAAGCTATTTTCGCATGCGGATTTTGATAAAAGTTGTTCATTATCGCTTTGTGATTTACCGTTTAGCCAACTCCATCTCTCACCATAATAATAAACTTGATCACCATAGGTCCTTCCTCTTCCTGAGATCCTTGCATAAGCATCTTTTCCGTTTATTGAAATCTCGAACATACTTTTCCATCTAACACCTGATATGTTAAGAAGAACCAGTGTTTTATTTATTTTCAACAAAATCTTTACTTCCTCTTCTATACCTGTATTCCAAAATCCATCCCAAGAGCAAACACTGATAATTTGAATATCTGAATCAAATAAAAAATATAATAAATCTATCATGTGTATTCCGGGATCTAATAAAACACCACCTCCACTAACATTAGGGTCTAATTTCCATGATTTATCCATATTTGGTGAATTTCCATGCCCTATAGACATTTCTACCGATATTAGCTCACCAAATTTGTCTTCAGATAGATCTGACTTAAGGCGCTTTATCGCTTCAAAATATTCATAATTAAATCCAACATGTATTTTAGATTTTTTTTGATGACCAAGAATCTCTCTCATTTCACTTATATTTCTACCTAGTGGTTTTTCTATTAATATATCGATATTTTTATTCAGAAAAAGACATGCATAATCTTTAGAAAGATTATGGGGTGTGGAAATAATAACAAGATCATATTCTCTTTTTGTAAGATCTTTTTTATTATTAAGAAATTTTATTTTGTTGCTTATCTCAAAGTCCTCATGATTCTTATCAATATTGGGATCATAAACATCACAAGTAAAATTCTTATTTGAATATATTTTAATAAGCGATTTTAGCCTTTCTTTACCTATTAACCCATATCCTATAATCAAAAAATTATTCATTTCTTCGAAGCATCCATCTATTTTTGTCAATATTACTAGAATTATATTCAAAGATATTATCTCTCACATGAATGAACTTTCCAGATAAATATGAAATCTCCTCATGTATTAATTTTAGTATAAAATCTCTAGTCTCAGTTATTGGTACAGTTGTTTTAATATCAGCGCCAGACTTTTTGACCTTTTCAAGCATTTTCGTTTCCATAGCTCCTGGCGCTACTGCGAGGCATGTAATATCACCATATTTTAAAAGCTCAAGATGTAAGTTTTCAGCTGCTCTTACAGTAGCTGTTTTAGAGAGAGAATAACTTGAAAATTTAGGATAACCATATGCAGCACCACCACCTGAGAAAAAAATAATTTTTGCATGTTTACTACTTTTTATTTGTGGAAGAAAACTTTTTATCACATTGAGGTTTCCTATGATATTTGTCTCGAAGACATTTTTCCATAGATTTAAATTTGTTTTCTCAATACCCCCTTCTTGCCCTAGTGTTGCGGCACAAAGAATAAAACCAATTGGCTCATTATTTAATTTAAGACTTTGTATCTTTTTAGTAGTTTCATTTAAATCACTTATATCAACCTTAATCGCGTATGAATTAGGACTCTTAGGCTTTATCAAATCGTATGTATCAAAGACATTATCAGATTTAGATAAACAAATAATTTTATAATTTTGAGATGCTTTAATTGCTATTTCTCGACCAAGACCATCGCCACTCCCAGTAATCACTAAAGTTTTAATTTGCTTCATTTAACCTTGCTACCATAAAAATATCCGACCCCTCTAAATTAGAAACTAAGCAATCAATTGAAAAGTTATTAAATCCAACAAACAGATGGCTAGATGTTATAGTGAATTCAATACTAAATCCATGCCTAGATAGTAAATATGCTAGGCTTAATGGTGAAAAATAATTTAAATGTTCATTTTTGAGCGAATAAAATTTCGATCTAAAGCACTTATGTTCAAAACTACATAGATTAGGTGTCCTTACCACTATCAACCCTTTATGTGCTACATATTTTTTTGTCTCTGCAATAAAAGAGTCAAGATCCTTCACATGCTCTATCACATCGAGACATGTAACTATGTCATATTTTTGATTTTTGTTATACTGCCAGATATCTCCCTCGAAATTCGTAAAACCAAATAATTTAGCGCACATTTCATTCGCATATCTACTTATTTCAAGGCCGTAGTGATTTAGACCCATTCTTTGTGCAGAGTATCTTAAAAAACCATAGCCTGCGCCAATATCAAAAATGCAAGGCTTAGGAGCTAAAGAATATTTTTTTATCGATGATAAAATTCTATCTGATTTTTCAATTCTCCATTCTGATTGCTTAAGATAATTACCGTACCCAAGACGCTCTATATCCCCTTCAAAATACTCTTCATCATAAGCTATAGGAGAGGCTTTTTTGTATCTATTAGTATAAAGAATTCCATGATTAAGATAGCTATTGCCTAGAATATGGAATCTATTGTCCAAGTAATCAAAAGAAGTAAAATGACGATCAACTTTAGCACCAGAAAATATGCTGTGATGGGGGAATGATTTTACAGATACCTGTTTGCTTACTTTAAAATATAACTGAGTTCTCTTGCAAATTAATTCATATTTTTCCTGTTGATGCATCTTATTCCATCTAGTCCCAGAAAT
Organism: uncultured Gammaproteobacteria bacterium; assembly: GCA_902605525.1. GTDB lineage: Bacteria > Pseudomonadota > Gammaproteobacteria > CACLCV01. The sequence goes on from CACLCV010000007.1 coordinate 16,452, forward strand.
ATTCTCAAATATATACTCTATCCATTCTCGTCCTTGTATTTCTTCTAGATTTAATAACCTTAAAATCCCAGTTTCCCAGTGTTGCCTTGTATCTGCAAAAACAATAGAATTATTTTTTAAATATTTGATATATTTTTTAGTTAGTTTCCACATTCTTTCTATTTATAAAAATAAGGTTGTACAATAAAGAGTAAACAAATATAGCAGTTCCCAGTGCCATAAGATTAATTCCTGTTACGGCATAATATGACTCATAACCAAGCTTATTTGGAAGGGTATAGCTATTTTCATGAAATACTGAAAAGATGGGCGATAGGAAGAATATAGAGACAATCATTAGAGTAATAAAAATACAAATAGAGTAATTAAATTGCAAAAACAATAGTGGCTTATTAATAGTTACCTCATAGAATAATTTTGATACTATTCCCAACATAAGTAACTGAAAACCTACTTGAAATATCAAAGATAGAAACATCATGCTATGAAGAGATAGTTCATATTTCATTATCGTCGCGGGTCCATCATATAAAATCACTAAGAGAGGTAAGCTTAAAAATATTAAAACGTACCCTAAGGGAATAAATATCTGGCTAATCCCCCATGTAAGTATCGTTTGAATAGTAATCCAGCCAGCATGCCATGGTGCCCAAAAGCCTATTCTTTTTAGATTACTAATCCGTCCTTGTTTATCCTTATAAAATGATATAGGTATCTCAGTAGTCTTAAGCTTAAGATGTTTTGCCTTAATAATCATTTCTGAAGCATATTGCCATGATTTCGAGACTAGGTTCATGCGCTTGAGCGCTCGAGTAGTGACAGCTCTCATCCCACAATGGATATCTTTAACTGGGGTTTGAAATACTAGATTAAGAAGCCAGCTCGTAGCAGGAGAACCAAAGTATTGATGTGATTTTGGCATAGCGCCATGTTCAATGTAACCTTTAAATCTATTACCAACTATGAATTCATATCCCTCTTTAAGCTTATTATAGAACATTTCAATATTGGAAAAGTCATATGTTAGATCAGCATCTCCTAAAATTACATATTGTGATTTGATATAAGGAATAGCTGCTTTATATGCATTACCTAAACCCTTTTGAGGCACGATTACTACTTCGACATTTTTTTCTCTTGCTATTTTCGAAGTATTATCTGATGAACTATCTGCAATAATTATCTGACCATTGAGATTAAGCTTTTTAAACCCAATTCTACATGAGTCAATAAATTTAGAAATTGTGATTTCTTCATTTAGGGTAGGAACTAAAACTGTGATATCAAAATTATCCATTTTTAGCATCTACAAGTATTTCTCTTAAAGATTTTTTAATAGCATCAATAGAAGAATATCGATTCTCCCATTTATATCTAGTTCTTATCTTATTCGAGTTGAATTTAATTTTAGGTACATCGCCGTTCCATCCACGATCACCTCCTGAATAATTGATTACAGTATCCACAGTTCCATTGACTTCTAATGCAATTTTAGCAATTTCTTTAACAGTTATTGAATCATTTGTAGTTATATTATATACGTCATAAAGTGTATTAACGTCAGAGTCAATGACTGAGAATATTCCTTCGATTATATCGTCAATATGAATATATGATTTACATTGATTACCATCACCAAGTACTTCTAATTTATTCTTATTCTTATTTAATTTATGGATAAAATCATATCCAACGCCATGCGTTTGTCTTTTACCTACAACATTTGCAAATCTAAATACACGTGCATAGATATCAAACATATGACTGTAGGCACTAATTAGTGCCTCAGATGCAATTTTATTTGCTGCATATGGAGATATTGGAACTAGAGGGCCATAATTTTCGTCAAAATCTTCATCTTTATCTCCATAAACACCGCTTCCTGAGGTGTAAATTATTTTTTTTATATTGTTTTTTCTTATGACTTCTAGCAAGTTATTTGTTAAAACCGTTCCTTGATGAAAATCAAGTGTAGGATTGGACTCGGCCTTTGAGATATCCGGGTTAGCCGCTAAATGAAAAACAATATCAATTTCGCTTGTCAATCGTTTCCCTAGCTCATCAATATCAGTTATGTCTGCTTCATAGACTTCTAATCTAGCATCCTTAATAAAATCTAAGTTATGACGAGTATTTGAAGAAAAATTATCATAGATAATTACTTTTTTAGTTTCTTCGTCCATTAGAAGTCTCTCTGAGATATGTGAACCGATAAAACCAGCTCCGCCTGTTAAAAAATATTTCATTTCAACCTTATTTGCTCGATGTAGATATCATTTTCATGAGTGTCATTATATAAGAATAAGTTAAAAGAGTTTGTTATTATTTTTCTAATATAAATACTATCATCTTGATGGTTAAAATTTTCATATAATATTCCATTTATTCTTACTGTAAAGGTTTCAGGGATATTTTTCCCAGTTAGTTTTAATTTAAAATATTTTTTATCAGAGGGTAAATTTAGATATGTATTAATAAATTTATTCATTCGACAGTCCTTCGACCAACCCATCATGTCAAAACCAACTTGATCAGCATCGAGAGATGGATCACCACATTTTCTAATTATAGACCAACCCTGTAGATCAGACTCCCATGACAAATTATTATGGTCAATTGGATTATCCAATAATGATGCGCTTGCATAGTTCTCATGTATGATTGATGCAGATTTGTACATAAACGTAGCAAGTACAATCCCAATTACGAATTTTGTACTACGTAAACTAATATTTTCTCTGAAAAACATCGATCTAGAAAGTAGATAGAGAGAGAAAAATATATAAAAATAAAAATCAACGACGTATCTGTATGCTGCTCCATTAGCTAAAAATGAATATAATATCAGGATAGTCAAAATGCCAATGACTATAAATGTTAAGTCTATAAATTTTTTTTCCTTAAATAGAGCATAAAATGAGATAATTATTGTCAATCCAATAACAGGTGTAATCCAAGGCTTGTTTATACCTGTCATGTCCTCAAGGATAATTATACAATTTGGAGACGTTAATTCTAACCCACTTACTTCTTGAGTTATAAAGAAAGCTCTAAAGAATTGTAAAAATCTTTCTATATAAATATCGATTGTCGCACCATCTAAACAGGGTGAGCCTAATCTGTTATGTAAAAGCTCTTCTGTCATACCTGCGTGAATTGTCGCAGCACCAGCAGGAAATATTCCTCCAGTCTTGTCAAAAGATAGCAACATATAAAAGATTGCTGGCAATATAAAAAAATATAGATAGGGAACTAATAACTTTCTTTTTTTAATAAGAAGATATAAAAAAAGAAGAGCAGCTATAATTAGGCCAGTGTCCCTTATCATTATTGCAATAAAAAGATTTCCAACCAAATATGGAATAAATTTTTTATTATTACTTTCAATTAGATTTATAAAGTATATGAATGAATTTATAATGAATAATCCAAAATACGCTGCATTTTCCTCGTAAATATAAAATCTATAACTTATTAACCAATAAATAGAGAAATAAATTATGATGAGCGTCAATAAAAAAGAAACAATTTCATTATATTCTCTAAGAAAAAAATTATGCATAATACGAGCAGTAATGCAGGAATAAAAAATGAATATGAAAATTGTTGGGAAGGTCAGATCAGTTAATAAAATAGATATAAAATGGAATGGAAGTTGTAAAATAGGCACACCATAACCCCAAGCACTATAATAAACACCATTATAGAAATGCAAGTCATGATGAAAATCTTTTGAATCAAAAGGTAAATATGTGTACCCATTTAATAATGAAAGCGATTGTATCAAATGACGATCATAGCGATGATATAAAGAAAAATCTTGAAAAAAACCCCATACAAATAGCATACTCAAAGCTATGGTGGCAAAGAGCAATACATTGGAATATTTGATTTTACTAATTATTAGCATTGTTTATCTTAAAGATAATATACTATACTAGTACTGGAAAGTATGAACGAATTATCAAAAAATACAGATAAAGCAAGTAACTTTTCAAAGTCATATCTCGATGAAGCTATAGAAGTAATTAGTTTAATTGACATAGATGCAATAGAAAAAATTGTTAGCTTGATAAAACAAACTCGGACAAAACTTGGTAGAATATTTTTCCTAGGAGTAGGTGGCAGCGCAGGTAATTGTTCACATGCCGTAAATGATTTCAGGAAAATTATTGAAGTTGAATCTTATGCGCCCACTGATAATGTTTCTGAATTAACTGCTAGAACAAACGATGAGGGATGGGCTAACGTTTTCGTTCCATGGCTACGTCTTAGTAAATTATCAAAAAATGACATGGTGTTTATCTTCTCTGTAGGAGGAGGCAACTTAGAAAAGAATATTAGCCCAAATCTTGTCGAGGCTCTAAAGTTTTCATCACAAATAGGCGCTAAGATCTGTGGCATAGTTGGTAAAGACGGAGGATATACTGCTAAAGTAGCGGATGCATGTATTATTGTTCCGACGGTAAATAAAGACAATATCACACCTCATTCAGAAGCTTTTCAGGCTGTGATATGGCACCTAATAGTCTCTCACCCAAGCTTGAAAGTAAATCAAACGAAATGGGAATCAACAAAATAAATCTGAATGCATGATTTTGACTATGTCTTAGTCGGATCTGGACCTACGGCAACAGCTTTCCTATTAAGTGATAATTATAAATTAAAATCATCTAAGTTTTGTATCCTTGATGTTGCCTTCGATTATAAAAATAAATTTAATCAAGAGCCAAGTAAAAAAAAATTATATGAACTTCATGATATTCACAATAAAACATATTATGGAGACTCGTTTGCAACTAAGGAAATACCTAGATACGAATTTCCATCTAATCTAGAAATTTCTAACTCTTATGCTTATGGCGGACTATCAAATGTTTGGGGTGCTGCATGTTCCAGCTATAATTTTGATGATTTGGAAATGATGGGATTAAAAATAAACAAAAAATATTATAATTTAGTAAACAGAGTTCTAAGCATTGAGCAATTTAATTTTCCAAAAAAATCTAAGATGTTAAATCTTTATAGTAGGTTAGAGAGGAACAATAATGAAAATATCTATGTAGAACCTTCATTGTTAGCAGTTGACTTCAAGAGACTAGAATCTGGTTGCTCGGGTCTATATGGTTCATGTAATGGTGCGATATATAATTCGAGAGAAACATTCATGAATCACAAAGGTGAAGCTACTATTAGTCCTAATACATTACTAGATAAGATTATCTACGAATCATCAGAAAATATAATTTTAGAAACTATAAACACACATAGTGGAGAGAAATCAAAAATTAAAACGAAAAAACTTATATTAGGATGTGGTGCAATTAATACATCAAAACTCTTACTTAAATCATTTAAAGATGTTGAATCTATACATATCAGAGATTCACAAGGTTTTAGAATACCATTGATTGATATTACTCTTGCTGGTCTTTTTGGGAAATCATATGATGAAACAGAATTAACAAATTTCTATTTAAAAACCAAAGTTGATGAATTTCTTGTTCATGGCCAGCTTTATTTTTCTGGTGAGTATGTAAAAAATCAAATCTCAAAACAATATCATATTCCTAAAATTCTTTTATCTAATCTTTTAAATATAATGTATATATATCAAGGATATCTCCCATCTAAATATTCATCAATTGGAAAACTCATGATTAGAAATAATAAATTTGATTTTAAGACAGTTAAAAAATACGATAAAAAATTCCTACATAAACTTGTGAATTATAATAATCACTTTTTTAGAAAATCTAAATTATTTCAAATGAACGTTATGAGGGATATATCAGATATATTTAGCGTCTATCATTTTGGTGCAATTTCACTTCTATCAAATGATAAAAAAATAGAGCTTAGTGCTTCTGATGGATCAATCTCAGGCTATGAAGACATACATGTAATTGATGCTTCAATATTAAAGAATTTACCTAGCGGACCTATCACATCAATTGTTATGGCGAATGCTGTCAACATCTCTGATAAGATTCTTTAACCAAAAATTATTCTAAATATTTTATCTAGGAATCTTGTCCTTCTAATCCCAAGGTATTTACCTTGAATATTTTCAACCTTATAGGCCTCTTGCTCTGTGATCTTTATTTTTAAAAAATGTGGCAAATTATCAATTTGTAATATTTCATAGTTATTAAGTCTTGTTAGTATGATTGCCAAAAATCTTTCGAACGAATTTGAATAGAATTCGATATCGCCATTATTGTTTTTCAATAAAGGTATATCAATAGATAGAAATTTATTAAATTTTTTGTTGAGTTCAACAGCTAAATAGTGTTTTGCATAACAATAGCGAGAGAAAGTATATTTTTTTTTTGGATTACTGGTATTTACATAAATAACTTGAACATATTTTTCATCAAAAGTACTCATAAATTCTAAAGGCTGAATCACATTACTTGCAAAGTATGATTTATAACTCATAGAGTAACTTTCATGATTATAGCCACATAGAATAATTATGTTGAAGTTATTATTTTCTAATTTTTTATTTTTAAGATTTCTCCAAGAGATAATTTCTATGTTTTCTGTATTTAAAGCTTCTTTGAAGCCCTTAATGAATTTCTCGCTATTACCAATGATTAATACTCTTTCTTGTGACATATATTCTGTTATTATAATATACCATTATGGTATCCAGATGAATAAGTGTGTTTTTTTAGATAGAGATGGAATCATTAACGAATCCATCATCATAAATAACAAACCTGTTGCGCCTAATAATCTCTCAGAGCTTAGAATAATTAAAGGTATAAAAGAACAACTTATTAAGCTTAAAGAATTTAAATATTATCTTATAGTAATTACTAATCAGCCGGATGTAGCCAGAAATCTAACTAGTATGAGTTCTGTAAAAGAAATTAATAATAGTATTCTGAATCAACTTCCAATAGATGATATTTATGTGTGCTTCCATGATGACTCAGATAACTGTGACTGTAGAAAACCTAAACCTGGTAATATTATTAAAGCTAGCGATGATTATTCAATAGATCTTTCAGCAAGCTACATGATAGGAGATAGATGGAAAGATGTAGAGGCAGGAATCAATGCTGGAACAAGAACTATTTTTGTTGACTATAATTATGATGAACTTAAGCCTAAAAACTGTACGTACTATACAAAATCACCTGTGGAAGCCCTAGAAATAGTATTAAAAGAAACATATGAAAATAACTAACACTTCCAATAATATTCTTATATTTTCAACTTTTTTGTTTCTCATTTTTAATTTTATAAATCGTGAAATTGCTAATTTTATACTATTGCTAGTACTACTACTTTCATTTTATCCTTTTCCAAAAGTTAACTTAATTTTAAATTATGATCATTTTAAATTTGTCTATGCATCTATTTTATTTGTTTTAAGTATTATTATTATTAATAATTTATCAAATGATAATATTAGCGAAATTGATAATCATAGTAGATATTTACTTCTATTGCCTATTCTCTTAGCACTATCAAAATACAAAATTTCCTCAGATTTTTTCTTCATGACAGTTCTAGCTTCTGTATATTTTTCTTTTTTTTTATATATATATGATAATACTTTTCTCAACTATGAAGGTAGGTATTTAGGCTCTTCATCAACATCAATAACTTTCGCAAACTTAATCATAACTTTTAATATTTTAATTCTTTTAGAAATTATCGATAAAGCTGATGATGAGTCGACAGATATGGCTTTCTACATCTCTAGATACGCAGGTATTATATTGTCATTCTATTTATGGTCAGAAACGGAAACAAGAGGATCGTTGATTGGATATATTTTTGGACTAATTTGTATAATCATTTTGTACACTAGAAAAAGCTCAAAGTATATCCTTTTCGCTATATTGTTCCTAGTTCCCATAATAATGTCGTCGGGAGTTTATGATAGAATTAAAAACACATATTCCTCAATACAATCTATTGATACATCTAAAATGGAAGATTCTATTGAATTTAATACATCTGAAAATGAAAGGATTTATTATTTTAAATTTGCAATCGAAAAAATACTTAAACATCCTCTAAGTGGCATTGGTTCAGGTAATTATGAAATGACCATGAGGAATGATCTTAAAAAAGAAGGCATTGCGATTAACGCAAGAAGTCATGCGCATAATGATTTTCTGGATATAGGATCAAAATTTGGATTAATACCATTAGTATTTTTTATTACAATGCTAATGTATTTATTCTACTCTTTTGCAAAACATAGGAACAATCTATTTGCACGTGTTGGCCTAATTGTTTTATTTTCAAATATTGGTTTTATGTTAACGCAATCTCAATTTGCACATCATCAAGCTACTGTAATCTTTATAATTTTGATGTACATTTGTTTGTCACAAATCAGAAGACACTTTGAAATCAATAGTATATAATTCAAATGTAGTATAAGTAATCTTATTTATAAGGAATCTGCGGAGGGTAGAACGTGCAAAATATTCCCAATCTCAAAGTCAAGATATTTTCAGATGGTGCTGATAAAGCAAAAATGCTAGAAATGTACAGAAAGCCTTTTATCAAAGGACTAACAACAAATCCGACGTTAATGAAAAAAGCAGGCATTAAAGACTATAAAAGCTTTTGTTTGGATATTCTCAAAGAAATCAAAGATAAGCCATTATCATTTGAAGTATTCTCAGATGATTTTCATGAAATAATTACGCAGGCACGTGAAATAGCTAGTTGGGGTGAAAATGTCTATGTGAAAATTCCCATCATGAATACAAAAAAGGAAATGTGTTATCAATATGTTGAAAAACTTGTAAATGAAAATATAAAAGTCAATGTGACGGCTATAATGACATTAGATCAAGTAGAGAAAATAAATAAAGTTTTATCAAAAGATGTTCCATCATATGTTTCCATTTTTGCCGGAAGGATTGCTGATACTGGTGTTGATCCGGTTCATATTATTAGAGAATCCATTAATATTCTAAAAACGAATACTCAGGCAGAGATAATATGGGCTAGTCCCAGAGAATTACTGAATATTTTCCAAGCTAGCGAAATTGGTTGTCATATAATTACAGTTACTCCAGACATAATAAATAAGATGAAGCTTATATCATATGATCTTAATGAGTACTCACTTGATACAGTAAAAATGTTTTACGATGATGCTGTTAGTGCTGGATATAAAATTTGAGAAAAGTTGCTCTAATTACAGGAATTACTGGCCAGGATGGAGCGTACTTAGCAGAATTTCTACTAGAAAAAGGCTACGAAGTTCACGGCGTAAAACGAAGAACATCGCTCATTAATACATCACGAATCGATCATCTATACGAAGATCCAAAATCATCGAAAAACAGAAAGTTTTTTCTTCACTACGGCGATATGACTGATTCGTCTAGTATTTATAGAATAATAAATGATGTTTCTCCCGATGAAGTTTATAACTTAGCTGCTCAATCTCATGTCGCAGTTTCTTTTGAGAAACCAGAATATACAGCAAATTCAGATGCATTAGGCACACTTAGATTGCTAGAAGCTATTAAATTTTCAAGAAATACAACTAATACTAGATTTTACCAGGCTGCGACGTCTGAACTTTATGGACAAGTCAAGGAGTCACCTCAAAATGAGAACACTCCTTTTCATCCTAGGTCTCCTTATGGAGTAGCAAAATTATATGCTTATTGGATTACTGTTAATTACCGTGAGGCTTATAACATGTTTGCTTGCAATGGAATTTTATTTAATCATGAGAGTCCTATAAGAGGAGAGACCTTTGTTACAAGAAAAATAACTCTCGGAATTACTAGAATTTATGAAGGTATCCAAGACTGTTTATACCTTGGTAATCTTGATGCAAAGCGAGATTGGGGACATGCTAGAGATTATGTAGAAATGCAATGGATGATGCTCCAACAAGATAAACCTAAAGATTATGTAATAGCAACAGGTAAGCAGTATACCGTTAGACAATTTATTGATGCAGCCTGTAAACGTTTGAATATGAAGATTGAATGGAAAGGTGAAGGCCCAGAAGAGAAAGGTTACTTCGAAGGTAAGTGTATAGTTCAAGTTGATTCAAATTATTATAGACCTTGCGAGGTTGAAACACTTTTAGGAGACGCATCTATGGCTCACAAAGAACTTGGTTGGAAGCCCAAAACATCATTTGATCAATTAGTCGATGAAATGGTTGAATCTGATTTGCAATTAGCACGAAAAGAAAAATTATTGTCATAAATCATCTATGATTACTAAGTCGTCCAAGATTTATATCGCTGGCCATAAAGGAATGGTAGGCTCTGCAATAAATAGAAAGTTACAGTCTCTTAACTATACAAATATTATTTTTAGAAGCCGTAAAGAGCTAGATCTTTTAAATAAAGATGATGTAAATAATTTTTTGAAAGAAGAAAACCCAGAATATATATTCATTGCTGCAGCAAAAGTAGGGGGCATTAAAGCTAATTCAAATAATCAAGCTGAGTTCTTATATGAAAATTTAACAATTCAGAATAATATTATACATTCTGCATATAGACAAAATATTAATAAACTGATGTTCCTTGGGTCAAGTTGTATATACCCAAAAAATGCGCCACAGCCACTTAAGGAGGACTACTTACTAACTAGCCCGCTTGAAGAAACAAATGAAGGCTATGCTATTGCAAAAATTGCAGGTATAAAACTTTGTGAATATTATAATAAACAATACAAAAAAAAATATGTTGCCGCAATGCCTACAAATCTTTATGGACCTAATGATAATTATGATTTAGAGACAAGTCACGTTCTTCCTGCACTTATAAACAAAATTCATTTTGCAAAAAAAAATAATTTAAAAAAAGTTGATGTCTGGGGAACAGGAAATCCAAAAAGAGAATTTCTTTATGTAGATGATTTAGCTGATGCGTGTGTATTTATTATGGAACATGATATTAGTGATGGTTTATATAATATAGGGACTCAAAAAGATATAACAATTAGAGAATTAGTAGATTTAATATCTAACATAATTGGCTTCAATGGTTGCATCAATTTTGATAAATCTATGCCTGACGGCACGATGAGAAAAATTTTAGATGTAAGCAAAATAAATAATTTGGGCTGGTCCTATAAAACAAATCTCATGGAAGGCATAAAATTAACGTACAAAAATTATCTAAAAAATAATTAATAATTAATATGCCCATAATATCAATAATTGTTCCTTCTTTTAATCATGGAAGATTTCTAGATAAAACATTGCAATCAATAGATGAGCAAAATCTTGATAGTGAAATCATTATTCTAGACGGTGGCTCTACTGACAATACTCCTGAAATAATTTCAAAATGGAAACATAAAATTAATTTCTATCGTAGCCATAAAGATAATGGACAAGCGGAAGCGATTAATGAAGGTTTGAAACATGCAAAAGCTCCCTATGTTACATGGCTAAATAGCGATGATTGGTTGCTTCCTAATGGTATGAAAAGATTACTAGCAGTATTAGATTCAAATAAAAGTATTCCTGTTGTTTATGGCAATACACTTGATTACATTGATTCCAAAAATAAATATAATAATACGTGGGTCGAATCTTTCTCAGAGAAAAGATTGGCTATTCGATGTATTATTTCACAACCTGGCGCACTAATTCGCAGAGAATTTTTAAATAATATTGGGGGAATAGATATAAATCTATCTATGGCATTCGACTATGATATTTGGTGGAGACTTTTTCAAAAATATGGAGAATTTGTATATATAAATGAATGCATAGCAGTAAACAGAGTTCATAATATGACAAAAACAAACCAAAATAGAATTCAACACTATCGTGAGGCTATGGCGGTTGTAAAAAAATATTATGGGAAAATCCCTATCAAATGGTACATATACAGTATTTATTCAGTTTTCTATAGAGCTATTATAAATAAGATTTATAGCTCATCATAAATCTTGCTAATTTTATTAATAAATATTTTTAATGTAAGTTTATCTTCATAGCGTTTTCTTGAATTATTACTAAATTTTTTACAAAGATCAGGTGATTGAAGAATTTTCTTAATTGCCTTTGATAATTCATTAGTATTGTTAGGATTTACACATATACCCGTAGCATCATGTTTATTTAACCATGATATTCCTGAATCAATTAAGTTTGTTGTAACTAATGGTAAACCATATGACATTGCTTCTACAATTGACATACCATAAGATTCAGATTTATTTATCGATGGCAAACAAAAGATAGATGCATTTTTATAAAATATTTTTTTCTTTGTGTTGTTTATATCAGTCAAAATAAAAATTTTATTACCAAGGTTGTACTTAAGAATTACATCTTGCAATCTCTTATATTCTGGGCCATTTCCTATAATTATAAGTTTTGCATCAACATTTATCATTGCCATGATGAGGTTTTCATAGCCTTTGTATTTTACTAGACGCCCTACAGACAGGATGTACTGATTCTCAAAGATAGGATAGCAATCTTCTATTAGTAAGTTGTTATCAACATCCTTGTCTGGTTCTTCAATTCCATATGGTATAACTTTAGTTTTAGATTTAAACAATGATAGTGAGTTCGAATTATTTAGGTAGTTGTATGACGATATAATAATTGATGATGCTTTTTTTAATATCATTTTTTCCAAGGGCTTAATAAACGTATAAAGAAATTTATTATTTATAATATCACTATGCCAATGAAGTATTATTGGCTTATCATTTACAAATAAAGCAACAATCAAAGCAAAAACATTAGGAAGATGAATATGAACAATATCATTATTTTTGATTTCTCTAAGACTTTTTACAATATATTGAAAACTTATTGGTTGAGAAAAAAGATTTAATTTTACAGGTATCCTAAAAACGTTATTATCATTTTCAATTTGTTTGCTATTTGAAAAGCAGATAACTACATGATTGTTTTGATTATCATTGTCGACTATCAACGAAGTAACTTTCTCTATCCCTCCGAATTCAGGTGGATAATATTTACCAAGATGTATTATGCGCTTCATTATGTCTATTCTAAATGTTAAAAGTGATTTTAATTGAAGATTAGCTTATTTGGTATTAGAATATAACCCTACTATGAAAACAGATATAGAAATAGCTCAAGCGGCAAAATTAGAGAAAATAACCGAAATAGCCTCAAAACTTAATATTCCAGAGGATTCTTTAGAGCCATTCGGGCATTATAAAGCCAAGATCTCTCTAGATTATCTTAAATCAATAGAATCGAATCAAGATGGTAAGCTTATATTAGTTACTGCCATAAGTCCTACGCCTGCAGGCGAGGGTAAAACTACAACATCTGTAGGATTAGGTGATGCATTAAACAAAATAGGAAAAAAAGCGCTAGTCACTATAAGGGAGCCTTCATTAGGACCAGTTTTTGGAATGAAAGGTGGTGCAGCTGGAGGCGGAATGTCTCAGGTGATACCTATGGAGGATATAAATCTTCATTTCACAGGGGATTTTAATGCAATTCAATTAGCAAATAATTTGCTCGCAGCTATGCTAGATAATCACATTCATCATGGTAATAAATTACAGATTGATGTTAGAAGGGTTGCATGGAAGAGGGTACTTGATATGAATGATAGAGCACTTAGATCTACAGTTTGCTCTCTAGGTTCAGTTGGCAACGGATATCCAAGACAAGATGGATTTGATATTGTTGTTGCGTCTGAAATCATGGCAATATTTTGCCTAGCTACTTCTATAAAAGACTTGAAGGAAAGATTAGGTAAAATTGTTATAGCATATACACGAGATCGTAAACCAATACTTGCTAAAGATATTAATGCACATGGCGCTATGACCGTTTTACTTAAAGATGCAATGAAGCCAAACTTGGTTCAAACACTGGAAAATAATCCAGCAGTGATTCATGGTGGTCCATTTGCAAATATTGCACATGGATGTAATTCTGTAATTGCAACGAAAGCTTCTTTAAAATTAGCAGATTATGTAGTCACTGAAGCAGGCTTTGGAGCTGACTTGGGGGCTGAAAAATTTCTTGATATAAAATGTAGAAAAGCTGGTCTTAAACCATCTGCAGTTGTTCTAGTAGCAACAATAAGGGCATTAAAATATCATGGTGGATGTTCAATTGAGGATTTAAATAAAGAGAGTACAGATTATCTCTCGAAAGGACTGACAAATCTTGAAAGACATGTACATAATTTGAAAAATAATTATGGATTACCAGTCGTCGTTGGTATAAATGGTTTCAGCTTTGATACCGAAAAGGAAAAGGACTTACTTAAAGCTAAATCAAAAGAGTTAAATGTACCCATAGTTTCATCTACTCATTGGGCTGATGGAGGTGCTGGCGCTAAAGAATTAGCAGAAACTGTTGTTAAAACTATTAATGAGTCAGAAAATAATTTTGACTTCTTATATCCTGATGATATGCCTCTATGGGATAAAATGGAAACAATAGCAAAAAAAATATATGGTGCTTCGAGTATATCCGCACCAGCTAACATTAAAAAACAAATCGATGATTTGCAAGCTAATGGCTATGGCAAGTTCCCTGTATGTGTTGCAAAAACACAATATTCATTTTCTACAGATCCTACACTTAGAGGAGCGCCTTCTGATCATGAAATACCAATTAGAGAGGTCAGACTTTCTGCAGGTGCAGAGTTCATTGTAATGGTATGTGGCGATATTATGACAATGCCAGGGTTACCGAAAGTACCAGCTGCTGAGAGAATAGACATAGATGATGATGGCAACATCATAGGCTTATTCTAGTTATAATTAAGAGCAGTTGATTAAACTCAAACTACATGCTTGTATGTAAATGTAGTATTATCATTTCTTGTGGAACTTGTACTTCAATCATTAGCTAATATTTTTGAACTTAACAATAGCTTCAAAGATGTAGTTATTCTATCACTTTATGTTTCTGTGATAGCAACAATCATTTCTTCAGTTATATCTATCTATTTGACTAGTTATATGGCTATTAAAAACTTCTTTGGTAAAGATGCTATCACGCTTATCTTCAACTCATTGATGAGCTTACCACCAGTCGTTGTAGGATTAATATTGTATATAACATTTTCCTCGTCCGGCGTTTTAGGTTTTATGGACCTTCTATATTCCCCGAACATAATGATAATCGCACAGTTTATTATCGTAACTCCAATTATTATTTCTCTATCTCTTAAATGTTTAAATGATAGGTACAGCCTCTTAAGTGATTATTTATTTTCTTTAAATACTAGCGAAAATAAAATACGAAGAACACTAGTATATGAATCACGATATGATCTACTCATTATAGTGATAACTGGAATGAGTAGAGCGCTATCTGAAGTAGGGGCTGTAATAATAGTCGGCGGTAATATAGATAACTTAACTAGAGTGATGACAACTAGTATTGTCCTTGAAACCTCTAGAGGAGAGTTATCATTAGCACTGAGCTTAGGTATATCACTAATAGTTATTGCTGTAACAATGAATTTATTAATCTCATACATTAAAAATAAACTATTATGAATATATTTTCTGTAAATAATTTATCATATAAGGTGTCAAATAAGTTGATAATTAAAAGTGCTACCTTTCATGTTAAAAAAAATGTAATATCTATTATTAAAGGATCAAATGGAGCTGGCAAAACAACGTTATTAAAAATTCTATTTGGTATGATTAAACCTACCTCAGGATCTATACAAAGACAATTTGATAATAAAACATATGAATTGTCATATGTATTTCAAAATTCTGTATTTTTAAATAGATCAGTTGAAGATAACCTAAACCATGTTCTATTCTGTAAAAATATTAGTAAATCTAAATGGAAAAATTTAATACTAAAAACACTTAAAGAATTTAATTTAGATTATATGCTTTCTCTAGATTTAAAATCTTTATCTGGTGGTGAACTTCAATTACTTGCTCTTGTTAGAGCTGTTCTAATTTATCCTGATATTTTATTTTATGATGAACCGACCAATAATCTTGATAGCCAAAATATTGAGACATTCGTTAAAATGATAAACAAATTTGATTCAAATGGCACTTCAATAATTATTGTAAGCCATGATGATGATCTTATAAAAAAATTAAAACATGATGAGCTAATAATGAAGGAGGGTGTAATATCAAAATGAAAAGATTATTCTTAATAGCTACACTATTTTTCATATCTTTTAGTTCACATGCCAGTTCAGTAACTATTCAATCTACTACTTCTACTCGCGACTCTGGTCTTTATGAGTACCTTTTACCATATTATCCTGATTTTAATAAAATAAATATAAAAGTAATAGCAGTTGGAACTGGTCAAGCAATTATGAATGCTAAAAACTGTGATGGAAACATCTTAATAGTTCATGATAAAGAGCGTGAAATAAAATTTATTACTGATGGACACGGGTCAGATAGACATAATCTTATGTATAATGATTTCATTATAATTGGACCTAGCACAGATGAAGCTGATATATCATCGTCCAGGTCAGTTCAAGAAGCATTCAGTAGAATTTATAAGAAAAAGCATAAATTTGTATCAAGAGCAGACTCTAGCGGAACACATTCTTCTGAAATCGCTATATGGAATCAACTTAAACTTGATCCTTCCACTTATACTGGCAAGTGGTACCTTGAGTCAGGACAAGGTATGGGGCCATCTCTTAATATAGCAATTTCACTTGATGCATATATACTTTCGGATAGATCTACATGGCTAAGATTTAAAAACAAACAAACGCATAAAATTGTTTACGAAAACTCATCTGAACTAAGAAATGACTACGGTATGATATTAGTGAATCATAAAAAGTGTAAAAATCTTGATTATGATTCTTCACTAAAACTTTATCAATGGCTTGCTTCAGACGATGCTGCTGCAATTATTAGAAATTATAGGGTTTCAAATTCTCATGTTTTTTATATAGATTAATTACATAATATATATTATACGAACCTATATATTAATCTAGCATATAATATTCATATAACCTATTCTACTTATATATGGACATAAATGATCGTATAAAGGATGTAGATCTCCATCTAGTACTAGGAAACCAGTTATTTCCAATATCAAATGTAAATAAAATCAATCCTACGAAGATATTCATGAGAGAGGATTATGGCTTATGTACATATGAGAAGCACCATAAGCATAAGATCACCCTCTTCTTATCATCTATGCGTTCGTACAAAGATTATTTAAATAAACATAATTACAGTGTTCATTATGAATATTTAAATGTAGATAAATCAATTAGTTATATTGATTCTTTAAAAGATTATATAAATAAAGAAAAAATTAAAACCATGAGCGTATGGACAGTTGAAGATAAATGGTTTGAAAAAATAATAAACAAAATTTCAGAACAATTAAATGATCTAATAATACTCGATAGTCCTATGTTTCTTACAAATAGAGATGAATTTATATCAATGTGCCCTAAAACGTCAAAACCAACATATAAGATGACAAACTTTTATATCAATCAAAGAAAGAAATTAAATATATTAATGGATAATGGTAAACCCACTGGTGGCAAATGGACTTTTGATAGCGAAAATAGAAAAAAAATAAGCCATAAGGTGCTACCACCTCCAGTTAAAAAATTTAGACATACAAAACACACTAAAGATATAAAAGACATAGTGTCTAAATACTTTGAAGATCATTATGGAAATATTAAAGAATTCAACTACCCTACTACACGCAAACAAGCTATTGAGAATTTAGATGATTTTATAGTAAACAAATTTAAGTCATTTGGTGATTACGAAGACTCAGTTGATCAAAGATCATATCTTTGGTTTCATTCAAACTTAAGCTCTTCTCTAAATCTTGGTCTGATAACACCCACTGATATAATCAATAAAATCAATAATTTAAAAGGTATACCTATAAATTCTTATGAAGGTTTTTTGCGCCAGATTATCGGCTGGCGCGAATTCATGAGAGGTTTGTATCACTTAGAAGGGAAAAATATTGAAAGAGGTAATTTTTTTAATCATAAAAGAAAGCTATGTGATTCCTGGTATACAGGAGAAACCGGCATAGATCCTTTGGATTACAGTATAAAAAGCACCATAAAATATGCATATTCGCATCATATTGAGAGGTTGATGATACAAGTTAACCTTATGAATTTATGTGAAATAGAGCCAAAGAATGCTTATAAATGGTTTATGGAGCTATATATAGACTCTTCAGATTGGGTTATGACACCAAATGTATATAGCATGGGTCTTTTTGCTGACGGAGGGATAATGGCCACTAAACCTTATATATGCGGTTCGAATTATATATTAAAAATGATGGACTTTAAAAAAGGAGAATGGTGTGATACTTTTGATGGCCTTTATTGGAGGTTCATAGATAAGAACCGTAAATTTTTTAAAACTAATCCAAGATTGAATATGATGGTGAGTTTATTTGATAAAATGAAGAAAGAAAGAAAAGAAATTATCTTAACCAGAGCAAATCAATTTTTAAGAGATAATACGAGATGATCAAGGTTTTGTTTAATGACAGTTGTTCAATATGCTCCAAGGAGATAAATCATTATAAATCGATAGATAATGATATAAATTGGATAGATATTAATGATTTAGAAATATCTACTAAATTATCTGGAAAGAGCCATAAGGATCTTCTCAGACGATTACATGTTGTTAAAGATAATGAGGTCTACTCTGGTGTAGAGGCATTCGTTATTATGTGGAGAAATATTCCTAAGTACAAATGGATTGGTAACTTAGTCGCATTGCCAGGAGTCTATCAAATTAGTGTAATATTTTATGAAGTCATAGCACTACTGCTATTTTATAAAAATAGACATCAGTTAAATGAAAAAAAGTAACCTTCCGAAAAAAATATGTCCTATCTGTAAATTACCATTCTCGTGGAGGAAAAAGTGGGAGCGAGATTGGCAGAGTGTAAAATATTGCTCAGAGAGGTGTCGTAGAGCTGCAAAAAAGGTGTGATAAATATCAGCTGACGATACTAGTGGTTTGTAGCTTATTTTTTTCGATATTCCCATGGTTCTAGAGGATTTTTTGTACTCCAAAGGCCATTATTATTTGTTTTAGCGTAATCCTCAAGATTTATAAGATATCGGTTGTTTCTGTATCTCTTATATACCCATGCATTTCCGCTTTTTATAAGTTTTGCATTTACAAATATAGACCCTTTATCATCATGTATGTAAACTTCTCCGATTATTCTGTTGTACCTATCTTTTCTATATGTATCAATCTGTACCCTTTTATCTAGAACTAAATTTGTTAAATAATTTTTACTTCGTACTCCAAATGCCTGCCTTAACTCGGGTGCGTCGATATAACTGAGTCTTATTTTTACATGTTTATTCTCAGTTTTGACCCAAATTGTATCCCCGTCAATTACTTTAATGACCTTAGCATCAAATTGACCAGAGAAGGCAGAGCCTGTAATAATTAGACTAAAAAGAATTATAAATTTTCTAAGAAACATTTTATTTCTCTTGAGAATGTTTCAATATCAACAAGAAATGAATCATGCCCTTGTAAACAGTCTAAACTTTTATAAGCAACTTTTGTTGTACCACTGGCTAGATATTCAGCAATTTCTTTTTGTTGGCTTACCGGGAATAAAGTATCAGATTCCACTCCAAGAACAAGTGCATTGCTTAATCCCGTCTGCCCTAGTATTTCATTTGGCGAAGAGCCATAATCAACTAAATCAAACCAATCAATAGACCTAGATAGATATAAATAAGAATTTGCATCGAAAACATTTTGGAATTTTATTGCCAGATGTTCTAAGTAAGATTCTATTTCAAATTCAAAACCAGTATTTTCTATACCAAAAGTATTTTGTGTTATTTCTGTTTTAGCAGATTTTTTTCTACCAAATCGTTGTGCCCATTCATCAGCCGAACGATAAGAGAGCATACCAAGTTTACGTGCAATACGTACACCATTAAGAGGCGGATTATCATATGAATAGTAACCATTGTTCCATAATGGATCTTTTCTAATTACTTCCCTTTGTAACGACCGAATTGCTATAGAATATGGCAATGACTGTCTTGCAGTTGAAATAGCAATAAAGTTTCTAACAAAATTATTATTTTGTATTATTAATGCAAGGCTGTGCATACCACCCATAGATGGGCCTACTAAAGTATGAATAGATTTAATTTCTAGTTTGTCAAATAATAATTTTGATGCCGTAGCCATATCATCAATCGTCAATTCAGGGAAAGTTAATCTGTATGGCTCTCCTGTTATTTCATTTATTGATGCAGGACCTGTAGATCCAAAACAACTTCCTAGGGAATTTATACATACTACATAATATCTATTTGTATCAAATGCTTTACCTTTACCAACCATACCTTCCCACCAGCCAGTTTCAGGATTAGTAGCGCTTGAAGCAACATGTGAACTGGCACTTAGACCCGTTAAGATAACTATAATATTATCTTTTTCTTTTGATAACTCACCCCATGTTTCATAAGCTAGAACAGGTTTTTTTAGATAACCTCCTCTTTTTAGGCGCAACGAATCAGTTAAAGTAATCTTTTGAAATCCCGGGTTAGTTTTTTCAAATAAACTAACGACTTTTTTATCAGATTTTGGCATAACTGGATATTATTATGATTAGCTTGCTAATTCAATTGATAAGTTATTGAGTAGATATTTAGGGTTTATATTCATCAAAATATTCTTTTTAATATTTGGAATTATTTCATAGATGTTTGAAAGCTTTTTTATGTGCCCTTTAGATTCTATAGTCTTGAGGTCAGTAGAAATATATTTCTTCAATATATATATAATATACATATTAATTATCTCTATTATTAATTTAATACCTAATTTATTCCAAATTATAGAGACATCAACAGGATCATATGATTTATCTAGGAGTCCGTTAATTTGATCGACTGTTTCATTAAGTGATGTAGATATGTCATAAATATTGTCATTATCTTTTAAAAAAGAATGTCTTAAAAAGAAAAACTCTTCAAAGCTATTAGAGCTATCATCGATATATGAATCAATATTTATATGTAAGCATCTACTTTTAATTGTTTCATGCACATCTTTAACAGAGTTACAAATAAGAATGAATGAGCAATTTGAAGAAACTTCTTCAAGTGTTTTCAGTAAAGCTGATGATGCTTCAATATTCATCTTTGAAACGTCATTTAAAATAACAATTTTTTTATCTTTATGTGCTGATAACTGCGTGAATGATATGACGTCTCTGATTTGATTGATTGTTATTTCAGTCCCAATTTTATTCGAGTCTATATTATTAACTAAGCCATAATTATTAAGAACTAAGTCTTTGTTTGAAACCGAATTAACTGTTTTGCCAGTTTTATCTATTATCGGTAGAGATACATATTTTACATCTGGATTATTTTCTAATTGATCTTTTGTGATATTCATCTCGCTGCAAATTTTTTGCGTTACTAATAAATATCTATTATTTAGGTCTGTTGATGTAACTAAATAGTTACTAGGTTTATTACTCAATATTAATTGATCTATCATTTTTTATCGAATATCTTATCTAGTGATTTAATTAAATTGTCTTTAGTTATATCTTTATCAGCAGAAGTATCAATCTTTGTTATATTTTTCATACCATTGAAAACTAATTCATATGCGTTTGATAGATCTTCCAGGTAACTAAGTCCTCTACTTTCAAATTTATCTGTTACTGATCGTTTTGAAATTCTTTTAAAACTTTCTTTAGGAGTTGTGTATAAATAAATTATATGATCAATCATTTTAGAATATATTGCATCAAATATTTCATGAACAGCTTTAACAGAAGAATTATTTCCAACTATACCCTGATAAACTAGAGTTGAATAATGATATCTGTCACAAACAACTGTTTTGCCAGCATCCAAGGCAGGTAATATAATCTTCTTATAGTTTTCATACCTTGAGGCATAAAAAAGCAATGAATCCGTAAGTTCTTCAGTATTATTATCATCATTCAAAATTATGTCTCGAATTGATTCTCCAAAGCTTGTGCCGCCTGGTTCGCGAGTAAGAATATAATCTATCTTGTTATCAATCAGATAACGCTCAATTATCTTTATCTGAGATGACTTGCCTACTCCTTCACTACCCTCTACTACTATAAATTTATTACTCATATATATATTTATGTAATAAATCCTCTAAATATTCAATA
>CACLCV010000008.1 GCA_902605525.1 uncultured Gammaproteobacteria bacterium
GGGTTATAACTTTATAGAAACAGCAGTGGGTGATAAGAATGTTTTAGAAGGAATTATTCAACATAATGCAAAGATTGGTTCCGAGTCATCTGGTCATGTAATTCATACCGACTCAAGTAATATACCTATTGGAGATGCCATAATCACACTAATTAAAATAATACATCTACTTGAAGCAAGTAATTCTTCACTTGATGAGTTATATCCTGAATCATTGAAAATACCATCTGAGCTTATTAACATCAAAGTAACCGACAAAGAGTCTTGGATAAAAAATAATTATACAAATTTTAAGAAAGTAGAAGAAATCTTAAATGAAGATGGTAGAATTCTAATAAGAGAATCTGGGACGCAACCACTAATAAGAATTCTCATAGAGCACAGATCTGAGAATACACTTTCCAAAGCAAAGGAAATTATTGATAATATTATATAATGTCAAAAAAAATAATCGCAGGTAATTGGAAGCAAAATGGAAACATCAAGTCAAGTATTAAGCTTGCACAAGATATTATTCGCGGAGTAAAAAAAAATAATATTAAACACGAAGTAATAATATTTCCGCCAAGCATTTATCTGTTATCAATAAAAAATATTAATAAAAAAGAAATTATTAATATTGGCTCCCAAAATGTATCTGCATATAATGATGGAGCACTCACTGGAGAGATTTCAGCTACAATGTTGAAAGACTCAAAAATTCAATATTGTCTTGTTGGGCACTCAGAGAGAAGACATATCCTAGGTGAAAATAACTTATCTTTATGTGAGAAGGTTTCAAGGCTTCATGAAAATAATATTAAAGTAGTATATTGTATTGGAGAGACTCTAAAAGAGTATAAAACTAAAAGAACTAAATACATCCTCAATAAACAATTACAATCTCTATTTAAAAGCTTAAATAATTCAAAAAGATCCAATCAAGTAATTATTGCTTATGAACCTGTTTGGGCGATAGGCACTGGTCTGATTCCATCAGCCAAAGAATTATCTAATACTTTTGGTTATATATATAATACTGTTAAGAGATATAACGAATCTAACAAGCCCATTAAGTTGCTATATGGGGGAAGTGTCTCGCCAGAAAATGCACAATCTTTGATGAAGACACAATACGTTAGTGGGCTTTTAATTGGTGGCGCATCTCTAATAGCAAAAAAATTTATTGATATTTGTTCCACAATTTGAGATAAATACACAATGCAAACAGCGATACTAACTATTCACATCATATTGGCAGTAATTTTGATTATATTAGTGCTCGTTCAACAAGGAAAAGGCGCAGATGCAGGCGCAGCATTTGGCTCTGGTGCATCATCTACAGTCTTCGGCGCTAGAGGTAGTGCAACATTCATGAATAAAGTTACAACAGTAATCGCTCTAAGTTTCTTTGTAACTAGCCTTAGCCTCGCCTATATCTCTTCAAATAAATCATCAGGTTCTAAAAGTTTGATTAGCGATACCGTTCAGGAAGAGACAATTGATAAACAAGAAGAATTCAATAAACCTTAAGCCGATGTGGTGGAACTGGTAGACACGCTGTCTTGAGGGGGCAGTGGCGTAAGTCGTGCCGGTTCGAGTCCGGCCATCGGCAATTTATGGACTAACCCATAAATCTTCTTTTTTATCATTTAAGAATATATTTGCTCTTCTATGTCCCTCTCTTTTAAGAAATAGCCAATCTATTTTGCACAATTTTATTTCTACCATACAAAAAAAATCGCTTTCTTTATTCTCAATATTCTTTTCAAAGTTATCATAATTATTGATTGGAGTGCCAGGAAGAGGATTTTGAAAATAACATTCTTTAGAAATATCACCCATTTTCTTCCATGAACTATCGGATTTTTTATTTTTATGATTAATATTTGCTATACCGAAGCACCTTATTTGGAGCTTTGACGATTTACTATAGAAAACACAACATACGTCAGGATTAGAATTTAGGTGTTCAACTTTTTCTGCGTGAAAGTTTGTATGAAATATAAGTAGATTATTTGTAGTATCATAGCCTCGTAAAACTACAGTTCTTCCAGAAGGTACTTCTCCGGTTGTGCAAAGAGTAAAAGTTCTAAAATCAGATTTTCTATTTTTCACACCATCTAGAAGATTTGATGATATGTTTTCTCTTACATTTACTAATGTTTCTATGTCTTTCATGAAGGTTATCTGCCTATAATGCCTGTTAGTATTTGATTACATATAGGATATAATAAGATATGTTATTTGAATACCTACCAATTTTAATTTTTTTATTCATTGCTTTGATATTTGCATCTGTAATGATGACCGCGGGTTTCTTTTTCGGAGGGAGTAATCCTGATTCTGAAAAAAATTCACCATATGAGTGTGGATTTGAACCGTTTGAGGATAGCCGAATGAAATTTGATGTAAGATTCTATCTTGTAGCCATACTATTTATAATATTCGACCTTGAGATTGCTTTTTTGTTTCCTTGGGCTGTCGTTCTAGATCATATAGGTCATGAAGGATTTTTAGCTATGGCTGTATTTTTATTTATTTTACTAATTGGTTTTATATATGAATGGAAAAAAGGAGCTTTAGAGTGGGATTAGAAAATATAAAAAGAGACGGCTTTGTTTTAGCTGACTCAGATAGTTTATTTGACTGGGCAAGAACAGGTTCGTTATGGCCTATGACATTCGGTTTGGCATGCTGCTCTATAGAAATGATGCATGCAGGCGCTTCAAGATATGACTTAGACAGATTTGGAATGTTATTTAGACCAAGCCCCAGACAATCTGATGTTATGATTGTTGCAGGCACACTTGTAAATAAGATGGCTCCAGCTTTAAGAAAAGTTTATGATCAAATGGCTGATCCTAAATGGGTTATCTCTATGGGTTCTTGTGCTAACGGAGGTGGATATTATCACTATTCATATTCTGTTGTAAGAGGTTGCGACCGAATCGTTCCGGTGGATGTTTATGTGCCCGGTTGCCCACCAACCGCTGAAGCACTGCTATATGGCATCCTTCAATTACAAAATAAAATAAGAAATAAAAATAGAATAAAAATTAAATAACTTATGAATAAAATTAGGGAATTATTTCAAGAGTTAGTTATTGATTATGTTGAGTCTGACATGATTACTCTGACTGTTGATAAATTAAATCTTAGGAAAGTTCTTAAAACCCTCAAAGAAACAAAAGATTTACAATTCAATCAACTAATAGACTTATGCGCTGTTGATTTAATTGAATATGGGCAATCAGAATGGGAAACAAAAGAGACAACATCCAAAGGTTATAATAGAGGTATAAATCCTCAGTCACACAGCAGAATTGACTTTGTTACTGAAGATGTTAATGAGGAATACAAATTATGTGTAGTTTATCATCTGCTATCTATTAAATATAATGTGAGGATACGCGTTAAGTGTAATTTATCTAATGAGTCATTAATTGTTCCGTCAGTAACAGATATTTTTGCATCTGCTGACTGGTATGAGAGAGAAGCTTATGATTTATTTGGTGTATTATTCGAAGGCCATCAAGATTTAAGAAGGATACTTACTGACTATGGCTTTATAGGACATCCCTTCAGAAAGAAATTTCCTCTAATAGGTAATACTCAGGTTACTTATGACCCTGAGCAAAAAAAAGTAGTAAATGTCCCTGTTGATATATCACCAAGAACGCTAGTTCCAAAAGTTATAAGGAAGAGAAAATGAGCGATTATAAAAATTTTACAATGAATTTTGGACCACAACATCCAGCGGCCCACGGAGTGTTGAGATTGATCTTAGAAATGGATGGCGAAGTTATTCGTAGCGCTGATCCTCATATAGGACTTTTACACAGAGCAACAGAAAAATTGGCAGAGTCTAAACCTTACAATCAAAATATTGGTTACATGGACAGATTGGATTATGTCTCTATGATGTGTAATGAACATGCATATGTTCTAGCAATTGAAAAACTATTAAAGTTAGAAGTTCCAGTAAGAGCTCAATATATTAGAGTAATGTTTGATGAAATAACTAGAATTTTAAATCACCTTTTATGGCTTGGTGCCCATGCATTAGACATTGGGGCAATGTCTGTATTTTTATATGCATTTAGAGAAAGAGAGGATTTAATGGATTGTTATGAAGCCGTATCAGGAACAAGAATGCATGCTACATATTATAGACCTGGCGGAGTAGCAAAAGACTTACCTAATGTTATGCCTAAGTTTATGCTAAACAAAAATCAAAATTTAAAGCAAATTGAAACACTTAATTATAATAGGGAAGGCACCTTATTAGATTTTATAGATAGTTTTGTAGATAGATTTCCTAAAAATGTTGATGAATATGAAAATTTATTAACAGAGAATAGGATTTGGAAACAAAGAACTGTTGGTATTGGTGTGGTATCACCCGAGCGTGCTATTGATTTAGGGTTTTCTGGCCCAATGTTAAGAGGGTCTGGCGTAAGTTGGGACCTTAGAAAAAAAGAGCCTTATGAAGTATACAAAAATCTTAAGTTCGACATTCCAATAGGAACAGAAGGAGATTCGTATGACCGTTATCTAGTAAGAATACAAGAAATGAGAGAGTCTGCAAAGATTATCCAACAGTGTTGTGAATGGTTAAAAAAAGATGACGGACAACATATCTCGTCTAACTCAAAAATAGCACCACCTGATCGTGATGATATGAAAGATAATATGGAGTCTCTAATACATCATTTTAAATTATTCAGTGAAGGTTACTGTGTACCAGAAGGTGAGGTATATGCTGCAGTGGAAGCACCAAAAGGAGAATTTGGGATATACATGATTTCAGACGGCGCAAATAAACCGTATAGATTAAAAATTAGAGCACCAGGTTTCCCTCATCTTGCGGCACTTAATGAGATGTCTAAAGGTCACATGCTATCAGACGTTGTAGCAATAATAGGTACTCAAGATATAGTTTTTGGTGAGATTGATAGATGACGGATGCTAAACATATATTTTCAGAAAATATGACTAAAGAGATTGACTTAATCAGAAGTAAATTTCCAAAGGATAAAAGTAAGTCAGCAATAATAGAATCATTGTTAATCATTCAGCATGATAATAATGGTTTTCTCAACGATGAACTGATTGCCTCCCTAGCAAATTACTTAAGCATACAGAAAATTGATGTTTATGAAGTAGCAACTTTTTATTCTATGTTTAATTTGAAGCCTGTAGGTAAAAATACAATATCCGTATGTACAAATGTTTCATGCATGCTAAGAAATTCTGATGATATTGTTAGTCATATTGAAAAAAGATTGAAAATTAAAATTGGGGAGTCCACTAAAGATAATAAATTTTACCTTAAGGATGAAATGGAGTGTCTTGCTGCCTGTAATGGTGCTCCGATGATGCAAGTAAATCATATCAATTATGAGAATCTTACATTTGAAAAAGTTGATAAGATATTAGATGAGATTGCTAATGACTAACTTATGTACATCAACTTTTTCTCTTAAGAATCCATCAAGTATTGAGACTTATCTGTCTCAAGACGGTTATAGTTCATGGAAGCAGATAATTTCTAAACAAATACCTAAATCTGAAGTTATAACAATAATAAAAGAGTCTGGGCTTAAAGGCAAAGGAGGGGCAGGATTCTCTACAGGACTGAAATGGTCATTTATTAATTCAAGTGATCAACAAAAGTACCTTGTTTGTAACTCTGATGAAAGTGAGCCTGGTACATGTAAAGATAGGGATATACTTAGATACAATCCTCATGCTGTCATAGAAGGAATGTTAATTGCCTCTTATGCTATTGGGGCGTCTGTTGGATATAATTATTTACGGGGAGAATTTATCGGTGATCAATGGATTGTATTTAACAAAGCTGTTAAAGAAGCTTATGAATATAATTTTATAGGTGAAAATATTTTGAAATCTAATTTATGTATTGAGATAGTACCACTAATTGGTGCAGGAGCTTATATTGTTGGTGAAGAAACTGCAATGTTAGAATCTATTGAAGGCAAAAGAGGAATGCCAAGGATAAAACCACCTTTCCCTGCTGTACAAGGACTGTATGGTAAACCTACAATCATTAATAACACTGAAACACTAGCCACTGTTCCATATATTATAAAAAATGGTTCGGAATGGTATAAAAATCTTGGAGTAAATGATTCTGATGGAGTAAAAATGTTTTGCATGAGCGGACATCTAAATAAACCCTCTGTAATTGAGGCACCACTAGGTGTACCATTTTCTAAATTATTAGATGAATGTGATGGTGTACTGGATAATAAAAAACTAAAAGCAGTTATACCTGGAGGATCATCAGTTCCAGTAGTAAAAGGTGAAGATATCATGGAAACACCAATGGATTATGAATCTCTCATGAAGATAGGCACTATGCTAGGCTCAGGAGGAATTATTATAATGGATGAATCTACATGTATGGTCTCCGTCCTTGAGAGAATTTCAAGATTTTACTATGCAGAATCATGTGGGCAGTGTACTCCATGTAGAGAAGGAACTGGGTGGCTATATAAAACATTAGTTAAAATTAGATCAGGTAATGGCGATCAATCAGATTTAGATTTACTAAATAAAGTTGCAAATCAGATAGAGGGACATTGTATTTGTGCATTAGGAGATGCAGCGGCTATGCCAGTTATAAGTTTTCTTAAACATTTTTGGACTGAATTTGAATATTATGTTGATAAGAAGCAATCAATGGTTATATAGATGGATATTTATATTAATAATAACAAATACCAGGCATTAGATGATGAGACTATCATACAAGTTGCTGACCGTCATGATATTCATATCC
Organism: uncultured Gammaproteobacteria bacterium; assembly: GCA_902605525.1. Taxonomy (GTDB): domain Bacteria; phylum Pseudomonadota; class Gammaproteobacteria; genus CACLCV01. Next base: position 6,788 of record CACLCV010000008.1, read on the forward strand.
CAAGATTTTGCTATCATAAAAGATTAAGTGTAGTAGCAAGTTGCAGGATGTGTCTTGTTGAAGTTGAAGGCGCTAAATACCCTCAGCCAGCATGTTCTACAATTGTAAGAGATGGTATGAAAGTTAACACTGTGGGATCGATTACAGAAGATGCTCAAAAAAGTACTATGGAATTTTTGCTAATTAATCATCCACTCGATTGTCCTGTCTGTGATCAAGCTGGCGAATGTGAACTTCAAGATATCTCCCTAGATCATGGAGACTATAAATCAAATTATAAAGAGATAAAACGTACTGTAATAGATAAAGATATTGGTAATCTTGTCACAACTGAGATGACTCGATGTATCCATTGTAGTCGATGTGTTCGTTTTGGAGAGGAAATTGCAGGCATAAAAGAACTTGGTATGACAGGCAGAGGAGAGAAGACTAAGATTGAAACATTTGTAAATCAAAGTCTGACTTCGGAACTATCTGGAAACGTTATTGACCTTTGCCCTGTAGGAGCATTAAATAACAACCTGTATAAGTATAGCGCTAGAACATGGGACTTAAAGCAAATTAGTTCTATTTCTTCCAATGATTGTTTAGGTTCGAATATTCATTATCATACTTATAAAGATGAAATTAAAAGAACTGTTCCTAAAGAAAATGATGAAATTAACTTATCATGGTTAGCAGATAGTGACCGATTTGGGCATGAGGGAATTGAATCTGAAGAGAGAATACTTTATCCGCTTATCAGAAGTGAAAATAAGCTCATAAAATCTGATTTGGATACACTTAATGAAGTTGTATCTCAAAAAATACAAGAATATACATTAAATACTACAGCTGTGATGTCAGCACAGTCATCATGTGAAGAAATGTATTTATTTCAAAAGTTTCTCAGAGACATAGGAATTTCTAATATTGATCATAGAAGCAAAGAGAGTGATTTTAAATATCAAGATAAATACCCTGTTATCCCGTCATTCGATATAAAACTTAGTGAAATTGAATCCATGGAAAATATAATTCTTGTAAACGTTAACATTACTAAAGAATTCCCCATACTATCCGTATATTTGAGAAATGCAGTCAAACAAAACTCTACTAACATTATCTCATTGTCAGCCTATGAATACTTGGAGAATTTTGATATCTCTCATTCAGAAACGTTAAGCCCAAAAGAGCTTGAAAAATATTTTACTACTAATTCAAATAATATTTTGTCAAACATAAACAAAGATAATAAAAATCTTATAATTATGGGACCATCAACAACTTATTTAAAAAATTATACTAATATTATTAATAATATAAGTAGATATGCAAAATCGATAAATTCTAAATTATCTCTTTTAGGTGATCAATGTAATACATCAGGTGCTTGGGCAATGGGCATTTTACCTCATAGATTGCCTGGAGGTATAGAAATTGAAGAATTTAAACAGACAGCTTACCTATCGTCATATCCTAAAAATGACTTGTTAATTGTTTATAATCTTGAACCTGAATATGATTTCTCAAATGATACAGAAATTATAGATAGATTAAAAAACTCTAAATTCAATATATTTTTTTCTTCGTATATGACAGATTCTATTAATAAATATGCAGATGTTGTTTATCCGCTAGCTGTTCAACAAGAATCTCATGGCTCTTATCTAAATACAAATAAACAACTTCAAGTATTTAATCAAGTTATATCACCAAGAGGTGAATCAAAGAATGGAATAGAACTCTTATTGGGTCTTTCGAAAAGACTTGGAATTAACATTGATGATAAGCAAATCTCTGAAGATATAAATAAAATTTTATCTAATATAAACATTAAAAGTAATTATGTTCTTGTAGACAGTATGGAGATAACAAACGAAAATAATACTCTAGAAAAAATCATTATCAGAAGCTCAAACTCTAATAACCCAACACTTAGAAGATGTAAATCTTTACTGACCACACATGATAATGATAGTTTTATGAGTATCCCTAATAGTATGAAAATAAATAGCGAGTCAAAAATTACAATTAATGAATTAGAAAATAGTTTGAAAATTAAAGCAAATATTAAAGTTCATGATAAACCTGATAATACTATTTTGGTAAAAATGAACGGAAGATATGAACAGAAAATTGGTTCTTACAATACTAGCGTAGAACTATCGTAATGGAAGCAATATTTTATATCATAAAAACCATGATATCTATTTTAGTGGTCATAGTGCCTTTATTTTTAATAGTTGCATATGTTACTTACTCGGAAAGAAAAATAATCGGATTTATGCAATCAAGAATGGGCCCAATGAGAGTAGGTCCCTCTGGTCTTCTGCAACCTATTGCAGATGTTCTCAAGCTTGTATCGAAAGAAATAATAATTCCTACTAGTGCTAACAAAGGTATTTTCCTAACAGCCCCTATGCTTATGCTTATCCCCTCTTTATTGGTTTGGTCTGTAATTCCGCTTTCAGAATACTTTATTATTTCTAATATTAATGCAGGGTTATTATTTATTCTAGCACTCACGTCACTAAGTGTTTATGGTGTGATATTAGCTGGATGGGCCTCTAACTCAAAATATGCGTTCCTAGGTTCTATGAGATCAGCAGCACAAATAATCGCATATGAGATTGCAATGGGTTTTGCCTTGGTTGGAGTGTTGATGCTTTCTGGAAGTCTAAACTTGCAAAACATTATTTACGCTCAATCTGGAAGTCTGTTCAATTGGTATTGGTTGCCTTTATTTCCATTATTCTTAATATACTTTATTGCTGGAGTTGCAGAAACTAATAGAGCACCATTTGATGTATCTGAAGGTGAGTCTGAGATTGTTGCTGGTTTTCATGTGGAATATTCTGGTATGGCATTCGCCATGTTCTTTTTAGCCGAATACATGAACTTAATATTAATAAGCATATTATGCAGTATTATGTTTTTTGGAGGGTGGTTATCACCATTTCAAGGAACTGTAATAGATTCATATTTATCTTTTATTCCTGGATTCATTTGGCTTTCTCTTAAAACGCTTATATTTATTTTTGTATTTCTCTGGCTTAGAGCCACTCTTCCAAGATACAGGTATGATCAAATCATGAGACTGGGATGGAAAGTATTTCTCCCAATTACTTTTTTTTGGCTTACCATTATTGGAATTTTAATATATCTTGAGTATTTACCACTATAATTATGAACAGTATAATCAAATTCATTAAAAGTTTATTTTTCCTTGAGATTTTTAAAGGACTAAGTATTACAGGTAAAAAACTTTATAAGAAACCTATCACCATTCAATATCCAGAAGAAAAAACACCACAATCAACTAGATTTCGTGGTCTCCATGCACTAAGAAAATACCCAAATGGAGAAGAGAGATGTATTGGTTGTAAACTTTGTGAAGCTGTTTGTCCTGCACTTGCAATAACAATTGATACAGAAGAGAGGGCTGATGATAACACTAGGCGAACAACTAAATACGACATAGATCTCTTTAAATGTATATACTGCGGTTTCTGTGAAGAGGCATGCCCTGTTGATGCAATTATTGAGACAAGCATTTTTGAGTACCATTTTGAAAATAGAAATGATGGAATTATGAATAAAATAGATCTTTTAAAAATTGGTGATTTATATGAGCAACAAGAGTTAAAAGACAGAAGTGCCAACGACTTATGAATATTGAATTAATAACTTTTTTTATATTTAGCACATTACTTATATTTACTTGTATTAAAGTTATAACATCATCAAATCCTGTGCTATCAGCGATTAATTTAGTTTTTTCATTTTTTTTATCTGCAGTTCTATGGTTGCTTCTTGGAGCTGAATTCTTATCAATCATTCTAATTCTCGTATATGTAGGTGCCGTAATGGTCCTTTTCCTTTTTGTAGTAATGATGCTAGATATAAATATTGCAAAAAAAACAGCAGCGTATATAAAATATCTTCCTTTAGGAATAGCAGTTTTTATAGCCTTCAACATACTCATAATTTATTTTTTCATTAACACATTTGAGAATATTGACTACAATGCAGTTAAAAATATAGAAATTATAAGTGATAGTAATACTCAAAACTTAGGTTATCTTTTATTTACAAAATATATTATTGAGTTTGAGATTGCTGGATTAATATTATTACTGGGAATCATCTCAGCGATTGTACTTACTTATAGGAAAAATCCGAAAAATAAATATCAGAACCCTACTAAGCAGATTTCAGCTTCCAAAAAAGATAGACTAAAGATAATAACGGATCTCAAAGAATAATATGATTCCAATAAGTTATTATTTGATATTAAGTACAATTATATTCACTATATCAATAGCTGGTATATTTCTTAATAGAAAAAATATTCTTGTTTTATTAATGTCCCTAGAATTAATGTTTTTATCAGTTAATTTTAATCTAATTACATTAGGCAACTACCTGGGGGATCTTACTGGACAAGTTTTTGTATTTTTTGTATTGACTGTCGTTGCAGCTGAATCTGCAATTGGTCTAGCTTTATTGATTGTATTATTTAGGAGTAAAAAATCTATTGATGTAGATGACTTGTCGGAGCTAAAAGGTTGATAAATATTGCTTTGTTACTTTTACTTACTCCATTGATAGGGACACTGATCCTTTTGTACTTGCAAAACTCATCAAAAAAACTAACTATTATTATTTCAAACTTATCTATATTATTTTCTTTCTTGCTTTCTGTGTACTTACTAATTCTTTATATATCATCCAATGCTTCTACTTTGTCTAAAGATGTATTAGTCTTCGCTGATGTAAAGATATATTCCTTAGCATTTGGACTTTATATTGATTCATTGTCCCTAGTAATGTGCACTGTAGTCACCTCAGTCTCCTTTCTTGTTCACTATTATTCTATCTCTTATATGAAAGATGAAAAATCATTTAATAGATTTTTTATTTACACAAACTTTTTCACATTCTCAATGCTTCTGATAGTCTTATCAAATAATTTTTTTCAACTATTTATAGGATGGGAGCTTGTAGGGTTATCTTCTTATCTATTAATAGGTTTTTGGACTAAAAAAAATTCAGCTATTAAAGCAAACTATAAAGCATTTCTGGTTAATAGAGTGGGTGATATAGGATTAATCCTAGGGTTATGCTTGATATTTATTTCATATAATACAACTAACTATAATGAAGTATTTCAACTAAAAGATACTATAAATAATACAAACATAAACATTTTTGGATATACATTTAATACTCTAAGTTGTATTTGCTTATTGCTATTTATAGGTGCAATGGCTAAATCTGCACAAGTGCCGCTTCATTTTTGGCTTCCAGATTCTATGGAGGGCCCAACGCCAATATCTGCCCTTATTCATGCTGCTACTATGGTAACCGCAGGTATCTATATGGTCGCAAGGCTATCACCTCTTTATGTTTTAGCGGAGGATGTTTCATTGTTTATATTGTACGTCGGTTCGATTACAGCATTTTTCCTTGGAATAGTTGCATTAGTGCAGAATGACATTAAAAGAATTATTGCATATTCAACTATCTCACAGTTAGGCTATATGACTGCCGCACTGGGCGCATCATTATATTCATTAGCTATATTTCATTTAATCACTCACGCTTTCTTCAAAGCACTATTATTTCTGTGTGCTGGTTCAATAATTATAAAATGTCATCATGAGCAAGATATTAGGAAAATTGGAGGTTTGAGAAGGTTTATGCCTATTACGTATATGGCATTTTTATATGCATCACTATCTTTAATTGGTTTTCCTCTCACATCAGGTTTTTATTCCAAAGAGACAATTATTGATGCGGTGGGATATTATGGTCACACAATTCCATATACAATGCTTTTATTATCCATATTTACCACCACACTGTATACAGCAAAAATATTCTCCAAGGTCTTTTTTGGTGAATCTACTTTACATTTAGATAGTGAATTAAAAAATAAAGAAAATGATTTTGAAATGTTGATGCCGCTTGTGGTATTAACCATACCTTCAGTATTTTTAGGTATATTTATTTATGACTCTTTAATGTTGGGCACATTATTTGGAACTTCGTTAGCAGCACAAGAACTTGTTGTATCATTCTACAACGATTACGTTATTAATTCTCTAAATTTTTTTCTACATTCTTTTTTAACTATTAATTTTTTAATATTAACGTCAGCTATAATCTTCGGATATTTTTATTACTATAAAAAATCTTTTGTGATAAAGACACCTTCTTTTATCAAGAATATCTTAACAGAGGAATATGGTTTTAACATTTTTTCGTCTAAATATATTCCTGAATTTCAAAACTTTATAACTAAATATTTATGGAGACGCGTTGATATATCAGCTATTGATAATGGATTTGTTAATAATACATCATATTTCCTTAATAAAATTTCACATAAGGTGCGCAAAGTACATACAGGTTTCATATATCATTACTCACTAACCATAATTTCTGCTTTAATAATATTACTATTAATCATTGGGTATAAGAACTAAATGTTTGATTATCCTATTCTTAGCTTGTTAATATGGATACCAATACTTATAGGACTAGTGCTAATTTTATCAAAAAATATTAGCGACAATATATCTCAACTCATAACATTGCTAACATCATTTTTAATACTGGTTGTTTCAATAAATTTAACCCAAGCTTATGATCATACTACAAGCCAACTTCAATTTATTGAGCGTATCGAATGGATATCTGGCCTAAATATATTTTATTATCTTGCAGTTGATGGGATATCTGTTTCACTTATATTACTAACAGCTTTTATAAACTTTTTAATTGCAATTTATGCGTCCTCAGAAAACTATGTCAAAAAGTCTTCATTTTTAGGTTACTTTTTAATTTTAGAAGGACTTCTCATAGGAACCTTTTCAGCATTCGATAGCATTCTTTTTTATATATTTTTTGAAAGTTTATTGATTCCATTATTTCTAATTATAGGTATATGGGGTGGAGCTAATAGAAAATATGCTACTTTGAAATTCTTTCTTTATACATTATTTGGTTCTGTTTTAATGTTAATTTCTATAATTTATTTAGCAAAAATATCTGGATCATTTGCAATTCAGGATTTTTATTCTGTTAATCTGTCGTTTCAAGAAGAGATATTGATACTCTTAGCATTTCTAATTGGATTTGGAATTAAAATACCAATGTGGCCTGTTCATACATGGCTGCCAGATGCACATGTAGAAGCTCCAACAAGTGGGTCAGTTATTTTGGCTTCAGTTCTTCTTAAAGTTGGTGGATATGGAATGATTAGATTTATGTTGCCGGTAACAACAGACGCGGGAATTTATTTAAGTGAGTATATGATTTATTTATCTCTAATAGCTATCATCTATATTAGTTTTGTAGCTTATGCTCAAGAAGACATGAAAAAACTAATTGCATATTCATCTGTAGCACATATGGGTTTTGTTACACTAGGTATCTTCCTGGTATTTAATCTACTTGACAGTAATACATCTGCTGCAATAATTGGCCTCGAGGGTGCAATGGTTCAGATGATATCTCATGGATTAATATCTGCGGCATTATTTTTTTGTATAGGAATAATATACAAGCATTCCAAATCGAGACTTCTTAAAGATAATTATGGTGTTTCTAAATTCATGCCAATTTTCTCTTTTATGATGATTTTTTTTCTTATGGCAAACTCTGGCTTACCAGGAACTTCGGGTTTTGTTGGGGAATTTCTTGTAATTACTTCATCTCTAGGCTCAAGCTTTTTATTCGGTTTTCTTGCAGCGACATCACTACTTCTATCAGCATCTTATTCACTTAAAATGGGTAAAACTGTTTTATTTGGAGATAACCTTAAAAACATTCAAGGATATACAGAATGTAGTTTTAATGAGAAAATTGTTCTAACAATTCTAATTATATTTATTTTATATCTTGGTATTATCCCAGATTACTTATTTAAAATTATTGACCAATCCGTTATTGGTATTGTTGAGTCATTATCAGCAGGTAAAATATAATGTTGAATATTTTATTTATACCCGAAATAATACTTTCAATTGGAGTGATGATAATTATTCTATTTGACTTATTTTTTCAAAAACAGAAAGGACTCTCATTCACTTTAGTACAGTTTCTATTATTAATAGCTGCCTATTACTCTCTTAATAATAAATTTTCACCTAGTTATAGCGCATATACACTTAATGAGTTTACAAATATTTTTAAATTCATTCTTTTAGTTGGCTCTCTTACGATATTTCACTATACATATAAGCATCTTAAATTTCTAAAAATTCTTAAAATTGAATACTTCACGATTTCATTACTAGGCCTTATAGGAACTATGATTATGATTTCAGCAAATAGTTTACTAATGTTGTATCTTGGCATTGAATTATTATCACTATCTTTATACGCACTCATTGGTTTCAATAAAAAATCATCATTATCATCTGAAGCTGCAATTAAATATTATGTCCTAGGGGCAATGTCATCTGGCATACTATTGTTTGGTATCTCATTAATTTATGGTTTCACAGGTTCTATAGCCTATGATGACATAGCATATCAATTGATTAATATCGATATGAATTCAGTTGATTACATAGCTATTATTTTTGGAATGATTTTTATAACTGCCAGCCTATGTTTTAAGTTTGGAGCAGCCCCATTTCATATGTGGGTTCCTGATATTTATCAAGGTTCTTTAATAAGTACTACAATATTATTGAGTACTCTTCCAAAGATTGCAGTTTTTATTGTTTTTCTTAAACTATATTTCATACCATTTATTCTTCTTAGAGAAGTATGGTCAGATATATTAATTTTTGTCGGAATGCTCTCTATAGTAATAGGGAGTCTGTTTGCTTTAACTCAAGAAAATATAAAAAGACTTCTAGCATATTCTGCTATATCTAATATAGGATTTATCATATTATCACTTGGCCTGATCTCGATCGACGGCATTCATGCATCACTATATTATACTGTGGTGTATAGTTTAACAGCACTAGCATCATTTGGCATTATTACTCATATTACCTCTAATAGTAATGGCATTGAAAAGATAACCGATCTAGCAGGATTATCAAAGACACATCCATACTTTGCTTTTTTAATTTTAATAACTATGCTGTCTTCAGCAGGTATTCCGCCGTTAATTGGATTTCATGCAAAGTTAATGGTAATTAAGGCATTAATAAGTAGTTCGTATATTATACTTTCAATTATTGTGGTAATAATGACTGTTGTCTCAGCTTATTACTATTTAAAAGTTATTAAAACAATTTATTTTGATAACAGAGAAGATTTAATCTCAACTTACTCTAATAGTGATATAGTTTTATCGATAAATGTTTTATCACTCATAGCTTTAGGAATTTTTCCTTATCTATTATTCAACTTAACTAGTTACCTTATGAGAATATTTTCTGTAATTTCTATTTAACTTGAAAATAATTTCCATAAATTATAGACTTCATACCAGTGCGGGGTGGAGCAGTCTGGTAGCTCGTTGGGCTCATAACCCAAAGGTCGTAGGTTCGAATCCTGCCCCCGCGACCATAAAATAATCAAATTCTCTTTCGCATTACTTCTATTTTGATATACAATACACAGACGGCTCCTATTGGGGCCATTTTAATGCTCGTTTTATGAAAGAAGTTGAAGAAAACATAATGAATAAATTGAATGAATTGCTTGTAAATGATTTGAAAGCTATAAATGTTAATATATTTGGTAATAGAGATGCTAGAAGTATTCAAATAATGATTGAGTCTGATTCTGGTGTATCCATTGATCATTGCTCAAAGGTAACAAAATTAGCTCAAAATATAATCACATTAGAAAAATATATTGACGAAAACTATAGCATAGAAGTTTCTTCACCCGGCATAAATAGACCACTATATAATATTGATGATTTTATCAAATACCAGGGAGAAAGAGTATATGTAGAATTAAAAAAGAATATTAATAATCAGAAAAGATTCAAGGGATATTATGAGGTGATTGGCAATACGATTTGTCTCAATTATAAAAAAGAAAAAGTATCAATAACATTCGATGCTATAAAAAAAGCTAATTTAGTTAGGGAGATAAAAATATGAATAAAGAGATACTTCTAATAATTGACACAGTCTCTAATGAAAAAAATGTTGATCGAGAAATTATTATTGATGCAATGGAGCATGCATTAGCATCTGCTGTAAAGAAAAAATATAAACTTGATAATAAAACTCAAGATGAAATTGACGTGGAGGTTAGTATCAATCAAGATAATGGATCATACACGACTATAAGAAAATGGGAAGTTGTGAATGAAATGTTAGTAGATGATGAGTATGAAAAAAAAATGCTTATTGAGTTTGCTAAAGAAAAAAATTCTGATATCAATGTTGGCGAATATATAACTGAAGAAATTGAATCAGTTGAGTTTGGTAGGATTGTTGCTCAAACAGCAAAACAAAACATAGTTGCTAGTCTCAAGGCGGCAGAGAGAAACAGAATAGTTGATCTATATGCACCCAGAATAGGAGAACTATTATTTGGTATAGTAAGAAGAGTTGACAAAAATAATGTATTCCTTGACTTGAACTCCAATGAAGGAAGCAGCCTTTCTGATGAAGCTATGATTCTGAAAGAAAATCTTATACCCAGAGAAAATATTAAACCGGGCGACAGAATCAGGGGTTACTTGAAGGATGTACAATCAGAGTTGAGAGGTCCTCAATTATATATTTCTAGAAAATGTTCAGAGTTTTTAATTGAGCTTTTCAGATTGGAAGTACCAGAAGTAGGCCAAGGTATTATTGAGATATTAGGGGCTTCAAGAGATCCAGGACTAAGGGCTAAAATAGCAGTTAAATCAAATGATCCAAAACTTGATGCAATTGGAGCATGTGTTGGTATGAGGGGATCCAGAGTACAGTCAGTATCTAATGAACTTGCTGGAGAAAGAATAGACATCATCCCATGGGATGAAGACCCAGCAAAATTTGTTATTAATGCTATGTCTCCTGCTGAGGTCTTATCAATAGTAGTCGATGAAACGAGTAAAACTATGGATATAGCTGTTGCAGAAGAGCAGCTATCACAGGCTATTGGACGAGGAGGTCAAAATGTCAGATTAGCAAGCGAGCTAACAGGCTGGAACCTTAATGTGATGAGCAAGGATGATGCTGATGACAAAAATACTAAAGAAGAAGAGGAAACTGCAACTAAATTTCAAAATGAACTTAATGTAGACAATGATGTTGCTAAAATACTTGCTGAAGAAGGTTTTACTTCAATTGAAGAGATAGCATTATGTGAAATTGAAGAACTTGAAAATATAAATGGTTTTGATACAGATCTTGTAAATGAACTTAGAAAAAGAGCTAATGATGAATATGATAAGAAACAAAAAGAAATAGATGATAAGTCATCATTAAAAAACTTGTCTGATCTTACAGATGATCATATAACATTACTTAAAAACAATGATATATTAACTATTAGTGATGTGGCAGATTTATCAATTGATGAATTGCTTGATTATATTGAGTTATCAAATGAAACTGCCGGAAAGGTTATAATGATGGCTCGTGAGAGTTGGTCTGAAGAGGAATAATGTCAGAAAAAGACAATATAAAACTTAAAACAGATACTTTATCCTCAAGGAAAAGTAGTGCTTCAGTGGGCGTACATGTCAAAAGAAAAAGAAAGATTATTGCTAAGCCAGTATCAAAAGCCACATTGAAAACAAATGACGTTGCTGTTGTAAAAAAAGAAGTAAAAAATTCCTCTCCATTAAAAAAAACAAATAATGAAAAAAAAGTTAAAACATTAGCTAAAGTTAGTGAACCACCAACACAAGATATTAAATCTTCAAAAAAACAAAAAATCAATAAAGATGAAAAAATTGAAAAAATGGAAAGCAAAGAGCTTCATCTTAAATCACCTAAACAAAAAAAAGACAAAAATAAAAAGAACAAAAATCATATCAAAGATATAGCTCCTACTCATAAGTTTGAAAAACCAACCGAACCTGTAAAAAGAGATGTGAAAATAAGTCAATCTATGACGGTAGCTGAACTTGCAAATCAAATGGCTTTGAAAAATACTGATCTTATATCAAAAATGATGAGCTTAGGAGTTATGGCCACTGTAAACCAATCTCTAGATCAAGATACAGCAATTCTTATAACCGAGGAAATAGGACACAATCCAGTTATACAAAAAGAGAATGAAGATGATATTGAACAGCCAGAAAAAATAAAAATAACTGATGGAAAAACTCGCGCTCCAATAGTGACAATTATGGGCCATGTAGATCATGGTAAAACTTCACTACTAGATCATATCAGAAAGTCAAAAATTACTGAGTCTGAATCTGGTGGAATTACACAACATGTTGGCGCATATAGAGTCAAAACTAATAATGGTGAAATAGCTTTTCTTGATACACCTGGACATGCTGCATTCACCAGCATGAGGGCTAGGGGTGCTCAAGTAACTGATATAGTTATACTTGTTGTTTCTGCAGATGACGGAGTAATGCCTCAAACTGAAGAGGCTATTGAGCATGCTAAAGCAGCTGGTGTACCATTAATAGTTGCTATAAACAAAATTGATAAAGAAAATGCAGATCAAGAAAAAGTTAAAAATGATTTAGCTGCAAAGAATGTAATTCCTGAGGAATGGGGTGGTGAGACAATTTTTATACCTATATCTGCACTTACTGGTCAAGGGGTCGATACTCTTTTAGACTCTGTTGTCCTGCAGGCTGAAATATTAGAACTTAAAGCTCATGATACGGGCCCTGCTTCAGGCGTTGTAATTGAATCGTCATTAGATAAAGGTAAAGGACCTGTTGCAACCGTATTGATTCAAAATGGTATATTAAATATGAAAGATTTTGTTCTAGTGGGTCAAACATTCGGAAGAGTAAGAGCTCTTTTCAATGAATTTGGTAAACCAGTTAACAATGCAGGGCCAAGTACTCCTGTAGTGATTACAGGTTTGTCTGCTACACCAAATGTAGGTGACCAGTTAATATCAACAGATGATGAGAAAAAAGTTAAAGAAATTGCATCTACAAGAGAAAAAAAACAAAAAGAAATTGACATGCAAAGCAAACAAAAGAATTTCTCAATAGAATCATTTGGTAATGCTAATGGATCTAAAAAAATTATAAACTATCTAGTAAAGACTGATGTCCAAGGTAGCTGTGAGGCCATTATAAATAGCTTACAATCTATAGAAAATCCAGATGTTGGTTTGGAGATAATATATAGTGGCGTTGGTGGCATAACGGAATCAGATATCAATCTAGCTTTAAGTGCACAGGCCCATGTAATAGGGTTTAATGTAAGGGCAGATAGTAAAGCTAAAAAATTAATCGAATCACACGATATACCTTTACAGTACTTTAGTATAATTTACGATTTAATAGATGCTGTGAAATTTGACTTGTCTGGTGAACTTGAACCCGAAGTTAAAGAAGAAATTATCGGCATAGCTACTGTTAAAGATGTATTTCGTTCATCAAAGCTTGGCGCAATAGCAGGAACTATAGTTTCAGAAGGAGTAATTGAAAAAGATCAACCTATAAGAGTATTACGCGAAAATACAGTTATTTATGAGGGAGAGCTAGAATCTTTAAGAAGATTTAAAGAAGATGTTAAGGAAGTTAAAAGCGGAACGGAATGTGGTATTGGCGTTAAGGACTATAATGATATCAAGTCTGGCGATCAGATAGAAGTTTACAAGAGAACTGAAATCAAGCGCTCTATTTAAAATGAGCAGAATGAATAAAATTGAAGATCTTCTTCATAAAGAAATTGCTAGTATAATCGTTACTAGAATAGATAATCAGGATATTAAAAATACTGTAACTATCACTGACATAAAGGTTAGCAAAGATATCCGAAGTGCGATCGTGTATTTTACTACATTAAAAAATGATTTTAAGAAAATTGAAAAAATAATGAATACACTCAAACCAACAATAAAATTCTATCTATCAAAAAATGTTCATCTTAAAAGAGTCCCAGATTTTAAATTTATTTTTGATGATACAGTAATTAAAGGACAAAAAATTAATATGCTTCTTGATTCACTCAAGTAATTGATTTGTGATTAACGGAATAATCTTACTTAATAAATACAAATTTGTAACTTCAAACAAGGTCCTCACTCTTTTTAAAAGAAAAATGAAAATAAAAAAAGCAGGATTATTAGGAATATTAGATCCACTAGCTACAGGCGTTCTCCCTATAGTTATTGGTGAAGCTACAAAATACATTACGTATATCGAAAGTAATAAAAAAAGTTATAATGTTAAATGTAAGCTCGGTATATATAGTGAGTGTGGTGATTTTGAGTCTGAACCTATCGAATTCGATGATGAGAAATTAATAATACATAATCTGAAAGAACAAACAATTAAAGATACTCTAGCCAAATTTATTGGTGACTATATTCAGGTCCCTCCAATGTTCAGTAGCACAAAATATAATGGAAAACCTCTCTATACCTATGCTCGAAAAAATATTGAAATTAAGCGTGAACCCAAAAATAGACAGATTTATAAAATAAAATTTATATCTCTCAAATCAAATATCTTAGAATTTTCAGTTGTCTGTTCTTCTGGTACATATATTAGAACACTTGTACAAGATATTTCAAAAAAATGGGACTTACATTCATGTTTATATGGTTTGCATAGATCCGATGTAGAACCTTTTGAGAATTTTGATAATGTCACGCTAGAAAATTTAACTACTAAGAACTTTCATGAGCACTTAATTACAATACCTGATATGTTATCAAAATTGCCAAGATTATTGTGCACTGACGAAGAGATAAATAAGTTATACAATGGACTCTATATAGAAAAAAATGTAAATACTACATCAAAGTCGCTTCATAGGATTACAAGCAGAGATGACATATTTCACGGTGTTGGATTTTTTAAAGAAAATTATCTATATCCCAAAAGATTGATGAAAAGATGATATTTAGTTTGTAATAGTGCAGGGACATGATAGAATCCACACGTTAAAGAAATAGAAAAGAAAATATGGCATTAAATAATGAAACAAAAGCTGAAATTATAAAGAAATTTAAACAGTCTGATGATGACTGCGGTTCTAGCTCAGTCCAGATAGCTCTTCTTACAGAAAATATCAATAAGCTTTCTGATCACTTTAATAAAAATAAAAAAGATAATCACTCAAGGTTGGGTCTTTTAAAGATGATCATGAAAAGAAGATCTCTAATGAGATACCTAAAAAGAACAGATATAACTACATATGAAAAGCTAATCAAAGAACTAGGACTAAGAAAATAATGCAAACAAAAGAATTTAAATTAGGTTCTCAAACAGTAAAAATAGATACAGGTCTCATAGCAAAGCAGGCAAACGCATCGGTAACCGTAGAAATAGATGGTACAGTCATTTTAGGTACGCTTGTCGCATCATCAGAACCTAACACAAGAGATTTTTTCCCTTTAACAGTAAATTATAATGAAAAATCTTATGCTGCAGGTAAAATACCTGGAAGTTTTTTCAAACGAGAAGGAAGACCAAGTGAAAAGGAAACATTAATAAGTCGTTTGATTGATAGACCTCTTAGGCCTTTATTTGCCGCGACTTATAACCAAGAAGTTCAAATAGTTTTAACTTTAGTGTCATACAACCCAGAAATTGATCCTGAAGTTCCAGCATTAATTGCCGCATCAACATGTGTTAAGCTTGCGGGTTTACCATTTAATGGAACATTGGGTGCAGTTAAAGTTGGTTATGAAAATAATGAATATGTTCTTAACCCTACATCATCACAGCTTGAGACATCTCTCCTAGATTTGACAGTAGCTGGGACAAACAATGCTGTCTTAATGGTTGAGTCAGAGGCTAAAGAACTTACTGAAAAACAAATGCTAGATGCTGTCAATTTTGGACATGATAAAATGCAGGTTATCATAAAAGCTATCGACGAGCTAGTTAGTGAAATGGGTGTAAATGTTATGGAAGCAGAACCTGCAGAAGATAACTCAGAGTTATACAATTTTATGAAAACAAAATATGGTAATGAAATATCTGATGCATATCAAATAACTATCAAGCAAGACAGATATGAGAAACTATCAACATTAAAAGAGGATATAATGTCTAATGAAGCTTCTGATGAAGACCACAATTCAGAAAAATTATCCGCAGTTTTTAATGATTTAAAAAAAGATATTGTAAGAGAAAGAATTCTAAGTGGCGAAAAAAGGATTGATGGAAGAGATAGTTCGACAGTAAGACCTATATCCGTTCAAACAGGTGTCTTACCGAGGACTCATGGTTCTGCGTTATTCACCAGAGGCGAGACCCAAGCCCTAGTAGTCGCTACATTAGGCACAAATAAGGATGCTCAAATAATTGATTCACTAAATGGCAGGGTTGATGATTCATTTATTTTTCATTATAACTTCCCACCATATTCTGTGGGAGAAATTGGAATGATTGGCTCACCAAAAAGAAGAGAAATTGGTCATGGAAAACTAGCTAGAAGAGGTGTACAAGCAGTGATGCCATCTTTAGAAGATTTTCCATATACAATTAGAGTTGTATCAGAAATTACTGAATCAAATGGTTCTAGCTCTATGGCTTCAGTATGTGGTTCAAGCTTGGCAATGATGGATGCTGGTATTCCTTTAAAAGGACCTGTTGCAGGTATTGCTATGGGTTTAGTAAAAGAAGGCGATAGACATGTAGTTCTTACTGATATTCTTGGTGATGAGGATCACTTAGGTGATATGGATTTCAAGGTAGCAGGTACTGAATCTGGTATTAACGCACTTCAAATGGACATCAAGATAGATGGAATTACTTCTGACATTATGGAGACGGCTTTAAGTCAAGCAAAAGAAGCAAGACTACATATTCTAACTGAAATGAATAAAGAGTTAAGCGAACCAAGAGACGATGTATCTCAATTTGCACCTAGATATACTACGATGAAAGTCGATCAATCTAAGATTGCTGAAGTTATTGGTAAGGGTGGTGCAGTCATTAAATCAATAGTCGAGCAAACAGGTGCAGTTATAGATATAAATGATGACGGTGTTATTAAAATAGCTGCCTCTGATCAATCAAAAAGTGATCATGCAAAGTCAATAATAGAGGAAATCACAGCTGGTCCACAAGTTGATAAAATTTATGAAGGAAAAGTAGCAAAAATAATGGACTTTGGTGCATTTGTTGCAATCACACCTAATAAGGATGGTCTAGTTCACATATCACAAATCAGCGAAGATAGAGTCAAAGATGTTAAAGATGTATTATCTGAAGGTGATATGGTTAAGGTAAGAGTTCTAGAAGTTGATAAACAAGGAAGAGTGAAACTAACAATGAAAGGTATAGATCAAGACTAGTCCTGCATTAGTCCATCTGAGTTTTTTCTAACTTTTCATGCCTTTCTTGAGCTTCGATTGAAAGTGTAGCTATAGGCCTAGCTTCTAATCTTTTTATTCCTATTGGTTCACCTGTATCCTCGCAGTAACCATAAGACCCATCATCTATTCGATTAAGCGCTTGATCAATTTTTGATATTAACTTTCTCTCTCTATCACGAGTTCTTAATTCTAATCTAAATTCTTCCTCTTGTGTTGCTGCATCATTTGGATCTGATAATTTAGACGAGTCTTGTTTCATATGATCCATTGTTTTTTCAGCTTCTGACATGAGTAATTTTTTCCATGAGTAAAGAATATTTTTAAAGTGATTAATCTGTTCTAAAGACATATAGTTTTCACCTTTTTTAGGTTTATATGGTTTGAAGTTAAGATATTTCTCTAAATTAGATGTAGCCATACCGATAGATTATTTTGCTATTTGTTTGACATCATAGCAAGTCTTTTTTACTTTTTTCTTTCAACATGTATTGAACCATCAGATAGTTGTATTTGAAGCTCGCAATGTAACGTAACATCATTAATACTTTTTACAATTTTATTATTTTTGTCTCTGACAATGGCGTAACCTTGACTTAATAATAAATTAGGATTAATTTGCTTTATTTGTTGTAACTTAAGATTAATAATTTCTTTTCGAGTAATAATTTTAGAATTTAAAGTCTTTTTTATATTTCTAAATACTTTATTGATAACAATACTATAATCATCAATATTTATTGATAACTCTTTTACTAACCTCATCTGTCTGTATTTATAATCTTCTACAGACTTATTGCTTATTTTAAATTTATTCTCTAAAGCTTTACTTAATAATTTTCTCTTGTGATTAAATTCTTTTGAAATATCACTAATAATCTTTATAGGTCTACTTATTTTAATAATAGCTAAAAAACCTTTTAATTTATTTTGTAATGAAGTAATTAAATTATTGCTTAATTTCATAAGTGCAATTTCAATATAATCTATGTCTTGTTTAAGTGTTAGGATGTCAGGAACTGATTTAATAGCTGCAGCTGTAGGAGTTTCTTGCGCAGAGTCCGATGCGTAATCTGCAAGTGTTACATCCGGTTTATGTCCAATTCCAGTAATGGTGGGTATTGATGAAGCAGATATCTCTCTTACCAAATTTTCATCATTAAATGCCATTAGGTCTTGAAGTGAGCCGCCACCTCGTACGATTAAAACAACATCCACGAAAGCATCTTTATTTATTCTTTTGAGCTGTTTAATTAAATTTCTTGGAGCTAGTTCACCTTGAACTATAGATGGATATATATAAAGCTTTGATAAAGGATATTTTTCATTTAGTTTAGAGCAGACATCTTTAAGAGCATGGCTATCTTGTGCTGTTAATATTCCTATTGCACCAGGATATCTAGGTAAATCTTTCTTATTATCAAATATACCTTCATCAGATAGTTTCTTTTTAAGCTTTTCAATTTCTTTTTTTATAAACCCATCACCAAACTCTGATAATTCAATTATATTAAGTTGAAATTGTGCAAAACCAGCATAAAAATCTACTTTTGCTGAGACTATTACTTCTTTGTGCAGATATTCGGATAAATCAAGACTATTTAAAGAACCTTTCCACATAACACAACTAACTGTACTATTTAAGTTGCTATCTCTTAATTTAAAATATTGATGACCTCTTGAGGATCTATAATCCGATATTTCACCTTTGACCGTAATAGGGTATTGAAAAGCAAGCAAAATTGCTTCTCTAGCTTCAGTATTAAGTTCAGAAACGCTATATATTTTCATTTTTTAACTTTTCGTAAATAGATATTCTATGTATAATATAGAATGGTAGGTAGGACACATCAATCACGAACTAAAGTATTTTCTGAAGAAGCTCTAGCTTTTGATGACGTCTTACTTGTACCATCTTACTCTGATATCTTACCTATAAATGTAAATTTATCATCTTTTTTGACTAAATCTTTAGAATTAAAAACTCCTATAATATCAGCTGCAATGGATACAGTTACAGAATCAAAAATGGCTATCACACTTGCAAGTGAAGGAGGGATAGGAATCATACACAAAAATTTATCTATAGATGATCAGGCTAAACAAGTGAGATTTGTAAAAAAATATGAAAGTGGCGTCATAAATAACCCTGTTACCGCCAATGCGAGTTCAACAGTCTCTGAGATTAATAAAATTACAGAACGATTTGGTATATCTGGTGTGCCAATAGTAGATAATAAAAATCTGATTGGCATTGTCACTAATAGGGACCTTAGATTTGTGGAAAACTCAAATACTAAAGTGTCATCTATAATGACTCCTAAAGATAAGTTGATTACTGTGACAGAAAATTATACTAAAAAGAAAGTTATAGATTTATTAAGAAAAAATAGGATTGAAAAAGTATTAATTGTTAACAGTAAATACCAATTAAAAGGAATGATTACTTTCAAAGATATACAAAAATCATCTACATACCCAAATGCATCAAAAGATATAAACGGTAGTCTGTTAGTTGGTGCAGCTGTGAGCACAAGCAAAGAATCCTTTGAAAGAATTGATGCTTTAGTTAAAGAAAATGTTGACGTAATTACTATTGATACTGCTCATGGACATTCTAAATCTGTTATTGATACTCTAAAGTATATTAAAAATAAATATCCTGCTCAACAAGTAATAGTTGGAAATATAGCGACTGCTGATGCTGCTGAACTCTTAATTAAGAATGGTGCAGATGCAATAAAAGTAGGAATAGGCCCTGGCTCAATCTGTACTACGAGAATAGTAGCTGGAGTTGGTGTGCCGCAACTTTCAGCAATCTATCATTGTTCTAAAATAGCAAATAAACATAAAATACCATTAATAGCAGATGGTGGAATACGATATTCTGGTGATATTGCTAAAGCAATAGCCGCTGGCGCTGACTCTGTTATGTTAGGTGGCCTTCTTGCAGGTACGGATGAATCACCAGGTGAAGTAGAGATGTTTGAGGGAAGAACTTACAAGTCTTATCGTGGAATGGGATCAATTGGAGCTATGCAAAGCGGCTCTAAAGATAGATATTTTCAAGATCATCACAGTGAAAGTAAAAAACTTATACCAGAAGGCATAGAAGGCAGAGTTCCATATAAAGGAACCATGAAAACAATCCTTCATCAACTAACAGGTGGGTTGCGATCCAGTATGGGATATTTAGGTTGTAAAAATATAAAATTAATGAAAACAAAAACCAATTTTATAAAAATTTCTAATTCTTCAAAAATAGAGAGTCACACTCATGATGTTGCAATTGTAAAAGAGCCTCCAAATTATCAACCTAAATAATGATATCTGAAAGAGATTTAATTCTAATTCTAGATTTTGGTTCCCAATACACACAGTTGATTGCGAGGCGAATACGTGAACAGGGAATTTATAGTCTTGTAAAATCATATGATACTGATATTAGCGAAATAGGGAACTTGAACCCAAAGGGTATAATTTTAAGTGGTGGACCAAATTCTGTAAACTTAAAGCAAACACTCAGGCCCTGCAAAGAGATATTTTCCTTAGAAATACCTATATTAGGAATATGTTATGGTATGCAATTACTTTCTAAAGAATTCGGAGGGAAGGTAATTAAGTCAAGCAAAAAAGAATTTGGTGATTCAAAATTCAAAATCAGTAAAAAATCCCAAATATTTAAAGATATCAAAATTAATATAGAACATAAAGTTTGGATGAGTCACTCAGATAAAGTGATTAATGTTCCTAAAAACTTTACTAAAATTGGAGAAAGCACAAATTCAAAAATTGCAGCATTTGAAAATACAAACGCAGATATTTTTGGAATTCAATTTCATCCCGAGGTAACACATACATCTATTGGAAAAAAAATACTCAAAAACTTTATTTTGATTTGTAAATGTAAGAAATCATGGACAGCAAGTAAAATTAGTAAAGAGATGATTCATAAAATTAAATCAGATATTGGAGATGATAAAGTAATACTTGCGCTGTCTGGCGGTGTCGATTCTTCAGTTGTAGCAGCAATATTAAGTAAGGCTATTGGAAAGCAGCTATCATGTATTTTCATTGACACTGGATTATTGAGAAAAAATGAGACAATTGAAGTGAAAAATATTACTTCTTCATTAAAAATAAATCTTATAACTGTTGATGCTTCAAGAAAATTCTTGTTAGCACTTCGTGGAGTGAAGGATCCGGAGAAAAAGAGAAAAATTATTGGAAAATGCTTTATAGATATCTTTAATGCTGAAGCTAAAAAAATTAAAAATGTAAAATATCTTGGTCAAGGAACTATTTATCCTGATGTAATTGAATCATCATCAAAAAACTCTGAGTCAGATGTTATTAAATCACATCATAATGTTGGTGGTCTCCCTAAAAAAATGAAATTAAAGCTTGTTGAACCTATAAGAGATTTATTTAAAGACGAAGTGAGAAAGGTAGGTCTTGAGCTTGGTTTACCTAAAGCTTTAATTAACAGACATCCATTCCCAGGTCCAGGTTTAGCGGTTCGAATACTTGGAGAGATCAATCATGAGAAGATAAAAATCCTTCAAGAAGTAGATCATATCTTTATTGATGAATTAAGAAATCAAAATTTATATAATAAAATAGATCAAGCTTTAGCAGTCTTAATACCCTCAAAATCTGTTGGTGTTATGGGCGATAAGAGACAGTATGGATATGTTATTGCGTTGAGAGCAGTGAACACGACAGATTTTATGACTGCATCAGCTTGTCAGATAAGTCATCAAACTTTAAATAATATTTCTACAAGAATAGTGAATGAAGTCAACGGTGTAGCAAGAGTGGTTTATGATATTACATCAAAGCCACCTGGAACAATAGAGTGGGAGTAAGCCTTTAACCTTCAAAATTATTTTAGATTATATGAGACATAATCTTAATTTTATTTATGATAATTGGTTAGTAATTACTGCTGCATTATCAGTTGTCATAATATTCTTCTCATTCTTTTCAGTAACTTCTCATTCTATGATACAAAGCACTGATAAATATTTACATACAGCCGCATATTTTTTTTTAAGCTTTTCTGCTTCTCTTAGAAAACCAACTAATTATATTTTAATATTTATTTATTTTATCTTCTTTGGAATTGTAATTGAATTGATACAGCCATATTTTGATCGCTATTTTGAATTATCAGACATTTTGGCTAACTCTCTTGGTATTTTTTTAGCAATAACTTTTGCAGATTTCCTCAGAAAATATTATTCTTATTAAATGTCAGAGGCACTTTTTTATCATAACCCTAAATGTAGTAAATCCAGAAAAGCCCTTGAAATAATTGGTACTCATAATATTAATACTAAAGTAATACTTTATCTTAAAGATAAAATTACTAAGAGTATGCTTAAAGAGATACTTGATTCATCTGGACTATCGATTAGAGATATTATCAGAAGTAATGAAAGGGAATATAGAGAGAATAATCTAGATAATCTTAATCTTACCAAAGATGAACTTCTGGATCTTATACTCAAACACCCTAAACTACTTCAACGGCCAGTATTTGTTTTCAAAAATAAAGCAATTATAGGTCGACCGCCTGAAGATGTTCTAAAAATTATATAAATTTATAGTTGTACCTCTCAAATAGTTCATATATCATATGAGAACTTAATGAGAACTTATGAAAGAATATTCTACTTTAACAACCAAGGAACAAAAGACCTATGACTTCATCGTTAGGTATTCAAAAAAATTCGGAAAATATCCCTTATTAACAGAAATTGCAAAGGGTATAGGGATTACATCAAAAGGTGTAGCGCATAGATATGTAAAATCTTTAGAAAAAGCAGGTAAAATCTTAAGATTTTCAAATAAACATCGTGGTATTTCTACAATAGATAAAGGCCCTCTTTTTTTAAAATCTTTAGGAAAGATTGCAGCTGGTGGGCCTATTGAAGCAATAACTGATCAACAAAGAATTGAACTTGAATACTTGTTTACCAATAAAAAATCATACGCGCTCAAGGTAAAAGGAGAATCAATGATAGATGCAGGTATAAATGATGGAGATTGGGTAATCATTGAAGAAAGTAAAAAATTCTATAAGTCAAAAGTACATGTAATTTTAATTGACAATCAAGATGTGACTTTAAAATATATAGAAAAGGCAAGCCCAGGAGAGATAAAATTAATTCCTGCAAACAAAACATATAAAGAAACAATTTACCCTGTTGAAAGAATTTCTATTCAAGGATATGTAGTTGGACAAGTAAGAATATACTAATGAGTGAAAAAATCTTTATTCACGTAGATATGAATGCATTTTTTGCCTCAATAGAACAAAGAGATTATCCAAAACTTTTGGGAAAACCTGTAGCTGTAACTAATGGAGAGCATGGCTCATGTATTATTACTTCTTCATATGAAGCTAGAGCATTTGGCATAAAAACAGGAATGAGGATTTCTGATGGAAGAAAAATTTGTCCTCGCTTAGTTCAAAGACCATCAAGACCAAAAGTATACGCAGAAACATCAACAAGAATAATGAATATACTGCATAATATAACTCCTGATATTCAAATATACTCAGTTGATGAAGCTTTTCTAGAATTAACAAATTGTATGAAAATTTATAAGGAAATTAATCATGTTATATACAAGATTAAAGATCTTATTTATGAATCAGAAAACCTTAAATGTTCGATTGGTATATCATTTAGTAAATCATTAGCAAAATATGCTTCAAAAATTAATAAACCAGATGGAATAACTTATATTAATAAAAATAATTATCACGAATATCTAGATAATGCACCAATAGATACTTTGTGCGGGGTATCAACAGGAGTTAAAAGTTTTTTAAACCATCATGGTGTTCACAAATGTTCTGATATGAAGAAGTTACCTATAAGTATTCTTTCTAATAGGTTTGGTAATATTGGCAAAAAGATATGGCTGATGGCAAATGGAAATGATTTTGAAGGACTCATTTCAGACTTAAATCATCCGAAAAGTCTTGGTCATGGAAAAGTATTAAAGCCTAATACAAAAAGTAGCTATTTAATAAAAAAAGTATTCCTAAGAATGTCAAATAAATTAGCATTACGTTTACGTAAATCTAATTATGAATCAAATATTTTCTTAATAGGTGTAAAAATAAAAGCAGGGTGGATACAAAAGAAAATCAAAATAGAGAAAGCTACGTGTAATCGAAATGATATATTTAATATTTGTTTATCTTATCTAAATCTGTTCGAAAAAAATACGGGCATTTATCAAGTTCAAGTTACAGCTTTAAACCCCTTAAAGAAGAATACGCAAATGGACATTTTCAGTGAAGATAATCATAAGAGTGAAGTTTTAGATCTAGCACTAGAGAACATATATGATAAGTTTGGCCCCGAGACTATTAAGCCCGCTCGCTTAATTAGTGACCATACAGATAGCCCAGACGTAATAGCCCCAGCATGGAGACCGAGTGGACATCGAAAATCGGTATAAAAAAAGGCCGAGGGGGTAGATTCGGCCTTTCATTAAAGGGGTGGGGATATGACATCTTGTCTGTATCCTGTCTATAACATTACTCTAACAAAATAGACATGTCAATAATAAATATGAACAAAAACTATACAAATATCAAAAATAATGATACTGTCTGAAAAATAATAGACAATACTTTGACAAATGGTATGGAAAATATAATAATTAGAAACAATGACAAGGATAAGTCCAACATTAGTTTGCAAATGAAAGAAGATTTAGCTGCTAAACCTAGACATTTAATTCAAGTTGTCAATAGACGGACGGGCTTAAGCTCTGATGTAATTAGAGTATGGGAAAAAAGGTACCAAGCAGTAATTTCTCATCGAAATGATACAAACAGAAGACTATATTCAGATAAAGATATAGATAAACTAACTCTCCTAAAAAGAGCAATAGCTGCAGGCAGGAGAATAGGTGATATAGCTGCACTGTCGTACGACGACCTCTTTGAACTCGTAATGGGAGATGAATCAACTGCATCCATAGGCTACAAAAGACCTAGCACAGGTACTATCATGGAATTGTTTGACGAGGCAGTTTCATGTATCAAAGAAATGAATAGTTGGAAACTAGATAATGTTTTATCAAATGCAGTAGCTATATTAAGCACAAATGATTTTTTAATTGAGTTCATTAAACCTTTAAGTAATTACATACAAGATGAGTGCTCAAGAGGGAGTATAAGATATTCACATGAAAAGATGTCGAAGCTTTGTATTAGAACATGTTTAAACAATCTTTATTTGAATCTTCGTTCATCAAAAGAGGATTGTCCTAGACTTGTTATAGCCTCATTGTTATCTGAGCATGAGAGTCTAGACACTCTGATGCATATGATTGTTGCTCAAAACATTGGATGGGATCTTACTTATATTGGAAATGGCGTCCCACATGATGAAATAACTTTTGCAGCATCTAAGGTTAAAGCACAGGTAGTTGTATTAGCCATAAACAACCCAAGAGATATCGCTAGAAAAATTTATGAAATCAAACATATTAGAGATAAAGCTGATAAAACAGAGGATATAATTTTAATCGGCTCTCAATGTAGTGACTATAAACAGCTCAGTAATGAGTTTAACATCAATATATCAAATGATTTAACAAGTTTTAGGTTATCTTTGGAAAGGCTCTATAGCTTAATTCGATAAAGTATTCTTTAGGCTTTCCAAAGATAGAATATCATTTTCAATTTTTTTTCTGTTTGCAATATTTTGATTAATAATTTCAGCAGGAGCTCTTTCTATAAAGCTTTTATTGTTAAGTTTTGAATCAATTTTACTGATAACACCCTTAAACTGCATAATCTTATTTTCGATTTTATTTAATTCATCTTTGACATTAATCATATTTTTAATCTGTAAGTATAAAACAAATTTATCATCTATTAGTTCGATATAATCATGATCATCGAATTCAATATCATCAGCAATAGATAGTTCAATACCTGACAGGTTATTTATAAGCTTAACATTCTCAGTGATATCTAGATTAATCACTTCATTTTTTACAATTATTTTTGCAGCGATGTTAACTTTTGGATGAACACCAAGCTCAGTTCTGCTTTTTCTTATTTTCTTGATAATTTCTTGTATAATACTTACTCTTTCATATATATCTTCTTCTTTAGAAATTCGAATTTGGGATGGAAATTTACTATTCATTAGGCCTGGTTCATCTACAAGATTCTTATGGTACAGATTACTCCAAATTTCTTCTGTAATAAAAGGTATAATAGGATGGCAAATTTTAAGTATTCTAATTATAGAATATATTAAATAATTCTTTGTAGTCTCTGTCGTATTATTTTTAACTATCTCTAGGTACCAATCACAATATTCATTCCATACAAATTCATAAATACTATTTGCCATTAAATCAAATCTATATGTTGAACTATATTTTTTAAAATCCTTAGCAACATTATCTAGTCTATACATTATCCATTTATCAAATATTGTAGCAGCTGATGTATTTAGATTTTCTTTGTACTCATAGTCATCACATGTAAGCATTATAAATCTTGATGCATTCCATAGCTTATTACAAAAATTTCTATATCCTTCTATTCTATGTAAGTCAAAGTTAATGTCTCTGCCTGTGGAAGCCATTGCACAGAAATTAAATCGTAATGCATCTGCCCCATACTCTTTTATTCCATTAGGAAAATCTCTTTTTGTTTTTTTGACTATATTCGCTTTCTGCTTTTCATTGATTAGACTCTCAGTTCTTTTTTCGATAAGTTTTTCAATAGATATGCCCTCTATAATATCTATTGGGTCAATAACGTTACCAATAGATTTAGACATTTTCTTGCCTTCTGAATCTCTAACGAGACCATGAATATAAATTTTATTAAATGGGATCTTTTTTGTAAACTTAAGGCCCATCATAATCATTCTTGCAACCCAAAAGAAGATAATGTCAAACCCAGTAACTAAGAGATTAGTGGGATAGTATTTTTCAAATATTCCATTATTCTTTTTCCAATCAAGAGTTGAAAAAGGCCATAGTGATGACGAAAACCATGTATCCAAAACATCATTATCTCGAGTTAGTTCAGTTTCTTTTTTGATAGCATATTTTTGTCTTACATTTTTTTCATTTTTACCGACATAAACTTTTCCATCATTATCGTACCAAGCTGGTATTCTGTGCCCCCACATTATTTGCCTACTAATGCACCAATCTTCAATATTGTCTAACCAGTTGAAATAAATTTTTTTCCAGTGCTCAGGAACAAAACTAATTTTTCCATCCTTAACCACCTCTATACCATCATTTGCTATTTCTTTCATATTCATGAACCATTGACTCGTTAGTAATGGTTCGATTATTTCACCCGTTCTTTCTCCTATTGGCACAGTTGTCTTATAAGGTATTTGTTCTACAAAGACACCAATATCATCAAGATCTTTAATTAAATTATCTCTTATTTCATGTATATTCATTCCAATATATTTTTCATGAACATTCTCATTCATAGATCCATCCTTATTTAGGATATTTATAAACTCTAAATTATGTTTCTTACCAATTTTGTAGTCATTAAAGTCATGTGCTGGTGTAATTTTCAGACATCCAGTTCCAAAATCTATATCTACAACTTCATCTTGTATTATCGGTATTTCTTTATCGATCATTGGCAAAATTACTTGTTTTCCTATGAGATGTTTATATCGCTTGTCATTTGGATTAATACATACTGCTGAATCTCCAAAGAAGGTCTCCGGCCTTGTAGTAGCAACAGTGATAAACTCGTTTGAATCAACAACTTTATATCTTAAATGATACAAGTAACCATCTTTTTCTTCATTTATAACTTCTAAATCAGATACAGCTGTTTGAAGCTTAATATCCCAGTTAACAAGTCTATTACCTCTATAAATTAATTCACTATCATAAAGTTCAATAAAGATATCTCTAACATTTTCTGATAAATCATCATCCATTGTGAATCTATTTCTTGACCAATCCGCAGAGGAACCTAGTCTTTTCGTCTGATTGATAATTGTGTTTCCAGAAATCTCCTTCCATTTCCAAACCTCATCTATAAATTCATCACGACTAAGGTCTTTGATATTTTTGCCTAAACTTTTAAGTCTATTTTCTACCACTAGCTGTGTAGCAATACCAGCATGGTCAGTGCCTGGTTGCCATAAAACGCTCTTACCAAGCATGCGATGATATCTAACAAGAATATCAATGATAGTATGTTGGAATGCATGACCCATATGCAACGTTCCTGTTACATTAGGTGGAGGCAACACTATAGAAAATTTAGATGTAGATTCTTTTGCTAAAAAAGATTTTGTCTTCTCCCAAGAATTATAAATCTTCTCTTCAATTTCTCTCGGCTTATATTGTTTGTTCATTATATTTATTATGCATTAAAGTAAAATTATTTTTCTTATATTCTAAAAACTTATTTCTACTTATGGATTTTTTTGATTCATCAGTATCTACGAATTCATAGATATTAATATTATGTTCAAGGTTCACTAAAGCATTATCATAATTATTTATAATAGAGGTATAATCGTTAAATAATCTGAGTTTATCAAGATTTTGTATAGATAATAATATTATTGGCGTATCAATTACGTCTCCCTTATTATAAATCTTATGTGGTAAAAAACTATTCTGTTCAAAAGACCAAAGTAATTTATCTAGTTCTTCAAGCTTTTCATAATCATCAATTATGATAATATTTTCATCTTTTTTGTATAAACATTTAACAAATTTACAAAGACATAATTTAATATCATGATTTATTTCAATTGAATAAAAATTTACGACTGATTTCAATTTTATTTATTTGTCATCACAAAGTCTGTAAGTAATTTTACTGGTCTACCTGTTGACCCTTTGTCATTTCCCGAATCCCATGCTGTACCAGCAATGTCTAGATGTGCCCATTTTTCTTCCGTTGTGAAATTAGCTAAAAATGCTGCAGCAGTTATGGCGCCACCATACCTACCACCTATATTTTGTATATCAGCAAAATTAGTTTTTAGTTCATCAAAATAGTCACTATATAATGGTAATTCCCAAACACGATCACCCGTCTTATCAGCAGAACTTTTAATCTTCTTGGTTAGAACATCATTGTTTGAAAATAATCCTGATGGATATTTTCCAAGACCAACTAGGCATGCACCTGTGAGTGTTGCCATGTCTAATATATATCTAGGTTTATATTTTTTGGAAAATGTTAATGCATCACACAAAACTAATCTTCCTTCTGCATCAGTATTTAGTATTTCGATTGTGATACCTGACATGCTTGTTACTACATCTCCTGGTCGAGTAGCTATTCCACTAGGCATATTTTCAGCACATGCTAATATGCCTATAACATTATTTTTTAAATTCATTTCAGCACATGCTTGCATAGTACCAATAACTGAACCTGCTCCTGACATATCATATTTCATTTCATCCATATTAGGCGATGGCTTTAGAGATATGCCTCCTGTATCAAATGTAATACCTTTACCCACTAACACGATAGGCTGTTTATTTTTTATAGGCATATATTTAATTATTACAAGTTTTGCTGGTTGTGTACTTCCTTGCGAAACAGATAGCAATGATCCCATTTTAAGAGTACGCATCTGTTTCTCATCCAGTACTTCCACTTTTAAGTTCTTATTTAATTTTTCTAATTTTTTTGATTCTTTTGCTAAAAAAGTTGGGTTACATATATTTGGAGGGGTATCGCCAAGGATTCTTGCTTTATTAAGACCATTAGCTATCGCAATTGAAATATCTATGGTGTTGTTCAGTTGCTTATTAGAAATTTTACTTGAAACATTTAATAAACACTCCTTCAAAGATGAAGTATTCGTCTTTTTATAACTATATTGAGTTTTTTCAACCTCTATAATACTAGATTTAATATGATCATAATTCCTAATAGCTATGTTATTGAGATCAAGCGAGATTTTTTTAA
Source organism: uncultured Gammaproteobacteria bacterium (assembly GCA_902605525.1). GTDB lineage: Bacteria > Pseudomonadota > Gammaproteobacteria > CACLCV01. The sequence continues at coordinate 37,149 of CACLCV010000008.1, forward strand.
TATTATAACCATTGATTTTCTTTAGCGCAGAATTAAGATTTTTTTCATAATTTTGAATTGTTAGCTTGTTTTTTTGACCAAGACCAACAAGAAAGTAGTTTTTTTCATACATTTTACTAGAAAACACATTCATTGAACCTGATGTACCAGTGACTAATTTACTAGATATCGCTAATTTTACATCTTCAAACACGGCATCGCTGAGGGCAGACTTATTAAGGCTTGATAGTTTATCTTCATAGACGAATAATAAGTTGTAATCGGCTTTTGAATTTTTGTTGAATCTTAGGTATTTCATGATATTTCCAAATAATAAAGTTATACTGATTTAATGGTTTAGATTAACACTTTTATTTGACCTTGTAATTATTACTTTGAATTTAATTAGCCAATATATTTATAAAAACTCCCTTCAGTCAGTGTTATCTGTTTTATTAATTCTTTCGCTTATACTTTTTGCAAATACAGGACTAAGATTGATGGAGGACGTTAATGATGGCGGTATTCCATCTGTATTTTTATTACAGTTACTGAGTTTAAAAATAATACAGTACTTCTCTTTACTTATACCTATCAGTTTGTTTTTTGGAATAATAATTGCCCTCAATAAGCTGTACGTATCCAATGAGATGGTAATTATGAAGGTAAACGGCTATTCAAATAAATTAATATCCGTGATTCTCACAAGAATAATTGTTATTACAGCTATCATTGTCATGCTTTTCAATTGTTTTATTACACCTTATACAGTAGATGTTAGATCTGAAATCGAGCATCGAATCGTTCATGAACAAAAAATATACTCTTTGCGTGATAAAAATTTCACAATTAGCAATGATGGATCAAAGGTAATTTATATTAACAATAAAAATAAGCTTACTACAGCTAATGTATTTATTAAATCTAAAAATAATGAATCAAACTCAATTAGTATCTCATCTGGAATATCAACAACAGAATCTAATGACGACTTAATTAAATTATTGGAGGGTAAGTCATATTTATTCAATCCTGATGGAAGTTTTAGTTCTACTGAGTATCTCAATCAAGATATTTTATTATCCAATGAAGTTCCTAAAAGTATAAATAATGATCTAGAGTCTAAGTCTATTTTAGAATTACTTCAGCTTGATGATATTTTGTCCTTTTCTGAAATTCTAAAGAGATTCTCTATGATAATAGCAACATTGATACTTGGCTACCTTGCAA
>CACLCV010000009.1 GCA_902605525.1 uncultured Gammaproteobacteria bacterium
ATAATCCCAATATACTGATTTTTACATCAGAAAAGTTGCGATTCCCAAAAGTGAGACGAAGCCAACAACATCTGTGATAGTGGTCAAGATCACACCACCTGCAAGAGCTGGATCGATATCAAGCTTCTCTAGAATAAGAGGTAAGCTCACGCCACTTATCGCGCCTACAATTAAATTGATCATCAATGCTGCAGCAATCACTCCTCCGAGGAACATGCTATCAAACCATAGATAAACAATTCCTGCTACAACTCCAGACCAAATGATTCCATTTAATAATCCAATAGCAGACTCTTTATAGATGAGAAGTTTTGAGTTTGAAGATCCAATTTGATCAAGTGCTTGCGCTCTGATGACAAGTGCTAGACTTTGACTACCAGCAATACCCCCCATACTTGCAACAATTGGCATTAAAATAGCTAAAGCTACAACTTTTTCAATAGTTGCCTCAAAAAGTCCTATAGCAGCGGCAGCTAAAAGTGCTGTAAGAAAGTTCGCACCTAACCATAATGTTCTTCTTTTAGTACTTTGTATAACAGGTGCAAAGATATCATCATCTTTTTTAAGGCCCGCCATATTCAAAACGCTTTCATCAACCTCTTCTCTAATGACATCGACTACATCATCAACCGTGATACGTCCTAAAAGAAAACCTTGGTTGTCCACGACAGCAGCGGACACTAAATCTGCATTTTCAAATCGTCTTGAGACTTCGTGTTCTCCTAAATCTGGATCAATAGGGTCTTCATCTTTTTTCATAATCTGAAATACATACGTAGAGGGTTCTGACACCAATACATCTTTTAAAGATACAAATCCGTGATACATATTAATCCTATCAGTTACAAATATTTTATCTGTTTGATCAGGAAGTGTTTTCATTCGTCTTAAATATTTTAAAAGCACATCAACAGTAACATTACTTCTTATAGTAATCGTATCCGTATTCATGAGTCCACCTGCTGTACCATCTTCAAACGACAATACTTTTTCAAGTCTTTCCTGATTTTGTTTGGTAAGACTCTTAATGGCTTTTCTAGTTAAGCCTTTTGGAAGAGATTGGATAATATCTGCAAGGTCATCAGAATCAAGCTTCTCCGCAATTTTAGCTAAGCCCTCGGTTCCATCTCGATCGATAAGTTCATCAATTAAATTTTCTCGAACTTCATCATGTAGCTCAGCGAGTGTCTCACCTTTATTTTCATCAGTAACTAATGTCCATAAAAGATCCCTTCTGTTACGAGGTGTACTTTCTATGACATCAGCTATCTCAGATGGATATAAAGAATTGAGTAGATTTTTTGCTTTGATAACTGCACCGCTATCAAGAACTTCAGAAAGTTGGTCAAGAGTGACAGTGTTATCTTTATTAATGCTTTCTGCAGGCATTGGTCTGACCTCTCTTGATTTTGTTTATTTTTTACATATTCCTGAGGTAAAGATAACACAAAAGATCCTACTTTGGTAAGTATGGTCTGTATATATATGATTTAGATGAGAAATCTTAATAAGTAATAACTAACTAATTATTACTTATATAAAAGGTACGTGTTTAATTTTACTAAAATTTCCATTTGGTCTTGATTTCAATCTTATGCGAATTTTTGGCATTGTGATTCTCTAGTCCTTCCCACTTTCCTTTCCAAGAAAATGCATCGGTAATTTTTTTACTGAATCCAAACTCATATGATTTTCCTGCAACTCCATCTAAGATATCTTTTCCATGGCTAACAGATTCTGCTGCACCAATTTCGCCATATAGCTTTAAGCCACCTTCTGTTTTCCAAGAATGTCCAAATCTTACATGATTGATAGTACTGCTGTAATCTGTATCTTTCATTTTAAATTCATGCTTAGTCATTAAATATGGTCCTGCAAAGACAGAATTTGAAATTAAGAAAACTAGCAATAAAGTAAATATATTTTTCATGTTGACTCCCTTTTTGTCTAAACAGAGATCTCATAAAGATTCTGTTATTTCAATAGCACTAATAATACAAGTTCATTATTCTGATTTTAATAAAGATAAATGAAATATTTATAGTAAAAATATTTCAGTTTTATGAATTTTTATTAATCAAGCTTCAATATCTAAAGAATATCCTGAAGATCTTATTGTTCTGATTACTTTGCATTCCTCAGTCGTACTCAAAGCTTGGCGTAATCTCCTTATATGTACATCAATAGTTCTGTCTGAGACGTACACATTAGTTCCCCAAACTGAATCAAGGATTTGCTGTCTTGTAAAAACTCTACCTGGTTTTTTCATTAGAAATTCTAATATGCTGTATTCTCTGGGACCTAATTTTGCCTCTTTATTACAACAATACACTCTGTGAGTATCTGTATTCATCTTTATATTTTCAAATTCTAGAATACTTTCTTTATTTTTATTTTTACTTCTTCTTAATAAAGCATTTATTCTTGCAATCAACTCTTTTGGACTAAATGGTTTTAATAAATAATCATCACATCCAATATTTAGACCTGACACTAAATCACTCTCTTCTCCCTTTGCGGTAAGCATTATAATGGGAGTTTCTGATAAACTTTCATGACTTCTAATAAATTTACAAATCTCTGTACCTGGTTGATCAGGAAGCATCCAATCTAATAATATTAAATCTGGTTTAACTTTTTGTATATCAATCATCCCCTGATAAGCTGTGCCCGCATGATAGAAATCATACCCAGAAGATTTAATATTATATTCAAGAAGAGATACTAAAGATTCTTCATCTTCTACAGAGAAGATTTTTACTGTCATTTATTGATGCCTTCAAGACTTTTTTCTATAGATTGACTTGGTTTTTTAGTTGTAGAAATATCTTCACCTGTAACTATGAAATGAATCTCCTCAGCGATATTACATATATGATCACCAGCTCTTTCAAGGGTCTTAATCGCAAAAAGTAATTTGGTATATGTAAGTAGTTTTAATTTTGGAACTTTATCTTTTATTTGATCAACGATTACATCGTAAACTAGGTTGTATTTTTCATCAATCATCAAATCATTTTTCCTTACAATTTCCGCCTTTTTTATATCTTTAGATAAATAGGCATCAATAACATCTTTCATTTGAGTTTGCACAAGTGTAAGTAGTCTAAGAATATCATTTTTAATATTTGTATCTGGAATAGTCTCTAATGCAGCTACTCGCATAGCAATGCTCTTTGCATAATCTCCTAGTCTCTCTAAATCAGTTGAAATTCTAAGCGCGGTCAGTGAAGCCCTAAGGTCGATTGCAATCGGTGCACGTAAAGTTATTATCGTAATAACAGCGTCCCGGATTTCAGCATCATATTGGTCTAGTCTTGGTTCATTATCAAGAATATCTTCTATTGTAGCGGGTGAAGCTGTATCAATTACATGATACAAAAGCTTAAACTGTTCCTCTACAAGCGTTGCCATTTGGGTAGTAAGTTGCTTGATATTTTCAATATCATCATCAAAGGATTTAACTATATGGTCTTTATATTCACTCATAATATATTCAAATTATACAATAATTTTTCAAAGAAATTCACCCTATCCTCCCTGTGATATAGTCTTGTGTTTTCTGATGTTGTGGATTGGAGAAGATATTTTTAGTAAAACCTGATTCAATAAGCTCGCCCATATGCATATAAGCTGTTCGATCAGATACTCTAGCAGCCTGCTGCATGGAATGTGTAACTATTACAATGGTATATTTCCTCTTTAGCTCTTCAATAAGTTCCTCAATTTTTGCTGTAGCGATTGGGTCTAGGGCAGAACAAGGTTCATCCATTAAGATTATTTCTGGGTTCACAGCTAATGCCCTTGCAATACATAATCTTTGTTGTTGCCCTCCAGATAAGCCAGTTCCAGCTTCAAATAATCTATTCTTAACTTCATCATATAAACCTGCTCTAGTTAATGATTTAATAACCATTGAATCTAGTTCATCTTTGGATTGCGCCATGCCATGAAGTCTTGGTCCATAAGCTACATTGTCATAAATTGATTTTGGAAATGGATTTGGTTTTTGAAATACCATTCCAACTTTTGATCTTAATAAAACAGGATCTTGATCAGGTGTATTAATATTTGCACCATCAATCATAACTTGTCCATCCATAGTACATATATCAATTAAATCATTCATACGATTGAGGCATTTCAATAAAGTAGATTTCCCACAACCAGAAGGTCCAATTAATGACGTAACTTCTCTTTCCATAATATTTAAATTAATATCAAATAATGCCTGCTTCTCAGCATAAAATACATTTAAGTTCTTTATAGATATCTTTAGTTTTTCACTCATGTAGTTACCACTTTCTCTCTAATTTATTTCTAATATATATTGCAGCTAAATTTAACAGTACTAGAAAAAGAAGCAAGACCATTATTGCGGCTGATGTTCTCTCTACAAATGCACGCTCGGGACTATCTGCCCATAAAAAAATTTGAACGGGCAGTGCAGTTGATGGATCAAGTGGTGTCCCAGGTACATCAACGACGAATGCAACCATACCTATCATTAAGAGTGGTGCAGTTTCGCCTAAAGCTCTCGCAATACCTATGATGGTTCCAGTCATAATTCCTGGCATGGCTAATGGGAGTGTGAAATTCATAAGCGTTTGTATTTTACTTGCGCCTAATCCAATTGATGCCTCTTCTATGGAAGGTGGAACTGATTTAATCGCTGACCTTGAAGCTATGACAATAGTTGGAAGCGTCATTACTGCTAGCGTTAAACCTCCTACAAGCGGAGCTGATCGTGGAAGTGAGAAAAAGTTTAAGAAAATAGCTAAACCAAGAAGCCCAAAAACTATAGATGGGACAGCTGCTAAATTATTGATGTTAGTCTCAATAATATCTGAAAATTTATTTCTAGATGCTAATTTTTCCATATACAAAGCTGACAAAACACCTAAAGGGAAGGAAACTATAAAAGCTATGAGAATAGCGTACAAAGAACCGACAATTGCACCACGAATTCCTGCCATTTCAGGCTCTCTACTGTCTGCTGAGGATAGTAAATATTTATTTGCTTGTAATTGTATAAGATTTTGTTCTCTTAAAGCATCGACGAACGTCATTCTTTTAGAATTAATTCTTCCAGCCTCATTGCCTCGTCTTTCGACAGTACCTTTGATGTACATATCGAGATCACCGTGAGCTAAAAACCAATAATATCCATCCAGACCATTAGAATCTGATTGTTCAAGTAAATCTTCAAACTCATATATAGCGCCTTTACTAAAAAGAGATAACAATGCTCTTTTATCACTTCTTGTCTCAACTTCAGGAAACATTTTTAAAACTTGTCTTTTAAACTCTTTTCTTGAATTTATTTCATCAATATTCATAGCTGATGGTATTTCAATTTTTACACCAATATAACTTGCTTTAAACGCACTAGCTCCACTTGAGAAAATATTAAACAACAAAACAAATAAAAAAGTAATTGCAATTATGACTGCAGAAATCCCATATAATTTAAATCTTTTTTCTGCTTTATTTCTTTTATTCAAATTATTCATATTGTTCTCTATATTTTTTTACCATATTCAATGCAATGATATTTAGAATTAATGTTAGGAAAAATAAGACAAAAGCTAATGCAAAGGCAGATAGTGTTTTTGCGCTATCAAATTCTTGATCGCCTGTAAGTAAACCAACTATTTGGACCGTAACTGTTGTTACGCTTTCAAATGGATTTAATGTAAGGTTAGCAGCAAAACCTGCTGCCATTACAACAATCATTGTCTCACCTATGGCTCTAGAAAATGCTAAAAGAAAGCTTGCAACAATGCCATGGAAAGACGCTGGTATTATAACTTGCTTTGTCGTCTCAGATACAGTGGCACCCATTGCAAGCGAGCCTTCTTTCAATGAACTAGGGACAGCGTTCATAGCATCATCAGTTAACGATGTAATGAATGGTATAATCATGATACCCATTACTGATCCAGCAATAATTGCGCTTTCACCGCTTAGTGTGCCCGGACTTATTTTATCACCTAGATCTCTAAAAAAAGGTGCAACGGTTATTACTGCAAAGAATCCATATACGACTGTTGGTATTCCTGCAAGGATTTCAATAATAGGTTTTGCGTATGTTCTTACAGTCTCTGAGGCATATTGTGATAAATAAATTGCAGAGTACATTCCAATTGGTACAGCAACTAACATGGCAATTATAGATATTAAAATTGTCCCTAAAAATACAGGTATTGCTCCAAAACTTCCTGATGATCCAACTTGATCTGCCCGAATAGCTGTTTGAGGACTCCAGTGAAGGCCAAATAAGAAATCAAAAACATTCACTGTTGCAAAAAATCTCAAAGTCTCAAAAAGTAATGATAAAACAATACCTATAGTAACGAAGATAGCAATCACTGATGAGAATTTCATAAGCGTTGTAAACATTGATTCTACATAATCCCTAGCCTTAAAATCTACAGTGACTACTTTAATAGATGCTCTTAATAAAATAATTGATAATCCTGTCACAACAATGACTTTTAAAATAGTGCTTGTGTAGGTTAATGATGAATATTTCTCTACTGCAGGCATGAATCCATCATGTTCAATAATTTTTGAACTCACTCCATTTGAATAATTAATAACAGAATCAATATAGAATTTTATAAGTCCTGGATCAGATACATCAACAAAAAAATCTCTGATACTTAGGTTTGTCATTATATTTTGTATACTTGACCAAAATATTAACAATATGATTGCTGGAAGAAAGGTGAGGATTGATGAGTAAAGCCCATGATAATATGGCTGTGAATGGAGTGTATTAAATTTTCCTAGTGAAGCCGCTCTCCCTTTGTTAACCATAAAGCTATATGAGGCTAAAATGAAAAGTGCAATATATAAGAGCTCGGTCATTAGCTACAATATATGATTGCAATGTTACATTTTTGTTACATTTCTTTTAATTTTAGAGTTTTATTAGTAACTCATATTTATTAGAGATTTTGCATCATTTTGATATTTCATTAATTCATCTTCTGGAAGAGGTATCAATCCTTTATCAATTAAATATCCATCCTCTCCTATGGTATCTTCACTAACAAAATGTAGTAAAAATTCTTGGATGCCTGGTATAACTCCTATGTGATCTTTTTTGACATAGAAGAAAAGAGATCTAGAGATTTTATATTCACCATCAGCAATAGCGTCAAATGTAGGATTGACTCCATTGATTTTCGCACCTTTTACTTGATCGTTATTTTGATCTAGAAAGCTAAATCCAAAAATACCAAATGAGTCAGGATTAGAATTAAGCTTTTGTATGATTAAATTGTCATTTTCGCCAGCTTCAATATACGGTCCATCTTCTCTTATGGTTCTACATATTTTCTTCCATTCATTTTTATTTGTTTTTTTAAGATCCTTTATCCACTTAATTTGATTACATCCAGATGTCATTGCAATTTCAACGAATGCATCTCTAGTTCCTGATGTAGGAGGTGGGCCGTATACAACAATTGGTAAGTTTGGTAATTCAGAGTTTACATCACTCCAGAGTTTGGATGTGTTTTTACATGTAACTTCATCTTGAAGTCCACATGGCACTTCATCTGCTAATGCCAAAAAAATATCATTAGTTGTGAGTTCTAAATTTAGCCCCTTTTTTGAATTAGCAAACACAATACCATCAAAACCTATTTTTATCTCGATGATATTTTTGACACCATTTGATTCACATAACGAGATTTCTTTTTGTTTAATTCTTCTAGATGCATTTGTGATATCAGGACTATTGGGGCCCATACCTGAACAAAATAGTTTCAAACCGCCGCCAGAGCCTGTTGATTCTACAATCGGAGATTTAAATGAATCATTTCTTCTTCCAAATTCTTCAGCAACAGTTGTTGAAAACGGATAAACTGTTGATGACCCAACAATTGAAATACTCTCTCTTGCGCTCAGGTCTGTTGATAGAGATACTAAGAAAAATAATAAATAAGTTAAAAATTTCATTATAAATTCTCCAAATAAATTTTTATTGCAATTCTATTTAAACGAAATTAAATGAAGGCAGAATTAAAGAATTATTAAAGATTTATGAACAAAACTAGCTCTCTTGAAATATCGGTAAATAGACCTTAAAAGAACTTCCTTTACCTTCCTCGCTCTCAATGACCAGGCGACCTGCATGACGATTGACTATATGCTTGACTATCGAGAGACCTAAGCCTGAACTACTCTTTTTATATAGAGCTGCATTCTTTGATCTATAAAATCTTTCTGTTACTTTCAAAATATCTAGTCTGGGAATCCCGCAACCTTGATCATTAATCGTAAAGCATATTTCACTATCATTGACTTCAAATTCTATGCTTACAGTAGTCGAGGTATCACTATAAGTTAATGCATTATTAATTAAGTTTTCAAATATCTCTATTACTTGGTCATTATTACCTCTTGCAAATATTTCATTTTCTTTATACTTACTAGATAATTCTATTGTTATATCTTTTTTTTCTGCACTTTGCTTAGCAGCATCTACTGCTGCGCTGCCACATCTATAAATATCAACCTTTGAATTAGGGATTTGATATTCTGACTCCTCTACTCTTATAAGTGCTAATGTATCATTGACAAGTCTTTGCATTCTCTCAGCCTCAGTATGAATAATCTTAAGAAATTTAGTTTTTTGACTTTCATCATTTTTAGCTGGGCCTTGAATGGTCTCAATAAACCCCATTATAGCAGTAAGCGGAGTCTTTAATTCATGGGTAACATTTGAAATAAAATCAGATTTAATTTGCTCTGAAACTTTTTGACTTGTTTCATCAGTCATGATGACCAATATGAATGTTTCACCTTCTATTTTAATCGGAAACAATTGTGCTTGAACATATCTGTGAACTTGATCATATATAATTACACTTACGTCGACTTTTCTTTTATTTTCTAAAGCTTCATTTAAACCTTCATTCAATTCGTTAGATCTCATTACCAATGATAAATGAAGATTGCTTGCATCTTTTCCAACAAAGGAATTAAAAGCAACATTAGATTTCTCTATAGTAAAGGTTTTATTCACTATGAACATTGGAAAAGAGTTTTGATTGAATATACTTTTATCATGCTCTGAAAAGAATATAGTCTTATTTTTTTTAACTTGTTTGTCTGTTTTTATAAAAGAATCTTCTTGTATTTTTTCTTTTTTAGAAGCAAGTTTATAAATAATTAAATAGAATAAAATAACTATGAATATCACAGTTAAAGGAGTAACAGTTTTATAAAGGATAAAAGCAGTCAGGGCTGATAGGAAAATTAATAACAGTATCATATGTATTTCTCGATTTTATCTATTGATAGACTTAACTTCATGGTAAAATCTACTACCATAATATCAGATATATGACAGATATAATATTCCACAAATCAAGTAAGTACATCGAAGATGACATAGACTATTATGCATCAGACACTCGCGATAAACACGGTGCTGTAAAACCAAGTAAGAATATTAAAAGCTATACTTTGGATTCAGATAGTTTTGATAATAACGCTGAACTACCATCTTTATACTATCCGTTTCAAAAACATTCTATAGATAGAGTTTATCTAGGGATTAGTTTTCCACTTTATGCTAATAATTGGGGCGCAGAGTTTTTGAGATACCTTATGTACGTAATAAAAAAAGATGGTGCAGTAATTTTTCCAGTTTATGCAGAAAGACAAGGTGTTGAGAAAAACTATTGGTCGAGAAGTATTCTAGAAGTTGCTTTCCAAAGCAGGCAGAAATGGTGGGGTATGAGTAATATATGGGCGGAGAATGATGGTGTGATGTCAATGCGTATCGGTAAGAAAGAGCCTAAGGTTCGTAATAGTACTTTTACTTATTTTATTGATAAGACATTGCCTAAACTTTATCAAGAAAATAAATTAAATGAGTTACAAAATGAAATAGATAATCAAAATGAAAATTTACGTCTCAGTGCAGTCGTTGAGAAAATAATTCTTGATAACCATGGAAGAAATAAAAAAATCAACCTTGGAGTTGTCAGTAATAGTAACTTACTTGGCATGGAATTAGCGTGCAGTGATTATATGAATATCAAAAAAACAAAAGTCTATTCCTCTAATGAAGATAATATTGATGCTTATTCTGAGTACCTTCCTAAAGATACGGCATCAAATTTCAATCGTTTAATTGGAAATTTAAATGAATGTGACTTTGATAGTGAACATAATGTATTTTTAATAGATGAAAAATTTTGTAATGAAGATTTAAGTAAACACATAATAGGTAAAGCTCTTGATAGTCTTCAAAATGATGGATTCATTATTATAGTTAATAGACATGCAGAAAATAATTGTAAATCATCGGATTATTCTCATACCGTAGGTACAAAACTTAAAACTGGCTATGATATACCGCACTACTCAGATCTTATTTTTGATGAGCTTAAAGCTGAAAATGAAAATAGAGAGTCAGCAGTTCAAGTAATACATAAAAAAGACAATGTATGATTTTCTAAATACTTTAAGTGGTTTGATATGGGGCCCCATTACACTTATATTAATTTTAGGTACGGGAATCTTTCTAAGTCTTGGCCTTAAAGGATTTACTTTTACGTATATCCTCATAGCTTTCAAACAAATCTTTAAAAAAGATGAAAAAACCACTGATGGAGAAATCACATCTTTCCAATCCTTAACAACTGCTCTATCTGCAACAGTTGGCACAGGTAATATTGCTGGAGTTGCTACGGCAATTTATATTGGAGGACCAGGTGCAGTATTTTGGATGTGGGTGTCTGCTTTATTTGGTATGGCGACAAAATATGCCGAAGCATTTCTTGCTATTAAGTACAGAGAGAAAAATGTTAATGGTGAGACGGTTGGTGGGCCAATGTATTATATTAAAAATGGATTATCAAAAAACTATATAATTTTTGCCTATCTATTTGCTCTTGCAGGTATGATTGCAGCTTTAGGAATTGGTAATGGAGTACAAGTTAATTCTGTATCACAAGTTATAGAAAATGAATTTGGCATTTCATCTTTTAGTGTTGGAATTTTTATAGCTTTATTGGTCGCACTTGTAATTCTTGGAGGTATCAAATCCATTGGCAAAATCACATCCAAATTAGTACCTCTTATGTCAGCTATATACATTCTCGGCGGTTTATGGATTATCGTTCTTAACTATAGTGAAGTTACATATATATTTAATCTAATTACTACATCTGCATTTACATCCACTGCAGCAACCGGTGGTTTTGCAGGTGCAACAGTTTGGATGGCATTGCGTTATGGAGTTGCAAGAGGTGTATTTTCAAATGAGGCCGGTTTAGGAAGCTCGCCAATTGCTCATGCTGCTGCTAATACCAATAATCCTGCTAAACAAGGGATGATTTCAATGCTTGAACCACTAATTGATACTTTAATAGTTTGTACAATCACAGCTTTTGTCATTTTAATGAGTAATTTATGGATAGGAGAAATCAATGGAGCTGTCTTAACGGTTGCATCTTTCGAACAATTATTAACTAATGGTAAATACATTGTTATTTTTGGATTAATTTTATTTTCATTTAGTACTATTATTGGTTGGAGTTATTATGGTGAAAAGTGTGCTGAATTTTTATTTGGATCACAAATAATAATCTACTACAGAATATTATGGGTATTAATTATACCTGTAGCAGCTATTATAGAATTGAATCTAATGTGGCTTATTGCAGATATTATGAACGGGCTAATGGCATTACCTAATTTGATTGCATTACTTTTATTAGGTCCAATGATATTTATAAAAACAAAAGAGTTAAAAGATACTTTCAAAGCCTGACCTGATGAATAGAGATAAGCATATTAAACTAGCACTGGATGAAGACTGTTCCAGACAAGATGTAACAACAAAACTTCTCCCCATACATAGAAAGTGCAAAGCCATAATTAAAATTAAAGAAACATCTCATGTCTATGGAATAAGATGGCTTGAACAAGTATTCAAAAAAATTGATAAAAAAATAAAAATTAAGTTTTATATTAAAGACGGTCAGTATACTAAAAAAAATACAATCATAGCTGAAATTATTGGTTCAAATCACTCTCTTCTTAAAGCAGAACGTGTAGCTTTAAATTACCTACAAGCTATGTCCGGAACTTACGATCTTTGTAAGAGATTTCAAAAAAGAATTAAGCATACAAAAATTAAATTACTTCACACAAGAAAAACTCTTCCATTATTTAGGTCTCCATTGAAAGAAGCATGTATTGCAGCTGGGTGTATGCCTCATAGAGACGACTTATCCACAGCTGTTCTTATTAAGGAAAATCATTTGAAGTTTACAACTACCCCAATTGAGTTAATTAAGAAAGCTATTGTAAATAATAAAAAAGTTGTTGTTGAGGCAAAAACACTCAAGTTTGCTAAAAGTTTAGACCAATTAAAGATAGATAGAGTGTTACTGGATAATTTCACACCGTTGATGTTGAAAAAGTTTATTCAATGTAACTTAAACTTAAAAATAGAAGTATCTGGTTCGATCAATCTAAAGAATATACAAAAATTTGCTATCAAGGGTGTCCACTATATCTCTATAGGTGCGCTAACAAAAAATATAGAATCGAAAGATTTCTCTATGTTGATAGTGTAAGTATACGCTAGTCTTACAAGCTGATATAATAAATTGCGAATGAATAATACCTTTGATATCACACAAGCTATAAAAAATTTCTTCTCAAGAGAAGAAAAATCAGGAATATTATTATTGATCTTCGCTACCCTTGCACTAATCGTAGTTAATAGTCCACTTCAATCTATTTATTTTGATGTTAAGTATGCTTCGATCCCTATAAACATAGGAGATTTTAGTTTTACAAAAAGTGTTTCACACTGGGTAAATGATGGATTGATGGCAATATTTTTCTTTGTTATAGGGTTAGAACTAAAAAGAGAAATACTAGAAGGTGAACTATCAAGTTTTGATAAAATGGTACTCCCCGCCATTGCAGCAGTCGGAGGAATGGTAGCGCCAGCATTAATCTATGTATTGATAAATTATACAAGTCCTGAAAATATGTCAGGCTGGGCAATTCCTACAGCAACCGATATTGCTTTTTCACTAGCTGTACTCCTCATTATAGGAAAAAGCGTTCCTTTAAGTTTAAAAGTTTTTCTTTTATCGTTGGCGATAATTGATGATTTAGGAGCTGTATTAATTATAGCTTTCTTTTATACATCTGAAATCAGTACGCATTATTTATTATATTCAGCCGTTGTATTCTCACTTTTAATATTATTGAACATGTCAGGGTCTCAGAAGATGTATATCTTTATTCTGTTAGGCATATTCTTATGGTATTTTGTTTTGAAATCAGGAATTCATGCAACAATTGCTGGCGTTCTTTTAGCAACTACGATTCCAAATAATGAAAATAATAATTTAGAACATTCAATGCTTAAACAACTTGAACATAAACTACATAATTTTGTAGGCATACTTGTTTTGCCTATTTTTGCTTTCTTTAATAGTGATATTAATTTTAGTGATGTAACTTTAAATAGTGTTTACAGCCCTCTATCTTTAGGTATCATCCTTGGGTTGTTAGTTGGTAAACCTATAGGCATTACGCTGTTTACTTATATTGGAATGAAGACAAAGATGTTTAAACTTCCTGATAGTGTGACTTTAAAAGATATATTTGGATTGTCTCTGCTATGTGGAATTGGTTTTACTATGAGCTTATTTATCAATGGGTTAGCATTTACTGATCAAATACTCATTGATAGTAGTAAACTAGGTATATTTATAGGATCAATTGTATCTGCGGTAGCCGGTTATTTAATTTTAAAATCTAAATACAAAGCTCAAGACTAATATGGTGTGCATTCCATACTGAGAGCTTCGGATGCTTTGGTAGGGACTACATCTAATACAAAATTAATAGAATCAAATTTTACAAGTAAATCTGGTGCAGTAAGTTCTATAGAATCTTTTGTTCTTTTTACAACAGCTAGGTTCATTCTATTTAATTTTTCATTATCTTTTTTTAGATCAAGAATAAATACAATACGTTCTTCGTAATTATAGCAAGTAAGCTTGTCGGTCATGGTTCGACCATCTGCGGCATGTGCTGCCATAGAGGGTATTACAATTATGAGTGAGACTAATATTTCCCTTAAGTGAAACATTATTAACTATTACATGGATTATCTGAGTAGACAATACTTTAATTAATTACCACCTATGGTCATATCATTAATCATTACAGAACCACACTTTATCTTCGAGTTCATATAGTAATCATTACCAATTTCCTCAATATTTTTGAACATATCTATCATGTTAGAGGCAATCGTAAAATTTGTTACCGGATATGATATCTTACCTTTTTCAATTAGGTATCCAAATGCGCCTCTTGAGTAGTCACCGGTCAACATGTTTGCGCCAGAACCCATCATCTCAGTAACCAGTATTCCTTCATCTACAGATTCAATCAGATCATTCAGCATTTTTTTTGAAGATTCTATTAATATGTTCGTATACCCAGAATTACCTGTAGATTTTGACTTAAGCTGACTTGCAGAATAGGTATCTAGTAAAAAGGTATTTAGAACACCTCCTTCGATTATATGCTTTTCAGAGGTTTTAACCCCCTCGCTGTCAAAAGGTTTCGTACCGAGTCCTTCTTTGATATCTGGTTTTTCTGTAATGTTGATATGACTAGCAAAAACTTGCTTATTTAAATATTCAGCTAAGAAACTATTTTTTTTATATATATTGTTTCCATTAATTGCAGATAAAAATGATGAAAATAGACCAACTGATAATTCAGGAGTTAAAATGACAGGACATTTTCTAGTAGATATAGATTTCGCACCTAGTCTCGAGATTACTTTTTTTGCACTGAGCTTGCCTATTGCTTGAGCACTTTCCGTCTGCTCAAAGTTTCTTCGAGTTGTATACGCATAATCTCTTTCTTTTAAACCATTCTCCTCGGCTATGACAACACAAGAAAGTGTATAGCTAGTTGAAGAATAAGACCCTACTGCTCCATGAGAATTTAAAATCAAATTATTTGATTGTGAGTATCCATACTCTGAGCCTTCACTATTATTAATTCTCTTATCATAATCAAGTGCAGCTTTTTCACACTCAACGGTCATGTCTATTAATTGATCTGAACTAAATGTCTTTGGAAAATTTATATCACAATCTATATTTAATTGATTAATTAAATTATCCTTTGCTAAACCTTGGTGCTCATCTGTCTCGAGATATGAGGCTATCGTTTTGCTTTTATCTATTGTTAGTTTTATGCTCTCATCAGATAGATTATTTGTGCTAGCAACACCTTTTCTTTTACCATCAATACATGTAACTGTGAGTGATTCATCGTTATGATATTGAATATTTTCAACATCACCAAACCTTGAAGTGACATCTGCACCATCTGCAGAGTTAAAGTGGAACTCATATTCTCTTTTATTATCTAAACCGTCGATTATATTTTTTAGCTTGTCGGTAGTTTCATGAAAAGTAGCAGACATATTTATACTTCCGTTCCGCCAACAGTAATATCATCAATTTTAAGTGTCGGCTGACCAACACCAACAGGAACGCTTTGTCCTTCTTTGCCACATGTACCAACACCGTCATCTAGTTTCATATCATTAGCAACCATAGAAACTTTTTTTAGAACATCGGGACCATTACCAATCAAAGTCATCCCTTTAATCGCATTTGTAACTTTTCCAGATTCAATCTTATAAGCCTCCGATGCTGTAAATACAAATTGACCGCTAGTAATATCTACTTGTCCACCAGAAAAGTTTACTGCATAGATGCCGTCCTTAACACTTTCAATGATTTCATCAGCTTCTGATGTTCCACCAAGCATATATGTATTTGTCATGCGAGGCATTGGAAGATGTGCATAACTTTCTCTTCTGCCATTTCCAGTAGGTTTAACATCCATCAATTTTGCATTCATTAAATCTTGCATATATCCTTTTAAGATGCCGTTTTCAATCAAGGTATTTTTTGCGGTCGGTGTACCTTCATCGTCTATAGACAAAGATCCTCTTCTATCTTTAATGGTTCCATCATCAATAACAGTACACAGATCTGATGCGACCTTTTGTCCAATCAAATCAGAAAAGTTTGATGTTTTTTTTCTATTAAAATCTCCTTCAAGACCATGTCCAACAGCTTCATGTAATAGTACACCTGGCCATCCTGATCCTAGAACAACCGTAGTATTCCCTGCCTTGCATGGCTTAGAAGTTAGGTTCACATCAGCAATTCTTATGGCTTCATCAGCCAGCTCATAGGGTCTTTTTGTATCTAGTAACATTGGATAAGTGTATCTTCCACCGCCACCTGCACTTCCACGCTCAACTCTATCTCCAGATTTCAATATGACCATTACATTAAACCTAACAAGCGGTCTATCATCAAAACTATATGTCCCAAGAGAATTTGCAACAAAAATTGAATCAAAGCTGGAGCTGAGGTTAATTATAACCTGTTCAACTCTCTTGTCTTTACCTTTAATATACTTATTAATTTCTCTAAGAAAGTTTACTTTCTGATCATCGGTTACAGATGCAAGTGGGGATTCTGAAATATAAAGTTTTTCAAAATCTGAGTATTCTTTTAAATTTAATGTTTGTGATGAATTTGATTTTATAATTGATTTCGATAATTTAGCCGCTTTCATAATTTCATCAAAATTGAAATTATTTCCGTATGAGAAACCTGTTTTTTCATTACTTATTGATCTTATACCGTATCCACTATCAATATGTTGAGAACCACTTTTGACTATGCCGTCTTCACATGTCCAACTCTCAACCGTGGTGTACTGCATATATAAATCAGATAAATCAATTGATGGACCTGAAGACTCTGCGATTATATCTTCAATCTTATTGAAGTTAAGTTTGTTTTCTTCAAATATATAGTCTTTAATTATATTCATTTTTTACTAATCAGTTTCATATGTTCTAAAACTGGAAAATTTTCTCTTATTGATTTCAGTTGAGACAAATCTATATCACTACTTATAAAACCTTTTCCCTTTTCAAGTATATCTAAAGTTTGACCCCATGGATTAACTATCATAGTGTGGCCAAACGTTTTCTTGCCATTGATATGGTAACCGCCTTGGCATGAAGATACAACAAAAGAGAGATTTTCTATAGCCCTAGCTTTAATAAGTGTTTCCCAATGTACCTTCCCAGTTTGTTCGGTAAATGATGCAGGCAAAATAATAACATCAACTTTTTGTTCTTGTTGCAGTCTAAATAGTTCTGGAAATCTTAAATCATAGCAACAGGCTATCCCTGCTCGGCCGATTGGAGTATCAATAACTTCAATTTTATCACCAGGCATAAAATATTTAGACTCGTCATAGGATTCTTTTGATTTTGGGAGAGTTACATCAAAAAGATGAATTTTATTATATAAAGATACTTGTTCTCCTTTTTCATTATAGGTAATAGTACTGGCCATAACACGGTCTTTGTCTTTTGATTTTATAGGTATTGTTCCACCAACAATCCAAATTTTATAAGAACTTGCAAGATCAGATAAATAATTTTGTATCTGTCCGTCCCCTAGCTCTTCAGCATGTTTAATATAGTCAGCATCATTTTCAGGCATTAGAGCAAAATTCTCTGGAAGGACAACCATCTTTGATCCGATATCAGCTATCTGTTCTATAAATGTTTTCACATCGTATAGATTAACCTTAATATTAGGTCCAGAATTAAGCTGTATTGCAGATACCTTAGACATCTGTCTAGGATATATTAATTGATGATAGGTTTAAACGATTGGGTTACTTTAATTTCAGGGTCACTCCAAGGGCCTTTGATAGAGTATTCAATTCCTGCAAGTTTATTTGTATCAACTCCAAACTCCTTGAGAAGTTTGTCATAAAATATTGAAGCGGCGGCACCTATTGGCCCACCTATAACTGCACCTGTAACAAGACTTGTAGAAGATAGATCAGGTATAAAGATAAGGACTTGGTCATGCGTTTGATTGATAAGATCTGATTTGCCAGATAATCTCATTTCACCAAAACTTCCAGTTATCGTCATTTTTTTTGTATCTGCTATTCCTGAATTTAAATCAATCTCTGTATTAAGATTATCAAAACTAAGTCCTGTAGAAAAAAAATCTGAAAAATCTAAAGATAGTCTTTTTGGTATTGATGATATGCTAAACAACCCCAAGACTTGGCCGAGGGTTTGAGTTCCCTTGTCTAATTCATTTATTTGTCCCTTTTCAATATTGAAGTTCAGAGTACCTATTGTTTTTGAGAAACCAAAATCCTGGATAGAGCCTTCCCATATCCCAGATAATTGTGCTTGTAGTTTTCCACCTTTAATTGTATCAGGATAGCCAAGTGTTTTTAGAGCAAGACCAAAATCATCACTTTTAATGTCTGCAAATAACTCTGTTCTGATTTTATCTGTGATGAACCATTTACCTGATGATGTCATTTCTAAATGTATATTTTTAAAATTAAGTTTGGTAATTTCTATATAGTCATTCATTGGTGTCATGATAAGATGAAAATTATCGAAGACTAAATTATTTGATTTTAAATATTTAGCTTTAATATTTATTTTTGGTAATGAAGCAAGAAAGCTACCTCCAGCAAAAAAACTTGTATCAATATACTCAAATGATCCATTCACAACCTCATCATTATCTAAGATTTTAGGATATTTTATAAATCCTCGTACTGCAGGTGATTTAATCTTTAGATACAAATATTTTGATTCATTTTTAATTTCTAAATTGTGCTTATCTACTGATAATTTTATTGGATATGAAACTGATGAAGAGTATTGATAATTTAATGTAGCACTCATTTTTTCTTTAGGTTTTTTTATAGATGATTCATAAAATTCAATAGATACTCCCTCTAAATCACTGGAGGCATATAAATTTATCTCTCCACTTTTTTTATTATAGGATACTTTGGATTTAACCAAAGATTTTCCTTTTATGATTTTATTATCAATTATTGATAGTTTAGAGAGAAGAACAGTATCAATTTCTCCCAATGACGACATGATATATTCATAAGTCTTTGGTTTGATATTAGTATCTATGCTGGATATTTGATTCTGATTATTTAAGCTTAACGTGAACTTATTTGATTTAATCAAATTAGATGAATAAAAGAAATCTATTTTATCTGAAGATAAATAAACGGAATCAGAATTATTTAGATAAAAGTTGCTTATTTTAGTTTTAGCGAAAATCTTATTATTATGATAGTAAATATTACTATTAAGGCTTCCCGAGATTTCCAATATATCTTTTTCTATTCCTGGATAAATAGTTCGTGTAATTTCTTTAATATTAGTGGAAAGCTTGATTTTTAATGATGGATACTTTGATATTCTCTTGCCACTAATTGATATCAGATAGCCATTTTTATCCTTAAGATTATTGCTACTAAAGTATATTGATTTACCTCTTACATTATAATTAATGAATCCATTCATTTTCTCTATTGAGTTAGCATCATTATTATCCATGGAAACATTATTTATATTAATTCGTCCCTTCTTTAAATCTCCATGAATATCAAAAGATATATCATTCAACTGATACTGTTCATTGAGTTTCAACAGTGGGCTATCAACTGTAAGAGAAAAATAATTCAAAATATCTTTACTAGATATGTGTATTTGAAGATTTCTTATACTAGGATTTTTCAACTTAGAAAAATAATCGTAATTAAATAAGTTAGTCTTTTTTGATAAAACATCCATAAACTGATAGCTACCATTCTTAATAAATACCTTTATCTGTTTAGATTTACTCTTACTAACTACAATTTTATTATCTTTTACTTTTCTATCATTTAAACGATAATTAAGTCTCATAAGACTTAGTGTCTCTAATGTTTTATTTTTAACATAAAGAATATCGCTATTGACGTTTTTTATTTTAAGATTCATGAGAGGGAGTTTTACATCAAGTTTATCAGCTGCGATATTACCTGCTAATTTCTCAATTTTCATATTGTTTAAATCCATCCATATTCTAAAAGAAATGCGGTCAGATTTTATTTGTTTTAAAGATGGAGGTAACATGTCATATGGTAAGTTCACAGAGTTTCCGCTTATAAACGCCTTACTTATATTATTACCCTCTGCTTTTTTTGCGTGATATATAAACGTGATAGGATCTAGACTTGATTTATGGAAAAATTTTGCATTAATAGTCAGTACATCCTTAATACTACTGACTATTAAAGTATTAATTTTAAAATTTATAGTGTTATTTATACTTTTATCATTCAGCTTGATTGTTGAGTTTTTAAGAATTATTTTAGGGAAAACTGTATTATTAGTTTTATTAGCCTCATCCATAAAACTTAAGTTATTTATAGAGATCTTTGAATTATCCCGTGTAAGAATTATAGATGTATTATTTACAATAATTTCACTGACATTCATCGACATTTGAAATAAGCTCTCTAACAAATCAATTCGAAATACACTTACGGGTGTATCTAGAATAATATTATTTTTTTTATCACTGAGTTTTAATTGTGATATATAAATATTTGGATTAATGCCCTCCCATTTAATTTTGATTGAATCAATTTTGGAAGTAAGATTATAATTTTCCAGAAACTCTCTCTGTATAGTACTCGACAGATTTTTATTAAAAGTGGATGTGTTTTCTGAGATAAATACTAATGCAGAAAATGATAACAATAAGATAATTATAATATTAAAGAATATTTTAATAATATTCTGCATATTTAAATCATATTTTCATTATTTAAGCTTTCATCCCATAGCTTTTCAAGAGAATAAAATTCTCTGGTTTCAGGATGCATGACATGAACCAGTACGTCACCAAAATCGATAAGTATCCATTCTGACTTTGAATACCCTTCTATACCTATAGGCTTGACCTTTGTTTTTTTTAGTTTCTTTATTATATTATCTGATATTGACTTAACATGCCTTGTAGATCTTCCTGATGCTATAATCATAGTATCAGTCACAGATGATTTATTTTTTACATTTAAAGATATGATATCCTCAGCTTTAAGTTCCTCTAAAATTGAATTTATTTCATCATTTAAAATCATTTATACAAACCTTTATCAAGTATATATTTATTATTTTCATTAGAAACGTAATTCATAATAGATTCATTCCTTCTGACATGCTCCCTGATCATTGTCGAAGAGATAATTGATTTATGTTTTTCAGAAAAATATATCTTCCCACATTCAGCTTTATTAAATAAATTAATATTCCCTTCAAGTAAAATTTTTATCTCTTCCATGTTATCACATCTTAAAATATTATCCCTAACCAACACTACAATATTCACTATCTTCATAATTTCATTATATTTATACCACTTAGTAAATGACATAAAATTATCTTCACCAATAATAAGTCTTAATTTGCTTGGCGGATATAATTCTTTGAAGTATTTCAATGTATTAAACGAATATGAAATATCTGATGATTTCAATTCATAGTCATCAATACTTAGGGACTTATCTTGAGCTATTACATTTTCTAACATTTTAAGTCTGTCAGATTTATTAGCTTTAAAAACTTTACCTACAGGTGATGTTCCTGTCGGAACATAGATAATTTTATCTAGTTTGAAGTGATTCTTAATTTTCAATGGTATATCTATATGAGCTTTATGCACAGGATCGAATGATCCTAAGTATAGACCTATGATAGGCTGTTTAATTTCTTATGACTCCTCTGCTATTAACAATATACTTGAGATTTGTTAATCCCTCTAATCCAACTGGTCCGCGAGCATGTATTTTATCTGTACTAATTCCAATTTCAGCACCTAATCCATATTCATATCCATCTGCAAATCTAGTTGAAGTATTAACCATCACGGAACTAGAATCAACCTCTCTAAGAAACTTATCTTGAGTATTTTTATTTTTTGATATTATAGCCTCTGTATGCTTACTTCCATACTTTTCAATGTGTGATATCGCAACATCAATGTTAGGAACAATTTTTACAGATATTATTGGTTTCAAATATTCCTCATACCAATCAGACTCTTTTGCACTTTTTATCTTAGGATGTAATTTCTTTGTTTGACTGCATCCTCTAATCTCGACTTTATGCTCTTCTAATGCATGAAGGATTTCTTTGATATAAGATTTTGGAAAACTCTTATGAATTAATAATGACTCTGCTGCATTACACACGCCATACCTTTGAGTCTTAGAGTTTATTGTACATGACATTGCTGTTTTAAAATCAGCATCCTTATCAATGTATACATGACAATTGCCATCAAGATGCTTAATTACTGGGATCTTAGATTCTTCTGACACTTTTTTAATTAGGCCTTTCCCGCCACGAGGTATTACAACATCGATAAAAGAGTCCATTTTCAAAAGCTCACTAACAGCAACTCTATCTATCGTTTTAACAATTTGAACCAAATCTGGTGATACCTTGCTCTCAAGAAGTGCTTTTTTGATAAGACTAGATAATATTAAATTACTATTTATCGCTTCACTACCTCCTCTAAGAATAATACTATTTCCAGATTTTAAAGATAAACCTGCAGCATCAATTGTAACATTTGGTCTTGATTCGTAAATCATAGCAATAACTCCCAGAGGCACTCTCATTTGCTCGACAGTTATTCCACTAGATTGTCTTGATTGATTGATTTTTTTATAGAGTGTATCTGGAATTGTATTTATTTCTTCGAGTCCATTTATCATAGTTTTAACTCTACTGCTGTTAATAAGAAGTCTATCTATAAGTGCATCTGAAAGGTTATTTTGCTTTGCTAGTTTAATATCGATTGAATTTTTCTTAATAATTGTTTGATTATTATTTTTTAAATTTTTAATAACTTTTTTGATTATCATTACTCGTTGAATATTAGAAAGTGATCTAGCTGCCATGGCCGCTCGCTTAGATGCCACACAAATACCTTTTATATATTTTTTTATCTCAGTTTTATTCATGCTTGCGTATTATTATTCATTATAATTAAGAATAAATCATTAAAACTTGCCCATGAGTTGGAATTTTTTGAATTATATTTACTATTTACATCTAATTTTACAATATTTTTAAGTGCATTCAGCAAGCTGTCAGTGGTATACCGACTAGATGCTGCGCTATATTTTGTTTGCAAGAATTGAGGAATAAATGGTTTATTATTTTTTGATTGTTGAATCAAATACAGTTTTTCTAATTCGGAATTTAACAAAAAAATGATATAGGTCAGTGGAGCATTTATGCTTTGAAGATAATTACTGATTTTAAGAAACTTTAGATAATCTTTGTTTAGTAGGGTATCAACTAAATCGTACTCTCCATACTTAGAATTTTCTACAGTGTCTCTCTCATCTGTAACATCCATCAGGCTTTTTTGATAAATAGTTTGTGATATTGATAAACTATTATTAAAATTCAATTCAATCAAATTGCTTATAAATTGATCATCATAACTAATCTTATTTATTTTGCACTTATTAATAACCCACTGCTCAAGAAGTTTACCTTTTAGTTCATATAGCTCAATCAAACATGAATTTGAGCTGATATGTTTATAAAACTTTGTGTTTTTGAAGGATGATGACTGTCTATCTAATTTGATAATAATTCTATTTTGATTTTTATTGGTAACAACAGTTTCAATAAATACCTTAAGATTTTTTGGTACAGAATTGGACACGATATTCAATGTTATTATTTTTTTATCGTCAAATAATGACTGTTCAAAATAGCTATTATTAATAATATCTGTTTGAGAGTCATCATCTATTACATAAGTCTGCTGCTTGTAGTCAAGTTTCTTATAAAAGTTTAAAATATCATGCTCTAATTCATTACTGATGTTCCTTGGATTGCCATGTATGAAAAACAATACCATCTCTGATGATAAAGGTAGTTTTTTAAATTTAATATAATCAACTATCATAAGTTGAATTATACTATATTAGACACTATGAAGAGAGCTAAAAAAAATAAGATTGGTTTTATCGGTTTAGGCATTATGGGTAAGCCTATGGTTGTTAATCTAATCAAAGGCGGATATGAAGTTAGCTTCTTTGCTAGAAAGAAAAAAATCATCAATGAAATTTTGAAGATTGGGGGAATATTTGTACCGTTAATTAAAGACTTACCAGTCCATGCAGACATAATAATTAGTAATTTACCTAATACAAAAGATGTAAAAGAAGTTGTAATAGGAAAAAATGGATTATTGCCTAATTTATATAAAGATGCATGTGTCATAGATATGAGCACTATTTCACCAGAAGGAACAAAAGATATAAGCGCTATTTTAAAAAGAAAAGGAGCTTTTTTTATTGATGCTCCTGTATCTGGTGGTGAAGCAGGTGCCATCTCTGGTGAGCTATCCATAATGGCTGGAGGTGAAAAGAAAGCTTTCGCTAAAGTTAAACCTATACTTTCGGTGCTTGGTAAAAAAATTACTTATATTGGCGCAAGTGGCTCAGGACAAATATGCAAGTTATGTAATCAAATATTAGTAGCTCAAACAATTAACTCAATAAGCCAAATTATAGGTATAGCGGTTAAGGCTAAAATTAAACCTGACATTATTAGGAAAGCTTTACTAGGCGGTTATGCTAATAGTAAGATATTGGAGATACATGGTGAAAGGATGATAAAGTCAGATTACAAGCCTGGGTTTAAATTGTCACTTCATAACAAAGACCTGAATATTGCTAAATCATTTATGAGATCTTTAGGCCTAAATTTTAAAGGTCTTAATGAGGTAAAAAAAATAATGGATGAAGCTGAAAATACAGGTTTTTCCGAATCAGATTCGTCGGTCATACATCGTATATTAGAAAAAACTTATAAATAATTATTAAGCTTTTATAAATAATATATTATAATGCAGATATGGAAGCCAAATACGAGAAAATTTATAGAGATCTCAATGTAACCCCTACTAAACAAAGGGTCGATTTAGCTCATCTCATTTTTGCTAAAAAGCAACACTTCACTGCAGCAGACTTAATAAATTTAGCTGATAAAAATAAGTTGAATATTTCTATGGCTACAGTATACAATACGTTATCTCTATTGGAGGACAAAGGAATGCTAAAAACAATTAATATAGACAATGAACTTAAGTTTTATGACACGAATTTAGAAGATCATCATCATCTCTACAATACTACAATGAGCACACTTACTGATATTGCTCATAACAGAGTCACATTCGCTGAATTACCTGAATTGCCTAAAACTTTAGAAATAGAGAGTACAGAGCTCTTAATAAAAGTTAAAAATAAATAACTCTAATTATTATTTAAATCCTTTGCTAAGCTAGCTCTACTATTTGATGCTAATTCAATTTCCTTATCATATTCACTGTGGTTCACACCTAAACTGATTTTTTCGTTCGATAAAAATCCAGTTATATCATCTTGGTCAAGTTGAAATCTTAAAAAGTGAACAGCAGATGTTTTATTATCTGTGCTTCTTTCAAGATCTTCATCAGCAAATGCGGTAATTTTTTTAGAACCACAAGATAGCCAAATATTATTTTCAATACCATGTAATTTAGATAGCATAACTTTCCTCTCATCAACGTCAGGGTACATAATAAGCATTGTTGCTTTTAAGTTGTCTCCGTCAGGGATCAATGGATTATATGCATCAATCTCTTCTTGCATTTCTTTTTTATTGAATATTTTTTCTATTCTAAGCATCTCTTGAACTTGATATTTAATAGTTGAGTAGTCTTCAAATAATAAAATAACATGTTCCCCGATAGAGACAGTTCGATTTTTTTTATGATTAATTAGATCTTTTTTAATTACTTCTCTTTGATCATCATAATCTTCCAAAGAGAGTAAATCTTCAATTTTTAGTTTCATTTGTTTATTCCATAAGCTTTTTTAATTAAACTGATTGGATGTTCTGGTGCTTGTATATTCCCGAGAGAGTTTTCAATATGATGTGCAGCTAAGGAACAGTCGCTCGTGAAGCTATCAAACTTAGATTCCTTAAATTCCTTAGTTATTGGTCTAGCTATTTTGATTGCTATTTCATGAGTTTCAACTTTGACTCCATACGTACCATCATGTCCCGAGCATTTTTCAATCGCATTTACAGTGGTTCCAGGAACTAATTCTAAGATTTTTTTGGTCAGCATTCCAATATTTTGTACTCTCTGATGACAGGCAACTTGATACGATACATCACCCAATTCTGTGCCAAAATCTTTATTGAGCATGCCTTCATTATTGAGAATATTTAAAAACTCAAAAGGGTCCCTAAAAGCTTTAGATACAAGCGATAATTCTTTATTTTCTGGAAAAAGTAGGGGCAGTTCTTGTTTATACATGAGAACGCATGAAGGAATCGGTGCAACTAGAAGATATCCCTCATCAACATATTTCTTAAATTTGGATAGGTTTTTTTTCATCATTTTTTCTACTAGTTTTATATCACCAAGTTCGAGTTTAGGCATACCACAGCAGTTATCATCTTTTATTATTTCAACAGTAATATTGTTATGTTTTAAAATATCATAAAAATCTTTAATTACACCGGGCTCATTATAATTATGATAACAAGTCGTAAATATAGCTATCTTGTATCTAGAATCGCTAACTTGATTTGATAACCCAAGTTGTTTTGCCGTCTTTGAGACAAACTGTGGCAGTTTAGCATTTTCATGAATACCAAATAATTTACTCAGAACTTTTCTTAATAATTTAACTTTGTTAAAAAAATTTACTAAAGATGAGATAACTTGTCTTGAGAATATTTGTCCTAATTTATCCGTTGAGGTGAGAACTTTGTCTCTAAAAGATATTTTGTTTTTTGAGTTTTTAATTGCTTTACCCCTTAACATTAAATGTGGAAAATCTATTTCCCATTCATGTGGAGGTACATAAGGGCATTTTGTCATGAAACATAAATCACACAAGTAACAATCATCAATTACTGATTCAAATTGATTATATTGAACACCATCTACTTCAAAAGTTTCTGATTCGTCTATAAGATCAAAAAGAGTTGGAAATGAGTTACATAGACTTACACATCTTCTACATCCATGACATGCATCTGCGACTCTTCTTAGCTCCTCTTCATACTTATCTTCGTTTAAGAAATCTGGATTCTTCCAATCTATTATGTGCCTAGTTGGTTTCTCAAGACCGCCTTCTGACGAAGCTTTTGTAATACTATCTATCATTCATCTTCCCTGTATTATTAATTTATATGTGGGCGATGCGACATCGCCCACATTCACATGATTAAGATATTGAATCTAATGCTTTTGTAAAACGATTAGCATGTGATCTTTCTGCTTTAGCTAGTGTCTCAAACCAATCAGCTATTTCATCATGACCCTCGTCTCTTGCTGTTTTAGCCATACCAGGATACATGTCTGTGTACTCATGTGTTTCACCTGCTATTGCTGCTTTAAGATTAAGAACGCTATCTCCGATTGGTTCACCTGTAGCAGGATCTCCACATTCTTTTTCTAAGTATTCTAAATGCCCATGGGCATGTCCTGTCTCACCTTCAGCTGTAGAACGAAAAACAGTAGCTATGTCATTTTGACCTTCAACATCAGCTTTTGCAGCAAAATACAGATATCTTCTATTTGCTTGAGATTCACCAGCAAATGCATCTTTTAAATTTTGTTCAGTTTTTGAACCTTTTAAACTCATAATGTTCTCCTAGATTATTATTTAGAATCATTCTAAATTTATACGATATATATGTCAACCAAATTCTGGTAAAATATGAATGATGATAATGATTCTTGTTATCTTTTGAGAAAATATTTTGAACAATATACTATTTAAACTTTATCAAAAAATTGCTTTTCTTGCGGATGCTGAGAAAGTACACAATATTTCTCTACCCATCCTTGAATTTATATATAAAAGTTATTTTGGAAAAGTTTTTCATAAGAAAATAATCAGTAAAAAAACAAAACAATTTGATATTTCATTTGACAACCCTGTTGGTCTGGCTGCAGGATTTGATAAAAATGCTGATTATTTGAATTTTCTATCCAATATAGGATTTGGATTCATAGAAGTTGGAACATTAACACCAAAACCACAGCCAGGTAATCCAAAGCCCAGAGTCTTTAGAGTAATAAATGAACAAGCTATCATCAATCATCTTGGCTTTAATAACAAAGGGATAGATTATGGTATTAATCAAATTAAGAAGTTTAATAAAAATATTCCTATAGGCATCAATATTGGCAAAAATGCAACAACTGACATTAAAGATGCTTTTCATGACTATGAATATTGTCTTAGAAAATCATATTCCGTGGCAGATTATATTACATTGAATATTTCATCTCCAAATTCAAAAAATTTAAGGGATTTACAATTAGTAAATAATATGAGCAGCTTTCTTGATTCAATAAAAATATTACATAATAATTTAAAAAAAGTTTATAAGAAACATACCCCCTTAGTTGTAAAAATAGCTCCAGATATTGAAGAAGAATCACTTAATGACTTGTTAAACCTTGTAAATAGTTATGATATTGATGGAATAATTTGTACCAATACAACAATAGATAAAACTAATTTAGATCATAAATTTAAAAATATCCAGGGAGGATTAAGTGGCAAACCTTTATATGAAAAATCGAACATTGTTCTTAAAAATGTAAAAAAATATTTAAATAATGATATTACCATTATAGGTGTAGGTGGTATAGATTCTGCTGCATCCGCAAATGAAAAGTTTAAATTAGGAGCAAATCTCGTTCAGCTTTACACTGGTCTAGTGTACAAAGGACCAAACCTAATTAAAAACATTTTAAATTAAGTTACTCTGGTTTCCATTTCCCATATGCATCTTCGCCAGGTTGGCTAGACGACTGAGCATCGCCCTGCTGTGAAGCGTTTGACTGCTGATCATAAACATATTGAGTAAACTCAATAAGCTGTTTTAGTATATCGTCTCTATCTTTTTTTGGCATTTCTGCTGTTGCTACTATTGAGCCTACAACTGCAGACAAATACTGGGATGCAAGAATAGGATCTTCATTTTTAGGCTCATACTCGACAAGCACCTTCTGTAATCCTTTAAGTAATTCGGGTTTTAGTACAATTTCGGTCATAATGTAAAGAAACTATATTATAATAATACATATATGCAAGTTAATTCTACATTATCAGTTAAGACATTTGATGTTGGTCCAATGTTAAATATGATTTATCTTATCTGGGATAAGAAAACTAAAGAAGCTGCTTTAGTTGATCCTGCCTGGGATCTTAGCCAGGTGCTTGATTTTATAAAAAATAATAATATTAATCTTAAAAAAATACTTTTGACGCACAGCCATCATGATCATGTAAACTCGGTTGATAAATTATTAAGTCTTTATGATATTCCTATTTATATCAATAAAATAGAGGCTAGTTTCTGGGGGAAGAAGTACGATAACTTGACAGGTTTAGATTCAGAAGAAAATATTTATTTAGGAAAATCTAAGTTAACATCAATTCATACTCCAGGGCATACGCCAGGGTCATGTTGTTACTCTTTTGATAACAATCTTATAGCAGGTGATACGCTGTTTGTATTTGGTTGCGGTCGATGCGACCTTCATGGAGGTAATCCTGAACAAATGTTTGAATCACTCAAGAACTTAAAAAATAATTTTCATAAAAATACGATTATTATGCCTGGTCATAATTATTCTATAAGTAGACAATCGACTCTTGAAGAAGAAATTAGTGGTAATCCTTTTTTTAATTTTAATAACCTAAAAGAGTTTGTTAAGTATCGTATGCACGATCATGACAAAACCAGAGAGGAACCATATGCGCCAATCAAATCGTGTTAGCTTTGGAAACCAGCTTTAAATTTTAATAACAGTTTTCTTACTAAATTTCGATTTATCGACTCAATTGCTGTATTTTCTCTTTCTCTTGTCCCTTGCATTTGAGATTCATTAAAGTCATATGATGCGCTTGCTTTCAATGTTCCAGAAATAATATTTTCTTTAGAATAAATAAATTGATATTTAATGATTTTATTGATTTCATATTCATCTACTCTTCCAGACGAATTGACTGATAATTGTCTTTTTTTACTTTCAATGCTTAGTAGTTTAATGGCAGGGTACATAGATTCATTAAGAGAATCTTTTCTATATGCTAATAATTTCTGTTCTAATATTCTTGTTAAATTATTTTTGTTGTCAGCTATGATTTTTACGTTTTCTAGCCCTTCAATGTTCACTGACCCTCTTAATTGATAACCACATGACGAAATAGATGCAATTATAATAGTTGTTAATAATAATGATTTTAATTGTTTCATTTGATTACAAAATTAACTAATTTGTTTGATATATAAATTGTTTTAATAATATTCTTATCTTTAGTCAACTCTAATACTTTTTTATCTTCCTCAGCAAGCTTAATAACTTCCTTTTCGTTTGAACCAGGGCTAACATTTATCTTGCTCCTAAGCTTACCATTAATCTGTATAATTATCTGAATTTCCTCATCATGATTAGTAACATCAAACTTTTTAGGCCAATTTGGGTTTGATGCATGCTTGTTATCAAATTCAGACAAAACTGCATAACATATATGAGGAGTAATTGGATACAGAAGCTTTGTTAAAACCTGAATACATTGGGATGCAATATCATTGCTTATTGTATTTTCTTGGAAGTATTTCGATAGTAAATTATAAAATTCCATTATTGCAGCAATTGCAGTATTGAATGACTTCCTCTCAAAAATATCAGCAGAGACTTTATCTATAGTATTATTTAATTTATTTAATAATTTATTATCATTTAAATCATTAGTGTGTTGTTTTGATAGTTTAATCGAATAAGATAATTTCCAAAATCTTTTAAGAAATCTATAACCACCTTCTATAGCTGAGTCTGACCATTCTAAATTTTGTTCAGGCGGCGCCGCAAATAAAATAAAGAACCTAATTGTGTCAGCTCCATATTTTTTTATAATTTTATCAGGGTCAACGGTATTACCTTTTGACTTTGACATCTTGGATCCATCTTTAAGTACCATTCCCTGAGATAGTAGTGATTCGAATGGCTCATCATTATCTACAATGTTTTCATCCTTGAGGAGCTTGAAAAAAAATCTTGCATATAAAAGGTGCAATATTGCATGTTCAATTCCGCCTATATATTGATCTACAGGAAGCCATGATTTGAACTTCTTATCACACATTTCTTTATTATTAGCAGGATCTAAGAATCGTAAATAATACCAGGATGATTCAAAAAAAGTATCAAAAGTATCTGTTTCCCTCGTAGCTTTTTTCCCAGTGTACGGACATATCATATTCTTCCATTTATTATTTTTATCAAGCGGGTTTCCATCTCCGCTTAGATCTGCATCTTCAGGAAGTTCTACGGGTAGATCTTTTTCTGGAACAGGATAAACACTACCGTCTTCATGATAGAAAACAGGTATAGGACATCCCCAGTATCTCTGTCTTGATATTCCCCAGTCTCTCAAACGATAAGATGTGACTTCTTCTCCTATATGATTATCATTACAATATTTTGATATCTTACCCTTAGCATCTTGCGACTCCAGTCCATTAAATTTATCTGAATTAATTAGTAGTCCAGAGTCAATGAATGGTAAATCATTGTCTTTATTCATGTTTTCTATAACCTGGATAATGTCTAATTTAAATTTATTCGAGAATTCAAAGTCTCTAGTATCATGAGCTGGAACACCCATCACCACACCAGTACCATAATTATCGAGAACATAATTTGTTATCCACAATGGAATTTTTTTATTTGTAAGTGGATGAATACAGTAAAGTTCAGTAAATATTCCGTCTTTTTCTAATTTAGAAGACGCTTCTTCAGAAAGCGTTAGTTTTTGATACTCTTCAATGAATTCCTTAATATTTTTGTTATGTTCTAGCAACTCTTTTGCTAACGAGTGGTTGATACTAATTGCAATAAAAGTAACACCAAATAGTGTGTCTGGTCTAGTGGTAAAGGCAGTTAATATTTGATCCCTTTCTGCTAGTTTAAAGTTTATATTTAATCCTTTTGATTTACCTATCCAGTTTTTTTGCATGAGTTTGACGGGTTCTGGCCAATTTGGAAGTTTATCAAGGTCTTTCAATAGAACATCTGAATAATCAGTGATTTTAAGAAACCACTGTGGAATTTCTTTGCGCTCAACTAAAGCTCCTGACCTCCAACCTCTACCATCAATAACTTGCTCATTTGCAAGTACAGTCTTATCGACTGGGTCCCAATTAACCTCTGATAATTTTCGATAAACAAGTCCTTTTTTAAGTAGTTGAATAAAAAACCATTGCTCCCATCGAAAATAATTTGGATCAGCGGTAGATATTTCATTTTCCCAGTCATATAAAATGCCAATATTTTTAAGCTGTTCTTTCATATGTGCAATATTCTTTCTTGTCCACTCTTCTGGATGAACATTATTCTTAATAGCGGCATTTTCTGCTGGAAGCCCAAATGCATCCCACCCCATTGGTTGAAATACATTTTTTCCAATCATTTTATGTGACCTTGTAATAACGTCACCAATTGTATAATTTCTAACATGGCCTATGTGTAGCTTGCCACTTGGATATGGAAACATGCTTAGTACATAATATTTGTTAGTGCTATCAGAAAAATTTACTTTAGAAGATGTATTATCATTCCAAGCAGTTTGCGCTATTTTTTCAATATCAGCAGGTTGATAGTCTTTATTCATTTATTTATGTCTAATTAATCGCTTAGAAAGTAGTGTCAAAAATAGTAACATCAAAACAAATATATCTCCATATCGAGAATAGAATGATCTGTCTAAATTTATTGGTGCGGAACCTGATAATCTGCCCAGTTTATTGATAGGAATATATTCAACGATTTCTCCATAATTATTTATGACAGCGCTCAACCCAGTGTTTGCTGCTCTCAATATATACCTATTGAATTCAAGTGCTCTAATTTGCGTAATCTGCAGGTGTTGGTATGGGCCTAAGCTATTACCAAACCAGCCATCATTGCTGATGTTTATTATAATTTCGTTTTCAATATCAGACTTCAGCAAGTTTGGAAATGTACTTTCAAAACAAATCAAAGGTAACAGTTTAGTATTATTAAAGAAAATTTCTTTTTGAGAATCAGGTCCATGAGACAAGTTCGATAGTGGTATATCAATTGAATCTGATAATTTAATAACTGTATCATACCAAGGAGTATATTCTCCAAATGGAACAAGTTTTCTCTTATGGTAATAATCAACTTTTTCAGAGAAAAAAACCATGCTATTAAAATAGTTGCTCTCAGATTTTGTAAAAAATCCAGCAATGATAATATTACTCTTATTAGATACCGTCATTATCTTTTCTAATAGTTTATTATTATTATTTAAAGCATATGGCGTTATAGTTTCAGGAAGAATAATTAAGTCAGTAGAGATTTTTTCATCAAGAAATTTAATATACTGATTTATAATATCTTGATATTCGTCAGTGTCGTATATTTTATCTGGATATATGTTCGGTTGATATATTGTATAACTAATATATTCATCATACTTTATTTCTTCATTGTTGCTAATGAAATATGTTGATAGATATGTTGATCCCAATATTATTGATAGCAAGATATATTGCTTATGTTTAACTTGAAATGACTTATAAAATAAAGATGACATTAATACGACTATATAGGTAACCATAAATGTTCCAAATACTGGATATATAAAATTAAAAATAGTTCCGTTTTGGGAGTTTCCAATCAAAAGCCATGGAAATCCTCCAAAAAAAAGAGATTTAATATACTCGGCTGCTAAAAATATAACTGCAAGTAAATTAATATTATAAATACCATTTTTTTTAATTGGCTTATGTAATAATGCAATTGATATATAAGGTAGACTTATTATTATTATAAATAATGTCGTAACCAGGATGCTCCCGACTATGCTCATAAGGCCATATGTCATCAAACTCTCACTTACCCAAGAGACGCCGAACGCATGAATGAGAAATGCATAAAAGAACGTATATCTTATTTTATTTTTGAGTGAAACATCCTCAATCACTTTAAAGAAAATAACCAGAGAAACAAAAATCAGGATCTTATAGTTAAACGGAGAATATGATAAAACATATAATGCCGCAGAAATTAATAAGGAAAATAACTTCAAGAGCTATTATTATCTTTTTTAATGATTAGTTGTATGCGGTTAATTTTTTTTGAATCTGCTGACAAAACTGTAAAAATAAAATTATTTATTTCAATAATTTCTTGTTTTGTTGGAACTTTTTCAAATTTATTAATTAGAAAACCACCTAAAGTTTCTATATCTTCATCTACAAATGACGTATTAAATCTCTCATTAAAATCATCCAAGGCAAGTAAGGCATCAATTATATATTTATTGTGTGCTTGCTGAATTATGAACTCTCTAGATGATACATCATGCTCATCATCAATTTCACCTATTATTTCCTCAATTAGATCCTCAAGAGTAACAAGTCCGGACACGTTACTATGTTCATCAATAACGATAGCTATATGATTACGACTAGCTTTAAAATCATTTAACAAGATATTCAGCCTTTTACTCTCAGGAATAAATGTTGCTGGTCTCATATAGTCATGGAGATCAAAATCATTATTTGTATTAATTTGATTTTTCAGTAAATCTTTTGCATGAAGTATACCTATAATTTCATCAAGCTTCCCATTAATTACCGGAAATCTCGAGTGTCCTGATTCAATGACCTTAGTTATCACGGTATTAAGTTCTTCATTAACATCAATAGCAATTACATGCGGTCTTGGTATCATAATTTCCCTAACTGGAATTTCAGAGACACTGAATACACCTAGTATCATCTGATACGAATCTTGACTTATAAGGTTATCGTTAGCGGCAGTAGTTAGAAGTGAGATTAAATCTTTCTTATCTTTTGGGCTATCTCCTAAAAGATCTTTAATCTTATCAAACCATGAATTATCTTTAGCTTCTGACATATGGGTTCCCATAATTCATATCTGCTAACAATTTCATCTCTAATTTTTCCATTTTTAATCGATTTCTGGTTACATTATGTGTATATCCTTGAAGGTGTAACATAGAGTGAATAATCATATGTGCCCATCTAAGCTTCGATGGAAGTCCGAATTCTTTTGCTTCTTGATTGATAATTTTCGGACATAGAACAATATCGCCAGAAGAAGTATTTTTATCATTATCTGGGAATGTTAAAACGTTAGTAGCATGATCATTATTTAAATAGTTTTTATTGAGTGTTCTGATTCTCTGGTGTCCAACAAATATTATGTTTACATGAGATAGAACATCTTTCATTAAGCTTATTAGTACCCACTTTTTTATAATTCGTGAAGATGGAATATAATGCTTCTTAATATAGGTTATGTAATTAATCTTTATTTTTTTTTCTTTTTCCATATTCAGTAATAATAGATGTTACTATTTTATGCCTCATTACATCTTTTGGTTCAAAGTTGACCGCATCTATGCCTTTAATTTTTAAGATAAATTCTAAACAATCTTTAAGTCCTGATGATGATTCCCTGGGAAGATCAATTTGACTTACATCTCCAGTAACAACTGTGGACGAACCATAACCTATCCTTGTAAGAAACATCTGCATTTGTGAAATAGTAGTATTTTGTGCCTCATCTAAGATGATGAACGCATCATTAAGAGTTCTACCTCTCATATAAGCCAGTGGGGCAATCTCAATTATATTTTTTTCTAAAAGCTTGTTTACATTATCAAAACCTAAACATTCATATAGAGAATCATATAGAGGCTGTAAATATGGATCAATTTTTTCTGCTAAGTCCCCGGGAAGAAATCCAAGTTTCTCACCTGCCTCTATAGCTGGTCTCACTAAAATTATCTTTTTTACATGACCATTTTCAAGAGCATAGACAGCAGATGCTACAGCAAGAAATGTCTTCCCAGTGCCGGCTGCACCGATTCCAAATGTAATTGTATTTTTATTTATAGTGTCGATGAATTTCTTTTGATTAATTGATTTTGGTTTAATAATTATTTTCTTTAGTTTAATATTATGTTTCGTTTCATTTTCATAATCATGAGATAATAATTCTCCAGAGTTATTAAGATACAAATGTAATTGTTTTGGCGTAATTTCTTCATTTCCGGACAGGTCATACATTCTCTCAATAAAATTAGATGTCCTAGCAACATTTTCATTATCTCCAGTAATTTTAAAAGAATTGCCTCTATTAGATATTTCTACATCAAAAAAGATTTCTATTTGTCTGATATTTTTATCTAGTAAGCCACATAAATTAGCAAGTCTATCGTTATCTATAGGCTCTAACTTTATGATATTTTGGTTAAAATTATTTTGAGGAGATTTCATTATTTATTAAATATATCCATATAAAGAGCTTCGATTTGCTTTTGATATTTCGACCTCTATACTTTTACCAATGAGGTCGTCAGGAGCGATAAAACGAACGATTTTATTTGTAAACGTTCTTCCATAAAGTTCTCCTTTTGTTTTTTTTGACTTCCCTTCGACTAAAATACGTTGTTTAGTATTCACAAGCTGTGATAGATATTTCTCTGAATTTTTCCTTAAAAGATTT
>CACLCV010000010.1 GCA_902605525.1 uncultured Gammaproteobacteria bacterium
TGACGATAAGGATGGCCTAGATATACTTAGACATACATGTGCCCATATATTTGGTCACGCAATAAAACAAATCTATCCTGAAGTAAAAATGGTCATTGGTCCTGTAATAGAAAACGGGTTTTATTATGACATTTTATCAAAAAATCCAATCACGGAAAAAGATCTACAAATAATAGAAAATCGAATGAGAAAGCTTGCAAAAAAGAACTATTCAATCAAACGAGAAGTTGTATCGAAAGATAAAGCTATTAGTATATTTAAAGATAGAAAAGAGCCCTATAAGATTGAATTACTTAAAGAAATTAATGAGCAAGAAATCATTGCTGTATACCATCATGAGGAATACGTCGATATGTGTAGAGGTCCTCATTTAACTAATACAAAACATATCAAAGCCTTTAAGCTTATGAAAACATCGGGTTCTTATTGGAAGGGTAATTCTGAAAATCAAGCACTTACGAGGATATATGGAACAGCATGGCCAGATACAGACTCACAAGATGCATACCTTAAATCTCTAGATGAGGCAGAAAAGAGAGATCATAGGCTTTTAGGTAAAAAACTTGATCTCTTTCACTTTCAAGAGGAGTCACCAGGTATGGTATTTTGGCATGATAAGGGATGGACAGTATTTAATCTTATCAAAGACTTCATCACGCACCATTTAAGAAAAAACAGCTATAAGATCATAAATACACCACAAATACTTGATAAATCTTTATGGAAAAAATCTGGGCATTTGGATAAATTTGGTGATTTAATATTCGACGTTGGCTCAGAAAAGAAGGAATTTGCCATCAAACCTATGAGTTGTCCTGGACACATCCAGGTATTTAATCAAGGATTAAAGAGTTATAAGGACTTGCCACTAAAATATGCAGAATTTGGTGTGGTTCACAGGAATGAACCATCAGGCACTCTTCATGGCTTGTTACGTATAAGAGCTTTCACTCAAGATGATGCGCATATTTTTTGCACATCTGATCAAATTGAACATGAAATATCATTATTAATCAATGATATAAAGAGCATTTATGAAAAATTTGGGTTCAATGATTTGAAAATTGAGTTATCTACTCGACCAGAAAAAAGAGTTGGGTCAGAAGAAATATGGGATAAAGCTGAAAGTAGCCTCAAAAAAGCTTTGGAGTCAAATAAGATTGATTTTACTGTGAACCCTGGTGATGGGGCATTTTACGGACCTAAGATTGACTTCTCACTTAGAGACTCTCTAGGAAGGGTGTGGCAACTAGGCACTATACAGCTTGATTTTTCTATGCCCGGGCGTTTAGATGCATCATATATTGATTCAGATGGAAATAAAGAGGTTCCTGTCATGATACATCGAGCAATTCTTGGATCATTAGAGAGATTTGTTGGTATATTGATTGAACATTATTCAGGGAATCTACCTTTATGGTTGTCACCCGTTCAAGTCATATT
The DNA here is from genome assembly GCA_902605525.1 of uncultured Gammaproteobacteria bacterium. GTDB lineage: Bacteria > Pseudomonadota > Gammaproteobacteria > CACLCV01. The sequence goes on from CACLCV010000010.1 coordinate 1,444, forward strand.
ACTTAATCTTACAGATAGTCAAAGAGAATACACATCGTCTCTCAATGAACAATTACAAGGATTGGGTCTTAGGTCAGAATGTGACTTAAGTAATGAAAAGATAGGTTATAAGATTAGAAATCATGCAATGACTAGGGTACCATACATGATTATTATTGGTGATAAGGAGCTTCAGAGTAAAACAGTAAGCGTCAGAGACAGAGCTGGCAATGATTTAGGCACCATGAGCACCGAAGAATTTAGTGAATTGATTAAGAAGGAGATAGATTAATTTTAAAGGAGAAATACCATATCGAATATTAAAAGGATGCGAATTAATGATCGTATCAATGCCACAGAAGTACGCTTAATATCTTCCTCAGGCGATCAAGTAGGTGTTGTTACAAAAGCAAAAGCACTTGAGATAGCCAAAAGCGAGGAATTAGATCTTGTAGAAATAGTTGCTAACCAAACACCTCCAGTCTGTAGAGTTATGGATTTTGGCAAATATAAGTTTGAACAATCTAAAAAAGCTCATGCAGCAAAGAAAAAACAGAAACAAATTCAAGTAAAAGAGATTAAGTTCAGGCCAGGGACTGAAGAAGCAGATTATCAGGTTAAACTAAAAAATCTAATCAAATTCTTACAAGGTGGAGATAAAGCTAAAATCACTATGAGATTTAGAGGAAGGGAAGCAGCGCATCAAGTAATTGGTCGTGAATTTCTTGAAAGAGTAGAAAAGGACCTATTTGAATATGGTTTAATAGAACAAAAGCCAGCATTTGAAGGCAGACAAATAGTAATGGTTATAGCGCCCAAGAAATAAATAGGCTATACTACCCGAAATATTTAGTAAGAGAGATTATGCCAAAAATGAAATCACATAGCGGAGCTGCAAAAAGGTTTAAAAAAACACCGACCGGTAGCGTAAAAAGAGGTCAATCTCACCGAAGTCACATTCTTACTAAGAAAAGTACTAAAAGGAAAAGACATTTAAGAGATGATTTGGTAATCAGTCCTGCGGATAAAGCTGCAATAAACCGCATGTTGCCTTACTAAGGAGAATAAGAGATGGCAAGAGTCAAAAGAGGGGTAATTGCAGGAGCGAGACATAAAAAGATACTCAAACTCGCTAAAGGGTATAAAGGCGCAAGAAGCCGCGTATACAGAGTTGCAAAACAAGCTGTTATCAAAGCCGGGCAATATGCTTACCGTGATAGAAGACAGAAGAAAAGACAGTTTAGATCTCTTTGGATTACTAGAATAAATGCTGCAGCTAGACTTAATAACTTATCTTACAGTCAATTTATGAATTATCTTCATAAGTCTGAACTTGAAATTGACAGAAAAATGTTAGCTGAAATAGCAGCAAATAATCCAGAAAAATTTACTAATATCGTTAAGACAGTAATTCCAAATTAAGACTTCTTTTTGTTATGGATATAAACCATACTGACCTAGAAAAATTACTAAAAGAAGATCTCGATTCGTGTAACAAAGAGCATGATTTACTTCAAATTAAATCTAAGTATCTTGGGAAAAAAGGACACCTTACTTCATTATTTGCATCACTAAAAAATATTGACTCAGATAAACGTAAAACTTTTGGTGCTGAACTTAATAATATTAAAAATACTCTCTCTTCCATGATAGAGATTAAACTTATTAGTTTAAGATCTTCGAATGAAGTACCAGAAAAAATAGATTTAGATGTACCAGCTAGACATCACAACAATGGATCCCATCACCCGATTTCATTGATTATAAAAAAGATAGAAAATATTTTTTTAGAGTATGGATTTGATATTCATGATGGACCTGAAATTGAAACTGAACATTACAATTTTGAATCACTAAATATAGCAAAAAATCATCCTGCCCGTGATATGCATGATACATTTTATTTTGATAGTCAATTGCTTTTAAGGACGCATACATCTTCTGTTCAAATCCATGCAATGGAAACATCTAATGCTCCATTCAGGGTGTTGGCTCCAGGAAGAGTGTACCGTTGTGACTCTGACCCTACACACTCTCCAATGTTTCATCAAATAGAGGGACTATGTGTAGATACAGATATAACTTTCAGTAATCTTAAATGGATTTTAAATAATTTTATAAAAGAGTTTTTCAATAGCAAAAGTATTAAAACTAGATTTAGACCATCATATTTTCCATTCACAGAACCATCAGCGGAGATGGATATAATGTTTAATGGTAAGTGGTTAGAGGTCTTAGGGTGCGGCATGGTTCATCCAAATGTTCTAAAGAATGTAAATATTAATCCAAAAAAATACTCAGGATTTGCATTTGGATTGGGTATCGAGAGATTTGCAATGCTAGCTTATCAAATAAAAGACTTAAGGATTTTTTTTGAAAACGATATCAATTTCTTGGAACAATTTAAAAATATTAGATAATTATGAAGATAAGTAAAAATTGGCTTGCTGAATACATTGCTCCACTCAAGAGTAATAACGCTCTTGAAAGCGACTTAACAAAGCTTGGCCTTGAAGTTGATACTATAGTTAAAAATAAAAATGATTATATTATTGATATAGAATTTACTCCAAATCGAGGTGATTGTTTATCTGTTTATGGTACGGCAAGAGATCTTGCAGCATATAATAAAAAAGATATAAAAAAACCAATCAACTCTCCATTTACATCTGTAAAAGAAAATAAAAAAATAAAGAATATTGATTCATCTATTTCTCCAGAATATAGATATATGGAGCTTAAGAATATAGATGTTAAAGCCAAGACTCCCAAATTTATTGTTGATAGACTTAATAAATCTGATATTGCATCCATAAATATTATTGTAGATATTTCTAATTATGTAATGCTAGAGATTGGTCAGCCTACTCATGCATTCGACTTAGACAAAATACATGGAAAACTCAGTATAGAAAAGATTCAGAAAAAAAACAATTTCATAGGCATAGATAATAAAGAATATATAGTAGAAAAAGGAACCGAAGTCATAGCAGATGAGAAAAATATAATTCATGCGCTACCAGGTGTAATTGGAAGCAATATCTCTAAAGTTGATATTGAGACAAAAAATATCCTTTTTGAGGGCGCATTTTTTCTACCAGATGTAGTCAGAGCATTATCAAGAAAATATAGAATACAAACTGATTCTTCTTACAGATTTGAAAGAGGTGTCGATTATAACTTAGCCGATTTCGCTCTTTCAAGAGTGCATTATTTATTATCACAAGTTACTGATATAGCTAAATGTAAAATTATTAAGATAAGTCATAAACATCAACTAACAAAAATGAAATCATTTGACTTTGATGCTAAGCTTTTTAAAAGAATATTGGGAATTGACATCGGTGTCAAAAAGATTAAATCTATACTCATTGATTTAGGTATATCTTTCAAAGCTAAAAAAGTTATCATCCCGAGTTATAGATTTGATATAACAAATAATTATGATTTAGTAGAAGAAGTCAGTAGAATCTATGGCTTTGACAATATACCCGAAGTTCCGTTAGATGCTCATTACAGTAAGCCATGCAACAAGTTAAACATAAATGAAAAGCTCGTGACGCTTGGTTATAAAGAAGTTATTAATTTTACCTTCATATCTCGTAATTACATGAAAAATACTAGAGAGTTAAAACTTGAAAATCCAATATCAAAGGAGAAAGCTGTTATGAGAGAATCTTTGATACCAGGATTATTATCAAATATTGCATATAACGCCAATAGAAAACATAAAAGCATTAACATCTTTGAAAGAGGAAAGACATACCATAGGGATAAATCTAAAATTATAGAATCAAACATAATATCAGCAGTAATATATGGCAACAAAGCATCGACAGACTTAGTGTCTAATAATTATAAATATGGAATTGGCGATTTAAAATCAGATATATTGTCCATTCTCCCGAATGTTACTTTTATGGCATCTGATGTCTCAACATATTTTGATAATGACAACTCTCTAACTTTGCTTTTGTGCAACAAAATTATTGGACAATGCGGGCTTGTTTCTCATAACATAATTAAGGATTTTGATATCAGAGGTAATATTTTTGGATTTGAGATGTTGGAAGATGATCTGAATCATGAGGACAATGTAATATTCGCTGAAATTTCTCAGTTCCCAGCCGTATACAAAGATATTACATTAATGACAAATAATGATAATAATATGTTAAAGATCATTGATGAAATCAGAAAAGATAGCTATAAATATATGAAAAATATAAGAATAAAAGATATATTTATTAATAAAGATAATTTACAATCAAATAATAGAAGCGTTACTTTAGAAATATGTCTGCAATCTAGTAGTAAAACTCTGACAGATAAAGATATCAGTGTTGATATCAATAAGGTAGTAGAAGATTTGAAAAATATACATAAAATACGCTTAAAAGAAGCTTAAATATGACAATAACAAAAGATTCTCTAGTTGAAATGGTTCACAATGAAGTAGGGCTGAATAAAAGAGAAGCAAAAGAGTTGATCGAGTGCTTTTTTGAGCAGATTAAAACATCTCTCGAAAATGGAAATGATATAAAATTATCTGGTTTTGGCAACTTTATACTCAGAAATAAGTCACCTAGACCGGGCAGAAATCCAAAAACTGGCGAGGAGGTAACTATTTCAGAGAGAAGGGTGGTTACATTTAAATCAGGATTAAAGCTAAAGTCTAAGTTAGAGGCCTATGATGGAAACGAATAACTCTATTGAGATACCTAATAAAAGATATTTCACGATAGGAGAAGTTTCAAAAATAACACACATAAAAACTCATATTTTAAGATATTGGGAAAAAGAGTTTGAAGTTTTAGAGCCAATAAAAAGAAAGGGAAATAGGAGGTACTACACTCAAAATGACATACTAACGATACTTAAAATAAGTGACCTTATTTCATCCCACGGATTCACAATTGAGGGAGCAAAACAAAAATTACATTCAACATCAAATTCCTCTAACGAAGAGAATCCTACTTTATTATTATTAAAAAAAGATATTCAAAAAATAATAGATGTCCTTGATAAATAGGGATATTATATATTCACCTTCCTTCGAGTATAGCAAACAGGAAGTCGTCAAACAAAATGATTTCAGATATTACAAATTCAGTGATTTCTTGGTTCCGAGCGTTACATCGATACTAAGAATATCAAGGCCTAAACAAACATTTAATCATTCATCAAAACAAGCTGATTCATATGAAATAGGAAATCTTATGCATGAATACCTTGATTATTATGTAACGGATAAGAAAATAGAGGATCTAGACTCAGAAAACTCGAAAATCGCACTAAAACTTAGTGAAGTAATAATAAATAATATTTTCCCAAAAATTGATTCCTTTATCTCAACTGAAGCAACAGTCCATAATAATCATGAATATGCAGGAACACTTGATTTACTGGCTATGGTGGATGGTAAACTTACTATTATCGATTACAAATCGTCGTATAGACCAAAAAGTAGCCTTCAAATTGATGAACATTTTCAACAACTAGCTGCATATGCTCAAGCTCATGACAATATGCATAATACACAGATAGAACAAGCAATGATATTTGTAGTATATAAAGAATCTTATAAATATGAGATACTTACGTCAGATTCATTATTATTAAATAAATATAAGTTAATGTGGAATGAAACACTAGACTTTTATAAGGAGATATCTTTATGACTAAACTTAGAGAGCAGGCAATTGAAACTCTAGAGCATATCAAAGAAAATAAAGTGAAATTTTCTGAGTTAAGGGGGTTGGTTTGACTATAACTCTCTTGATAAAAAAATCAGCAACATAAATAATGACCTTAATGACCCTCATGTATGGGAAGATAGAAACTTAACGACAGAACTCAACAAAAAGCTGAAGCTTCACACAAACTTGAAAAATAGCATTGATTCTATTAGCTCAGATTTAGAATTAGTTTCATATACCCTTGAGTCAATTATTACTGATGCAGATAATATCGAAGATGATAATTTAATTAATGAAATGATAGAGCTATATAAAAAAGCCTCAAAAGAGCTTGATAGACTCTCATTTAGACAATTATTCAAAGGAGAAAATGATCACGCAGATGCCTATATTGACATTCAATCAGGCTCTGGTGGAACAGAAGCTCAAGACTGGGTAGCAATGATAATGAGGATGTATCTAAAATGGACAGAGAAACACTCATTTGATACAGAAATAACTGAATCGAACGAAGGTGATGTAGCTGGCTTTAAAAATGTCACCATTAAAGTTAATGGCGATCATGCATACGGATGGTTAAGAACAGAAACAGGCGTTCATAGATTAGTCAGGAAATCTCCATTTGATTCTGGCAATAGAAGACATACATCCTTTGCATCTGTTTTTATATATCCACAAGTTGATGATTCTTTTGAAATAGATATTAATCCATCTGATCTTCGAATAGATGTTTTCAGAGCAAGTGGAGCAGGTGGCCAGCATGTGAATACAACTGAGTCCGCTGTAAGAATAACACATCTTCCTACGAAGCTAGTTGTTCAATGTCAAAATGGTAGATCGCAACATAAAAATAAAGAATCAGCAATGAAACAGTTACGTGCTAAACTGTATGCACACGAGTTGAATAAAAAAAATGAAATAAAGAATCAAGTTGAGTCTGAGAAGTCTGATATAAGTTGGGGAAATCAGATCAGGTCATACGTACTAGATGATTCAAGAATAAAAGATCTAAGAACTAATTATGAAACTGGAAATACACAATCGGTCTTAGATGGTGACTTAGATAATTTTATTCAGGAAAGTTTGAAAAGAGGTCTATAAATGTCAGAAGATAATAAATTAATTATTGAGAGAAAAAAGAAATTAGAAGAGCTTTCATCTTTAACAAAATTATATCCAAACTCTTTCAAACGTAATTGTAATAGCCATGATCTAAGACAAAAATTTGATAAAAAAACCAAAGAGGAGTTAGAATCAGAAGAAGGAATATTTTCTGTAAGTGGAAGATTATTAAGCGTAAGAAAGATGGGTAATTCAACTTTTGCTAACCTCCATGATGACTCCGGCAAGATACAACTGTTTTTATCAAAAAATGGAACTGGCAAGGATATGTATAAGCTTCTTGATCACACTGATTTAGGAGATATAATTGGAGCGAAAGGAAGAATTTTCAAAACAAAAACTGGTGAGTTGTCGATCAACGTCGCAGAATATGTCGTCCTATCGAAATCATTAAGACCTCTTCCAGAGAAATACCATGGACTATCTGACATTGAGATAAAATATCGTCAAAGATATTTGGACTTAATGATTTCTGAGGACTCTAGACAAGTATTTAAAGATCGTATCAATATTGTTTCACAGATAAGAAAATTCTTTGAAGGGGAAGCCTATTTAGAAGTTGAAACACCTATGATGCATCCTATAGCAGGAGGTGCAGCAGCTAAACCTTTTGTGACTCATCATAATAGTTTAGACATGGATTTATATTTAAGAATTGCTCCCGAATTATACTTAAAAAGACTAATTATAGGCGGATTTGAAAAAGTTTTTGAAATCAATAGAAGCTTTAGAAACGAAGGACTTTCTGTAAAACATAACCCTGAATTTACTATGATTGAATTCTACGCGGCTTATGAAGATTACAATTATCTTATGAATTTTATAGAACGACTAATTCGATCTCTGATTAACTCTGTTGGTTTAAATGAATTATTTAAATATCAAGATTTTGAGATAGATATAAAAAACTCATTTGAAAGACTGAATTTTCATCAATCTATAATCAAGTATTGTGATGGTATAGCTAATGAGAATATAAATGATTATTCTGCACTTGAGAGCTTTTGTAAATTAAACGACATAGACATAACAATCAAAGGATCCATACATAAAACACAGTTAGATATTTTTGATAAAATAGTTGAAAGTAAGCTTATCAACCCAACTTTTATCACAGAATATCCAACAGCAGTTTCACCTTTATCGCGAAGATCAGATGATAATCCTGAAGTTGTTGAAAGATTTGAGTTATTTATTGCTGGAAGAGAAATTGCTAATGGTTTCTCTGAACTTAATGATCCAAAAGATCAAGCGCAAAGATTTAGCGAACAGTTAGAAAAAGATGATGAAAAAATGAATTTTGATTCTGATTTCATTACTGCTATGGAGTATGGTATGCCACCAACAGCTGGAGCAGGAATCGGGATAGATAGACTTGTGATGTTACTGACTAACTCAGCATCCATCAGAGATGTATTATTTTTTCCATTAATGAAGCCTAAGACTTAAGAAATCAAACTTTGTAATTGAGAAAAGAAATTATTATTAATTTTGTCAAAGCTATATTCTTTTGCTTGAGAAATAATCTCAATTTCACTGTTATTAAACTTAATTCTTATGACACTCTTATCAAGAGGGTAAATCTCAATATTATTACCATGAACTTGATACTCAGCATTATTGATATCTAAATATTGTTCGATCAATGAAATTGAATCATGAACATTATTCATCACATAGTTTCGAAGCATAACCGATGTATTTTCTCGGAGTAAGTTTCGCAAGATTATTTTTTTCACTTTCAGGAATGTTTAAGCTATTAATAATCTTCAATATTATTTCCTGATTAACTTTTTCTCCTCTTGTAAACTTTTTTAAGTACTCATAAGAATCAGGTATGTGATGTTTTCTAGCTACCATCTGTATTGGTTCTGCTAAAATCTCCCAACTATTGTCAATATCTTTATTAATATTGTCTTTGTTAATATCAAGTTTATTTAATCCTATTAATATATTTTTATAGGCAATTATAGAGTATGCAAACGTTAATCCAAGATTCCTCAAGACTGTTGAATCAGAGAGATCTCTTTGTAGTCGTGAGATAGTAAGTTTGTTTGCAAAAAAATGACTCAAAGCGTTGCTCATCCCAAGATTCCCCTCAGCGTTTTCAAAATTAATCGGATTGATTTTATGCGGCATCGTCGAAGAACCAATTTCTCCAGAAATATTTTTCTGAGTGAAATACCCTTTAGATATATATGACCAGATATCTTGTGTAAAACCTATTAGAATAGAATTTATATGATTAATCCTATTGCACAATTCAGCAATATAATCATGGGGCTCTATTTGAGTTGTATGAGAATTTAATTCAATTTTAAGACTTGAGAGATATCTTTTGATATTTTTTGGCCAATCTACATTTGGATAAGCAACACTATGTGCAGAATAGTTACCAGTTGCACCATTAAACTTACCTTTTATCTTGATTTCTTTAAGACCATTTATTTGAATCAATAATCTTTTTTGAAAATTAACAAATTCTTTTCCCATGGTTGAGGGTGAAGCTGGCTGACCATGTGTATGTGATAATATAGGAATATTCTTATATCTCTTACTCATTATTTTAAGTTTTTTTTGTAACAAATCGGTTTGAAGCAATAGAATTTCTCTCGCATCTTTAAGCATCAAAGCATAAGCAATATTATTTATGTCTTCAGATGTACAACATATGTGGATATGTTCTTTATGCTTATATATATTTTTATTTGATTTGATTTTTTCTTTAATAAAGTATTCAACAGCTTTAACATCATGTTTAGTCGTTTCTTCAATCCTTTTTACCCTTTTAGAATCTTGATTACTGAAATTTAAATACAGCCCTCTAAGTGTTTTAATTTGATTATTAGAGTACTTGGGAAGAGATTTAATGCCAGCAAGATTCGATAAAAATATAAGCCATTCAATTTCAACTTTTACACGAGTTTTTATTAGATTATGTTCAGAAAAAATCTTGTTAATATCATCACATAAGGTTTCATATCTTCCGCCTGTAGGAGAAGCAATATTGAGATTATATTTTTTCATATTAAACAGCTTTTTAAAATGGTATTATAACACATAATTAACATTAATAATATTTAGCGTGTTAAATGAAAAAAAATAATAATAGGATTGAATCTGACTCATTAGGAAAAGTTAAAGTTCCAAAAAATGCTCTGTACGGTGCCCAAACACAAAGAGCGATAGATAATTTTAAAATTAGCGGCATTACTTTTGATCCTGCTTTTATTCAAGCTTTAGCTAGTCTAAAAAATGCCTGCGCAAATGCTAATCTAAAATGTAAAACATTAACTAATACAAAAGCATCATGTATTTCAACAATTACTCAGAAAATATCTAATAATCCTCTAGATTATATTGATCATTTTCCAATTGATATTTTTCAAACAGGTTCAGGCACTAGTACGAATATGAATATGAATGAGGTTATCTCTGAGATTGCTAAAAGGGTTCATAAAAAATCAATACACCCTAATGATGATGTTAACATGTCCCAAAGCTCAAATGATGTAATTCCAACTACTATAAACATATCCAGTTTAACAATGAGCAAAACACTTTCAACTTCATTAAACTTTTTATGTGAATCAATAAACATGAAAGCTAAATCTTTATCACATATTATTAAATCTGGAAGAACTCATTTAATGGATGCCGTTCCAATATCTTTTGAACAAGAGCTTAATGTTTGGGAAGAGCTGGTTAGAGCATCTCAAGCTCAAGTCGACCTTTCTTGTGAAGAAATATCTTACTTACCTATAGGGGGGACTGCTATTGGAACTGGAATCAATGCTCCCAAGATGTTTGCAAGAAATGTCTGTAGTGAATTAAACAAAATTTATAAAGAACTCAAAATTAAATTCAAACCTTTAATGGTAAAAGGCGAAATGATGAGCTCACAAAACCATATACTAACTTTAAGCTCCGCTTTAACAAGATATGCATCTTCTTTAACTAAAATAGCCAATGATATTCGCTGGATGAATAGTGGACCTATTTCAGGATTATCTGAAGTATCACTGAAACCACTCCAGCCTGGAAGCAGCATCATGCCAGGAAAGATTAATCCTGTAATATCCGAATCAATCATGATGGCTGCTGCTCATGTTAATGGAAATCACGTTACTATCATGCAGGCAAGTAGCAGTGGAAGTTTTCAGCTGAATACGATGTTACCTGTGATAGCGCATAATATCATCGAGTCGCTATATCTAATGATTAATTGTACATTTAGTATGATTGAACTAATTGATAGTTTTAGTGTCAATGAGGATAAAGTTAAAGACAATCTATTTAGAAATCCTATTATTGCTACAAAACTTAATGAGGTCATTGGATATGATTTAGCTTCTAAAATAGTCAAAGAGGCCTATAAAACAAATAAATCTATTTTTGATATTGCAGAAAAAATGACGTCTTTAACTAAGACAGAATTGATTAAGATACTAGATCCAAAAAAACTTATATAAATGAATAAATCGAGCATAGATAATATTTTTATCTACTGGGTTTATTTTATATCTCTTATTTTTATAGTCTCTTATGCTTTAGAATCTCTAGGATTTTTATCTAGTATATTTCAGGAAGATATTAGCTATTTATCATCCCTGATTACTTTTATTCTTATCTTTTACTTATTTCAATGTGGATATTATTTATATAAGCTCAGAGATGCAGTATTTTTCATTGAAACAAAAACTCATTATGATGACAGCAATCCTTTTATTATCATCTTGAGCGAATTTCAAATCGCAAACGATATTTTAAAAGATAAGCCTAAAGCATCACTATATGAAGAGTTTAAACTCAAACTTTATGAATTTGTTGATAATGGTTTTTTTGTTTCTGATCTCTTATTAAAACTAGGAATTATTGGAACAGTAATAGGCTTTATAATTATGTTAAGCTCTCTATCTGCTATAGATGAAATGAATTTATCTAAAATGAACAATTTATTGCTAAGTATGAGCGCAGGAATGAAAGTTGCTCTATACACAACTCTAACTGGATTAATTGGGTCAATACTTTTATCAATTCAGTATAACTTTTTTGAAAGCAAAATTAATATATTTATTAATCAAGTTATTAATATAGATAATAATGAGAAGAAAAAATAGAATTAGAACAGAACCTTTTACGGATTTATTATTTAATACACTTCTAGGTTTCACATTTCTATTCTTTATAACAGTTCTTTTTATTAATCCTATTTCAAAAATAGGTAATGTTAATATGAAGGCAGAATATATTGTAACTGTTGATTGGAAAGACAGCTTACCAGATGACGTTGATATATGGGTACAAGACCCAAATGGAGAGACAGTTTCTTACCTAAAAAAAGATGCAGGCTGGCTACATCTTGATCGAGACGACCAAGGTATAGTGAATGATGTAGTAACAATTGACGGTGAGGATATTATATATCCTATTAATAGAGAGGTTGTAACTCTGAGGGGTATTATTCCAGGTGAATATATTTTAAATCTATATTTATATGAACATAAAAGTGATCATCCAATCGATGTAAAAGTGATAATTGAAAAAGTAAATCCAACTTTGAAATTAGTCTATGCAAATAATATTACATTAGAAAAAAAAGATTCTGAAGTTACAGTAACTAGATTCTTTTTGGATGCGAAAGGAGAGTATTCATCTGGTGATAACCAAAAGAAAATATTAACTCCATACAACTTAAAAGGATTTTAAAAATGATATTATATCTTTATTTAATAGTTCTTCTAATAATATATATCATTCTTATTAACCACTTTATCAAAGGCAAGAAATATAAACATAAGATATTAATAGTTTTAAGTATTTCAATATTATTTTCTTTTTTTTATGAAAGTATAAGAAAGAATGAAGGTTATGCTGTTACAGAGAATCTACCCAAAAGTTTTTATGTACTAAATAGTTATGTATATGGAGACAACATCTTAATTTTAATCAAAGAAAACAATAATCAACCAAGATTATATAAATTAAAAAAATCACTTAAACTAAATAAATTTCTAAAAAAATACAAAGGATTAAAAAATAATGGTCAAGACGTAATGGTAAAAAAGAATAATTCAAAGAGTGAAGACTCATTAGGCATGTATATTGAAAGTGTTCAAAAGAAGTTGCCCCTCAAGTAAGACATAGAATTCCAGAGTTTTATTTGTTAGAATACGGCAGATTCTAACTAGAGGGAAAAGGGAATAATGTCAGAAAAATCAGAAATAACTATAAATAATAACAACTTCGAAGTTTTTAATATAAAAAAATACCAAATAAATCACTTACCTTATTCTCTAAGGGTATTATTGGAAAATTATTTAAGAAATGAATCTGATAATATTATGTTTGATTCTATTATTGAAAAATTTACAAAATGGAATGGAAGTGCTGATGCTAATACAGAACTAACTTTTTATCCTAGTAGAGTTATTATGCAAGATTTTACAGGTGTACCTGCAGTAGTCGACTTAGCGTCAATGAGAGATGCAATGACATCCTTAGATGAAAGTAAAGCTGACGCAGTCAATCCACAATGTCAAACTGATCTAGTGATAGATCACTCTGTCATGGTTGATCACTTTGGCACCTCTGATTCTAAAGATCTTAATACCAAGCTTGAATATGAGAGAAATACTGAGAGATATAAACTCTTAAAATGGGGTCAACAAGCATTCAAAAATCTAAGAATTGTTCCACCTAATAACGGAATTATCCATCAGATCAACATTGAATATATTGCAAGAGTAATATATGAAAAAGAAGGACAACTTTACCCTGACACGGTGGTCGGGACTGATTCACATACGACAATGGTTAATGGTCTCGGAGTTCTTGGATGGGGAGTTGGAGGAATTGAAGCTGAAGCTGCTATGTTAGGGCAACCTATTCCTATGTTACTTCCAGAAGTAATTGGTTTTGAATTGACCGGTAAGCTTGGTCAAACAACTACGGCAACAGATCTTGTACTCACAATTGTCCAGATGCTTAGAGAAAAAAATGTTGTTGGCAAATTTGTTGAATTTTATGGTTCAGGACTAGATAACTTGAGTATAGCAGACAGATGTACAATCTCTAATATGGCTCCTGAGTATGGTGCTACTTGTGGATTTTTCCCTGTAGATGCTTTGACAATTGATTATCTGAAAATGACTGGTAAAGATGAAGATCATCTTGCAGTAGTAGAACAGTATAGTAAGGCGTGCGGATTTTTTAGAGATGATAGTCAAGATATTAAATATACAGACTCATTATCTTTAGATATGGGAGATGTTGAAGCTTGTCTTTCAGGTCCTAAACGACCACAAGATAGAGTGCTTCTGTCTGATGTTAAAGATGTATCTGAAAGAGAGATAAAGAAATTAAAAAAATCCCCCAATTCAAATGGTGCAATTAATGATGGCGATATTCTTATTGCTGCTATAACAAGTTGTACTAATACATCAAATCCAAGTGTGATTTTGGGAGCAGGTTTGCTAGCAAAAAGAGCAGTAGAGAGAGGACTGGCAACGAAAGAATGGGTGAAGACATCACTCGCCCCTGGATCTAGAGTTGTAGAAAACTATTTGAAAAAAGCAAATCTTTTAGATTCACTTAATAAGTTAGGTTTTAATATTGTTGGTTATGGGTGTACCACATGCATAGGGAATTCTGGACCGCTTGATAATGAATTCGTAAAAGAAATTAACGATAGAGATCTTGTTGTGAGCTCCATACTTTCTGGAAACAGAAACTTTGAGGGAAGAATTCATCCAGAAATCAAAATGAACTTCCTTGCAAGTCCAATGCTAGTTGTAGCTTATTCACTTGTAGGAAAAATTAATGTTGATATCAGTACAACCTCTTTAGGCAAAGACTCAAATGGTAATGATGTCTATTTAAAAGATATTTGGCCAAGTAATGATGAAATTAATGAAGTTATGAGCAAAACTATTGATGGAGAAATGTTTAACCAGTCATACAAAAATCTTTTTGAAGGGGACAGTAATTGGATGTCTATTCCAACTTCTGACTCTGATAGATTTGATTGGGATGAAAAATCTACATATATTCAACCATCTCCATTTTTTGGTAAAGAGAAAGATGATCAAGAAAAGTTGCCTGCAATTGAAAATGCTTATCCACTTGTTATTTTGGGAGATAGTGTTACTACAGATCATATTTCACCTGCAGGATCTTTTAAGGATACAACTCCAGCAGGTAAACATTTGATTGATAATTCTGTGAATATTAAAGACTTTAATTCTTATGGATCCAGAAGAGGTAATTTCAAGATTATGCAAAGGGGTACTTTTGCGAATATCCGTTTAGCAAATAAACTTGTTCCAGAGAAAACTGGTGGGTACACAAAACTTTTGCCTGAAGGTAAAGAGATGTCAATTTATGATGCAGCTCAAGAATATAAGAAAAGTGACACTAACCTTATAATATTTGCTGGGAAAGATTATGGGTGTGGATCATCGCGTGATTGGGCTGCAAAAGGTACTAAGTTGCTTGGCGTGAAAGCAGTCATTGCTGAGAGTTTTGAGAGAATTCATAGGTCAAATTTGGTTGGTATGGGAATTATGCCTCTTCAATTTAATAATAATGACAGCTTTGATGCGCTTGGGTTGAGTATGAATTCTTCTTTTGATATTGCCGAGATTAAGAAGGATGCAGATACTGTTACAATTACAGAAAAAGAATCGGGCAAATCTTTTGAAGCCAAAGTTAGAATTGATACTGCAAAAGAATGGGAATATTTTGTTAGTGACGGAATACTAAACTATGTCCTTAAAAAACTTGCCAATTAAACAGTAATAGCTATTTCTGCTATCTTCTTTTTAAAGAGGAAGATTCTAAATT
This sequence comes from uncultured Gammaproteobacteria bacterium, assembly GCA_902605525.1. Taxonomy (GTDB): domain Bacteria; phylum Pseudomonadota; class Gammaproteobacteria; genus CACLCV01. The sequence goes on from CACLCV010000010.1 coordinate 17,088, forward strand.
TAGTACCACCTGATTGTTGCCATAAAATGTATGATCTAATTGCAGATAAAAGTAAGGCTCTAATCATCGAAGCATTTTTATTATCTGTGAGATATTTATTGTCACCATTTACTATAATTCTAGGATTGATTTTACTTATTGTTCTTAAATAAAGATTTGATAAAAATTCAGCATGTTCATGTAAATTATCTTCGGTCACGTTTTTTGCATGATTAGACAATTCATCTCGTAAATTAGAAATAATTTCATTTTTTTTATTCATATTTCTTACTAATATAGCTATCGCTTCAAAATATCTTGTTACTTCTGCGTCTCTTGAAAAGGCATCTCCAACTAATTGTTTCCTCAAGAAATCTAAACCAGTATTAAGACGTTTTAGATCAATATAAATATCTTCAATTTCATCAGATGTAGTTTGATATACGCTGTATATAAGAGGTTCAATAATTTTATTATTAATTTTTCCTTCCCAGGCTATCTTTTTAATTTCACCACTTGCTTGATAGATTGCTCCGAGCGATATTGCTTCATTTCTTAGTTCTGGTTTAAACATTTTGAAATAACTGTCCCTCCACCGATACATTGTGTTCCAATATATAGTACTGCAGCTTGACCCTGAGCAATACCTCTTTCACTTTCTTTTAGTGTTAAAACGTATTTATCATTTTTAATATTTAAAACACAGTCTCTAAGTTCACCACCATGACGAAATCTAGCTTTAACTTTTTCTCTATCTGATACTTCATTTATAGCATTAAATTGATCCAACTCAATTTCTCCTGTGTAATAAAGATGTGACTGATCTTGGCTGACTATGAGTGAATTTTTATTTATATTTTTATCTATGACATACCATGGAGAATCCAAACTATCTTTTATCCCACCAATATCAATACCTTTCCTCTGTCCAATAGTATATTTGCTTAGACCTTTATGAGTACCTATCATCCTATCGTTATCATAATTAATTATTGGCCCTTTAATCGGCTCTACATAACTGTCTATAAATGTCGAAAACTTCCTTTTTCCAATAAAACATATTCCCATACTTTCTTTTTTTCTCTCTAGCCCTAATCCCAAGTCTACTGCAATTTTTTTCACATCCTCTTTATTTAATTCCTCGAGAGGAAATATTGTATTTTTTAATACTGTCTTATTCATTGTGTATAAAAAATAAGTTTGGTCTTTAACTTTATCTTTAGGTGAGTGCAACTCAGCATTTTTATTATTAATTTTCTTTGCATAATGCCCTGTAGCAATTAAATCAAAACCTTGGGATAACGCATATTTATAAAATTGATTAAATTTAATTTCTTTATTACAAAAAACATCTGGATTAGGAGTAAAACCTTTCTTTAAGTCGCTGATAAAAATTTCAAATACATTAGTCCAGTATCTGTCTGAGAAATTAATTAGATTCAACTTTATATTAAGAAGTTTACATACTCTTTTTGCATCCTCATAGTCTTCTTTTGAATTACATTCATCCTGATCATCCTCTTCCCAATTTTTCATAAATATGCCCTCTACGTCATACTTATCTTGAGCAAGTAGGTATGCAGCTACAGATGAATCAACTCCACCTGACATGCCTATAGCAATTCTTTGCTTTGATTTAGTCATATATTCTCTTTTTAGTGCACATTATAATTTAATATCTAAATCATGATAATAATTAGGCTATTTGATTTGTCAAATAATCTTACAAGTAGTATCATCTAGCCAATTATTTTTATGACTAATGAGGTAACAATGAACAAAATGAGATCTGCAGCAGATATTCAAAAAGAGTGGGATAGTAATCCTAGATGGAAAAATGTAAAACGTGACTATACAGCGGCAGAGGTCGCTAAACTAAGTGGAAGCGTTAACATCGAGTATAGCCTTGCTAAGCAGGGCGCTGAAAAGCTTTGGAACGAGATAAATAATAGCGATTTTGTAAATGCATTAGGTGCGTTAACTGGAAATCAAGCTATGCAACAAGCTAAAGCTGGTCTAAGAGCAGTATACCTATCTGGTTGGCAAGTTGCTGGTGATGCAAATACTGGCATGCAAATGTATCCAGATCAATCATTGTACCCTGTGGATAGTGTACCATCAGTCGTAAAACGTATTAACAACTCACTAAGAAGAGCAGATCAACTTAATATTGCCGAAGGTAATGATCCAGTAGACTACATGCTACCTATAGTAGCTGACGCGGAAGCAGGATTTGGTGGAGTACTAAATGCTCATGAACTTATGAAGGCTATGATTGAAGCAGGTGCTGCCGGCGTACATTTTGAAGATCAATTAGCATCTGCAAAAAAATGCGGCCACATGGGTGGGAAAGTACTTGTACCTACTCAAGAAGCCGTACAAAAGCTTGCTGCAGCTAGGTTGGCAGCGGATATATATGGAACACCTACTGTCCTATTAGCACGTACAGATGCTGAAGCGGCTAACTTGCTTACAAGTGATGTCGATGAGAGAGACAGAGAATTTACTACTGGCGAGAGGACAGCAGAAGGGTTTTATCGAGTAAAAAATGGTATTGATCAAGCAATATCTAGAGGTTTAGCATATGCACCATATGCTGATTTAGTCTGGTGCGAGACAGGAGTCCCTGATCTTGATTTTGCTAAAAAATTTGCTGAGGCATTAAAAAAAGAGCATCCAGAACAATTACTAGCATACAACTGCTCACCTTCTTTCAATTGGAAGAAAAACCTTGATGATGCACAAATTGCTAAATTCCAAAAAGAATTAGGCGCAATGGGATATAAATTCCAGTTCATCACGTTAGCTGGTTTCCATGCATTAAACTACAGTATGTTTGAGCTTTCTAAAGGTTACAATGCAGAGCAAATGACAGCATATGTCAGACTGCAAGAAGCTGAGTTTGCTGCTGAAAAAGATGGCTATACAGCTACTAAACATCAAAGAGAAGTTGGAACTGGTTACTTTGACTCAGTTACTCAAGTAATCACAGGTGGATCATCATCAGTAACTGCTTTAACTGGCTCAACAGAAGAAGAGCAATTTGATAAGTAAAGGAGTCTATTGATTGAAGCTTAATATTCCATCGGACGGAACCAAGATTGGGCATGACGGCGAGAAGCTTGTTGTGCCTAATAATCCTATAATCCCATACATCATAGGAGATGGAATCGGGATAGACGTAACTCCAGTCATGAAGCGCGTATTGGACTATGCAGTCAATAAAGCATATGGTAATTCTAGAGAAATCAGATGGTTAGAACTATATGCTGGTTCCAATTCTGAAGACTTATACGGATCCATATTGCCAGAAGAGACAATAGAGGCGATGAAAGAGTATAGAATTTCAATCAAAGGTCCGCTCACTACACCTATTGGGAAAGGCCATAAGTCTATAAATGTTAGGATTAGACAGAAATTAGATTTATTTGCATGCGTTAGGCCTATTAAATATTTCCCTGGAACTAGCACACCTATGGCTGAATCAGGCCTTACAGATATGGTGGTGTTTAGGGAAAATACAGAGGATTTATATTCTGGCATAGAATGGGAGCCAAATTCCCCTGGGGCTAAAAGAATTATAGATTTTATAAATAAAGAGCTAGGTCGCTCACCATTTAGATTTGAAAATAACTGTGGAATTGGAATCAAACCAGTATCTGAAGAGGGTACAAAAAGACTTATAAGGATGGCAATAGATTATTCATTGGCAATGAATAAGTCTAGTATCACCATTGTACATAAAGGAAACATCATGAAATATACAGAAGGTGCTTTTCGTGATTGGGCATATGATGTTGTTACAAATGAATATAACGGAATAATCCAAAAGGATAATACGTATATTATAGAGAATTCTGAATTTAACTCAGAAATAATAGTCAAAGACTGTATTGCTGATAATTTTCTTCAACAAATTATTCTAGCTCCTGAACAGCATGATGTAATTGCAACATTGAATCTTAATGGCGATTACATTTCAGATGCACTAGCTGCACAGGTTGGAGGTATTGGGATGGCTCCTGGAGGTAATATAGGAGATGGCTGTGCTGTTTTTGAGGCAACTCATGGTTCTGCTGAGCCATTTGCTGGTAAAAATAGAGTAAATCCTGGCTCTATTATTCTCTCAGGTGAAATGATGTTGAGATATCTTGGATGGACTGAAGCTGCAGACCTCGTCATTAAGGGTGTCAAAGGTGCTATTCAGAAGAAGCAGCTAACTTATGATCTAGCACGAGCTCGTGCAGGTAAGAGGTTAATTAGGGTTAAAACATCTGAAAAACATAAAACTATTGATGTTAAGGAAGAAATAGCAAAATTAGTTCCTGGTGCAACGTTAGTGTCAACAAGCGGCTTCGGCGACGCAGTTATCAACAATCTTTAATACTCTATTTATCCCTAAAAATAATTCGACCTTTGGATAAATCATAAGGGGTAAGTGCTACCATAACGCTATCTCCTCTGAGTATGCGTATATAGTGTTTTCTTATTTTTCCAGATATATGAGCTGTAACTACATGCCCATTTTCAAGTTCGACTCGAAACATTGTATTAGGCAGAGTCTCTATGACTTTGCCCGGCATTTCAATCTGTTCTTTTTTTGTCATATGTAATATATTGGTGTGTATTGTAGCAAAATATTAAAATTTATAATACAAATGTTTAGAACTGAAGAAAAAAAGAAAAAGAAAGAGTTTAAGGAAATTAAATTCAATCATTTGATGTCTATTTATGAATTGAATTACCATAATTTTAAACAATTCTTAAATTTTAAAGCCAGAGAATCTTCAGAAAATTTAAATACAAAAAAAAACGTGATTATTGAAGATGTCTTTAAAGATAAATTCACACGGATTTTCAGAATGTATCATAGATTTAGCTATGATGATCAACTTCAGGCTAACAGAACCTTTTCAATTAAATCACATTTGATTTTTTATATGTATGATGATGCCCAACTTCTTGAAGTGAAATCATTAAATGACAATAAAAAATTTGAAAGCACAATGTCCCATAAAATTAAATTGAATCTCAATTTATTTTATTGGATAAAAAATTATATTAATCAATAACTTAACAATATATCTCAATATTTCAATAATTTAACTGTTTTAAATTTATTGTAATAATACAGTTGACTAGGTTGAAATAACGATATTAAACCTTACAATATTAGTCAGGAATTAAGGAAAAACATTTTAACGGAGATTATAAAATGAAACTATCAGCAAAAGGAAGATATGCTATTAAAGCATTGGTAAATATTGCAACAAGTGACTCTAAGTCACCTAAAACGCTATTAGAAATATCCAAGTATCAAGGAATTTCCTTGTCATACTTAGAACAGTTGTTTTCTTTACTCAGAAAGCATGATCTAGTCAGTGGCGTGCGCGGACCAGGTGGAGGTTACAGACTCAAAGATAGTCCAGATAACATCACAATAGCAAAAATCATTAAGGCTATTAATCCAGAGGGAATTAGTCAGGTCGATAATGATAAAACAGACGATGCAGTGTGGGATAAGTTTAGTAAAAAACTTACTAATTATCTTGATACTGTTACGCTTGGCAGCTTGATTAATGAGACTAAAACTACTAAAAATGATATTGATTTAGAGGAGTTAACAAACTACTATCAGCAAGATCAAGATTTAACTGATTAATTTAATCTTAGAATAGGGAGATAAGATGGCATACAGTGATAAAGTTTTAGATCATTATGAGAATCCTAGAAATGTAGGTACTTTTGATGGTGAAAATAATGTAGGAACTGGCATGGTTGGTGCTCCGGCATGTGGTGATGTTATGAAACTACAAATAAAAGTCAGTGATGATGGCATTATTGAAGATGCTAAATTTAAGACTTATGGTTGTGGTTCTGCTATAGCATCAAGCTCGCTACTAACAGAGTGGGTGAAAGGTAAATCATTAACTGAAGCTTCACTAATTAAGAATACTGACATTGCAGAAGAACTTGCTCTGCCACCTGTAAAGATACACTGTTCTGTTTTGGCTGAAGACGCTATAAGTGCAGCTATCGAGGACTACAAGAGTAAGAAAAAATAACATTGCGATTGTATATATATTTTAATATTATATAAACAAAGCAAAATAGGAGTAAATATTATGGCAACTACACCAAAAACAATGTGTACAAACATTGGCGGTATGGAGAGAATGATTAGGGTGGTAGCTGGTATAGCTATACTTTATATGGGACCTGGTCTTGGACTAGGCATGTGGTCTCTAATAGGCATTATACCTATACTTACTGGCTCAACTGGATGGTGTCCTATGTATATACCATTTGGAATAAGCACATACAAAAGCCAATAGTAAATATCTTTAACGGGCGTGCTTTTGATAAAGTACGCCTGTTATGAAATCTAAAAAAAATTCAATACCTACTTACTGGCTTTCAGGCATAAAACACTTATCTAGAGTAGATCCAATTTTATCTACTATTATAAAAAAACATAAAAAAGATATATGTTTGAAACGCACAAACACTTTGTTTAAAACTTTTTTTAGCATAATACTAGGTCAACAAATTTCAATAGAAGCTGCAAATTCAATAGAAAAAAGAATTAAGTCACAAATCAAAAGAATAACACCAAAAAACATACTATATACAAGCGATAATAATCTTCGTTCGTTGGGTTTATCATTTAGAAAGGTTCAATATATAAAAGGAGTAGCTAATCTAATTATAAAAAACAGAAAATTTTTTTCTAGTTTATCAAAGATGAATGATGATGATGCTATAGCAGCATTGTCCAATTTATATGGTATTGGGCCCTGGTCATCAGAAATGTTTCTAATATTTCAATATAATCGGCAAAATATTTTACCTCTGGGAGATATAGGTTTGATAAATAGTTTTTGTAATAATTATAATATTAATAAAAAAGATTTTTTAAAAATAATACCTCGCTATAAAAAAATTTGGGAACCATACTGTACTGTAGCTACTTGGTATTTATGGAGAGATATAGATGAAGATATTGTACAATATTGAAAAAAATAACTATTAAAATGAAATGAAAATTTTGATAATAGGCGGCGCAGGTTTTATAGGTTCTCACCTTTGTGAGGCATATACTCAAAAACATGATGTTACTTCTATTGATAATTATATTTCCGGAAAGAAAGACAATCATATCAAAGGTGTGAAGTATCTTCATATGGATGCGAAAGACATACTTTCTGTAAAGGATGACTTCAATCTTATCTTTCACCTCGGTGAATACTCAAGAGTAGAAAAGTCTCTTGAAAGAATTGATTTCGTTCTTAAAAATAACAGTCTACCTATTCTTAATATATTAAAATTTGCAAAACGCTCTAAAGCAAAACTTATCTACGCAGGTAGTAGCACTAAGTTTGCGGATAATGGCAAAAATAAATTTAAGAGTCCATACTCTTTTTCTAAATGGCAAAATTCTGAGTTGGTGAAGTTTTATTGTGAGCTCTGTAATATTCCATATGCTATTACTTATTTTTATAATGTCTATGGAGGTAGGGAGAATTCAGATGGTGAGTACGCAACTGTAATTGCAAAGTTTCTTAATAGATATCGAATGAATAAAAAGTTACATGTAACAAAACCGGGTACGCAAACTAGAAACTTTACATATATAGACGATACAATTGATGCGTTAAAAATCATTGCAGAAAAAGGTATAGGAGACGAGTATGGTATTGCTAACTCAAATATATATTCTATAGATGAGGTTGCAAAATTAATATCTAACAACATCGAATATATAAAAGAAAATCCAGCTAATAGAATGTCATCAAAAGTTATAACTAAGAAAATTTTAGCTTTAGGATGGAAGCCACGACAGGATTTATCGGACTATATTAAAAATAATTTATGAAAACAATTGGGATTATTGGTGGTAGTGGATTGTATCTATTAGAGGAATTTGAATACGTAAAATCACACAAATTGAGTACTCCTTGGGGCAAGCCATCTGATGAAATAATCGAGTATTCTTTTTGTAACAATAAAATTTATTTCTTACCACGTCATCATAAAAATCACTCCATAACACCTACAAGAATCAATTCCAAAGCTAATATAGATGCATTAAAGCAAGTTGGAGTTACTGATGTCCTGTCAATCTCTGCCGTTGGATCACTAAATGAAAAACTATCTCCAGGAACGTTTGTGATTATTGATCAGTACATTGACCAATCTAACAGAAAAGGAGAAACATTTTTTGATGAAGGCATTGTAGTACATGTTTCTATGGCACATCCAACAGATAAAAATCTAATGGAAATTGCAAAACATACACTTGAATCACTGAATATTAAGTTTAATTATGGGGGAACATACCTTGGTATTTCCGGACCACAATTCTCCACACTTGCTGAATCTAATCTTTATAGATCATGGAAATGTGATGTGATTGGTATGACAAATTTACCTGAAGTTAACTTATGTAGAGAAGCTGATCTAAGATATTTATCTATTGGGATGGTAACAGATTATGATTGCTGGAATGAAAAATATTCTAACGTCGAAGTTATGAATATTGTAGACATTCTTAAGAGTAATATCAAAAATTCAAATATTATGCTTGTTCATTTTCTAAAAAGATACTTCAAAACTAAACTAAACGATAACTTAAATGTATATAAATCAATAGTTACGCCTTTAAATAAGATAGACAAAAAGACTAAATCTAGACTTAAAAACATAGTTCCAAAACTATATTTAGCTAGTAATTAACTTGAATAAATATAGGTTATTTTAAAGACTTTCCTTTTAAATATTTATAGTTATAATAGCAATTGTAATTAAGCTGTAGTTCGTAAATTTATTTGATTTGTAAACCTTCTTAATTATTAATTAACTAAGGAGAATATCTTGAAAACAGGAACAGTAAAATGGTTTGACACAACCAAAGCATTCGGTTTCATCAAACCAGATGAAGGCGATAAAGACATATTTGTACATCAATCAGACTTAGTAGACGGCACCATCAGAGAAGATGATAAAGTTGAGTTTGAGACTGAAGATGGACCAAAGGGCATTAGAGCTGTACAAGTCAAAACAATCTAAACTTCTATATGAGCTTATCTGATCAGATTAAAGATTTGATTAGAACTGGTAAAGATTCAGGATATATCTTGGAGAGTAATCTTACTGATTTAATATCAACTTTACCAGAAGCCGATCAAAATTATATCCGAAATACTATTGATGGTTTCAAAATACAAATCATTCAATCAAAGAAAGATTATGATGAGCTTAAATATCTATCAGGCGAGGATGCAATACAATTTCTTCAAAACTTAAGTGATGGGAAATATAGTGCATTTAAAAAAGATGATGAGAACAGTTAATTTAAATATTATATGACTCAGCAATTGTCGACTGTATTGGCTGTTGATCTTGATCATACTCTCATAAATACAGATATGATACTTATGGGCTTAAAATATTTAATGCTACACAAAGCATACCTATTACCTGTCTTGATAATTATATTTTTATTTAAAGGAAGACCTAGTTCAAAAAAGTATTTATATGATAATACATCTGTATCTATAGAAGATCTCCCGTACAATGATTCTATTATTAATTTTATAAATAAAAATCGTAAAAAATATACTCATATAATTTTGATATCTGGCTCATATTATAAATATGTAAAATCTATCGCAGATTATCTTGATATATTTGATTCATATAAAGGAACTTCTATAACCGTAAATATGATAAGTTCAAACAAAACTACTTATTTAAAAAGTAATTTTAATAATTTTGTTTTTGATTATATAGGGGATAGTAAAAAAGATATTCCTATATGGGAAAAATCACGAAAGGCATTTGTTGTTGATAGAAAAAATATAACTAAGCATTTAAAAAACATTAATTATGAAATTATTCCTTATCATGATTAATAGAAATGATTATCAGTATCAATAAGATAATACGAAATAATATTTTCTGAGCTTTTATCTAATACTCTGTATGGTATCATTCAGACTTATGGAGATACATATATGAATGATAATAAAACAAATGAGGTAATTGAAGTCCTCAATAAAATAATGGAATATGAACTTTCTGGAGTTGTACGCTACACTCATTACGCACTTATGATTACTGGACGTGACAGACTCAGTTTAGCTCAATTTTTTAAAGACCAAGCAACCGAATCCTTGTTACATGCTCAAGAAGCTGGTGAAATAGTAACAGGACTTGGTGGGCACCCTTCACTAAAAATACAAATTATAGAAGAATCAAATAAACACTCAACAGTAGATCTTCTTAATGAGAGTTCAACTCATGAGGGTGATGCAGTTGCTTTATATAAGGTTCTACTTGATATTGTTAAAGACGAGAGTATTTATATCGAAGAATATGCAAGAGGAATGATAAAAGCTGAAGAAATGCATGCTATTGAAGTAAAAAAAATGCTCAAAGACTTTGCTGAAGGTTAATCTACTTTTGCCATAATTAGTTTAGTATAATTTTTAAAATAGTATGATGAAAAATGATAAGAAACTAATCTTTGGGTTCATAGATCGTGAAAAACCAGGAACTTGGATATTTGCGATAATAATAGCAATGTTAACCGTGCCATTAGCAGTAACATTAATTCTTTATTTTACTATGCAATAAAATTGGAACTTATAAAATGGATCCATTAACACAGGGAATAGTAGCAACAACAGCTTCTCAAAGCGTTTCAAGCAAAGAAAAAATTATAATAGCAAGTATAGTTGGCTTTTTATCTGGGCTAGCTCCAGATATTGATATATTTATTAGATCATCTAATGATCCATTATTGTTTCTTGAATTTCATAGACAATTTACCCATTCTCTGTTCTTTATACCAATAGGTGGACTGATATGTTCAATAGTATTTTATTATTTTTTTACAAAAAAATTTAATTTCTCTTTCAAAGAAACATATATATATTCAACTATTGGGTATGCTACCCATGGAATAATTGATTCATTTACAACATATGGCACTCAGCTTTTATGGCCCTTTACTGATGAGAGACTTGCATGGAATACTGTATCTGTAATCGACCCTTTGTTTACTCTTCCAGTAATCATTCTTTGTCTTTTAACACTGATAAAAAAGAATAATAAATATTCTTTTTATGCAATCACATGGATGCTCATGTATCAGCTAGCTGGTTTTATACAAAAAGACAGAGCTGAAAACATAATATATGATTACGCAAAACTAAAAGGTCATGATATCAATGAAATAGAAGCAAAGCCTAGTTTCGCAAATATAGTTGTATGGAAGGTTATTTATTCTGATAATAATAATTATTACGTTAATGCTATTAGACTTGGATTGTCTCATAAGATCTATCCTGGTGAAATGATAAAAAAATTAGAGATTAGAGAAGATTTTGAATGGCTTGAACCTAGTTCACAACAAGCTATAGATATAGAGAGGTTTCGATGGTTTTCAAATGACTACCTTGGTATTGCAAAGCATAATGAGAACATAATCTATGATATTAGATTTTCTTCGATTCCAAACGAAGTAGAGGGTTTATGGGGCATTCAGTTAGACAAAAATAAAGGCAAAGATGAACATATTACTTATGTTACTAATCGAGGTAAGAGTATTAATAGATTTCATGAGTTGATAAGGATGATAACAGATCAGTATGTCGATTGAAAAGTATATTAAAACACAGTGCGGTTTAGATAAATTTAATCATCTAAGAGAGCTTGCTGACAAAAGTTTAATCAACAAAATAAGATTGTATCATTTCGTTATTATTGCGACACTTAGAGATATTTTTAAATAGAGAGTATTTTTTTATTACATCATATTATTAGAATGGATAATTACTACAGAATTATGAATGTCATTGTCTTTGTGCTTTTTGGCATATATATTCTCGTAGGAATTAAATGTGGTTTTGTCAGTTGGCATTGCTCGTAATATTTTATGAAATATAAATTCTTTTGTAAGATGTATGCATATATGTTTTAATGGAAAAATTATATGGAAATAGGCGTTCTAAAAGAGAGTAAACAGCAAGAAAAAAGAGTAGCAATTACTCCAAAAATTGTCTCTAAAATCAAAAAACTTGGTCATACCGTTAGAGTAGAAAAAGGACTAGGTCTAGATGCCAACTTCTATGATTCTCAGTACATTGAAGCTGGAGCAGAAGTAACAGATGCTAGTAGTGTTTGGGCCTCAGATATCATTTTAAAGATTAATAAACCAAATAATGATGAAGTCAGTAAACTTGATAATAACAAGACTCTGATATCTTTTTTTAGTCCTGCAGTTAATTCAGACTTATTGCAATCCTGCTCCAAAGACAAGATAAACGTTCTTTCAATGGATTCTGTTCCAAGAATCTCTCGCGCACAAAAAATGGACGCCTTATCTTCTATGGCTAACATTGCAGGTTCAAGAGCTGTTATAGAAGCTGCTCATAATTTTGGGAGATTTTTTGGAGGACAAATAACTGCAGCAGGTAAAATACCACCTGCAAAGATCTTAATTATTGGTGCAGGAGTAGCTGGTTTATCGGCTATCGGTACAGCATCAAGTCTTGGTGCGATCGTAACAGCATTTGATACAAGACCAGAAGTTAAAGAACAAGTAGAGAGTCTTGGAGGGCAATTCTTGACTGTAAATTTAGATGAGGATGGCTCAAGCACTGATGGTTATGCAAAAACAATGAGTAAAGAATTTATAGATGCTGAAATGGCACTTTTCAAAGAACAATGTAAGGATGTGGATATTATAATTACCACTGCACTTATTCCTGGTAAAGAGGCGCCTAAACTTATAACACAAGAAATGTTAGATGTAATGAAGCCTGGATCAGTAATTGTTGATTTAGCATCACAGCAAGGAGGAAATTGCGTATTATGTAAACGTGATGAGTAGAATATAATGGCATTAAAGTTATAGGCTATACAGATCTACCATCAAGACTCCCGTCGCAGTCCAGTGAGTTATATGCAAATAATTTGTATCATATTCTTGATGAGCTTACTCCGAATAATGATGGAATAGTTGATATTAATATGGATGACGATGTGATTAGAGGTATGACCGTTGTCAAAGATGGAGAAATAACTTTTCCGCCACCTAAGATTAAGGTATCTGCCTCACCTAAAGTAGAAGAAAAAAAAGTAACACCAAAAAAAGAACAAATTCAAAAAAAATCTTCAATACTACCTGGAGTTATAGCTTTATCAGTTTTATTTTTAGTTGGTGCTTTTGCACCTGAATCATTTATGAATCACTTTACTGTTTTTGTTTTATCATGCTTTATAGGCTACATGGTTATTTGGAATGTTACGGCATCACTTCATACACCATTAATGTCTGTTACAAACGCAGTAAGCAGTATTATTATTATTGGTGCATTAACCCAAGTATCCTCAACTGATACTGTCTCCCTAGTTTTATCTGGTTTAGCAATATTTATTGCAAGTATAAATATCTTTGGTGGTTTTGCAGTAACTAAACGTATGTTAGGGATGTTCAAAAAATGATATCAGGTTTACTAACTATAGAAGTTGTTCGTGCGCTGTATGTTATATCCGCAGTACTTTTTATACTTACGCTTGGTGGGTTGAGCAATCAAGAAACTTCTCGAAAAGGGAATGCTTATGGTATGACGGCGATGACTATTGCAATTGTTGCAACCGTTTTAGGACCACAAGTTACTGGCAATTATATTGTATTGTTACTTCTAATTTTAATTGGAGGCTCTATAGGTTTACTATTATCTAAAAAAGTTCAAATGACCGAGATGCCTGAACTCGTAGCGATACTTCATAGTTTAGTAGGTCTCGCTGCAGTACTTGTAGGCATTGTAAACTTTCTTAATCCTACACAAGAATATCTTGGTGTAGAATTAACTATTCATTTAATTGAAATATACATTGGTATATTTATCGGAATGGTTACTTTTGCAGGGTCAATAATTGCATTTGGTAAACTTAGTGGTAAAGTTTCTGGAAATCCTTTAGTGCTACCTGCAAAACATTATCTAAATCTTTTAATGCTTATTAGCATTATCTACTTTGGAACAATATTTGTAGGTTCATCATCAATTGATGAGGGCATTATAGCTCTAGGTTTCATGTTAACGATTTCATTATTTTTTGGAATACATCTCGTCGCGTCAATAGGAGGCGCCGACATGCCCGTTGTAGTATCAATGCTAAATTCATATTCTGGTTGGGCTGCATCTGCTACAGGTTTCATGTTAAGTAATGATTTGTTGATAGTCGTGGGAGCACTTGTAGGAAGTAGTGGAGCTATTTTAAGTTATATTATGTGTCGTGCGATGAATAGAAGTTTTATTTCTGTTATAGCAGGGGGATTTGGTACAGAGACAACATCAACTCCTGTTGAAGGTCAAGATCAAGGTGAAGTACAAGCCATAAATATTGAAGAATTTAAATCTATGATTACCTCATCAAAAAAAATAGCAATTATCCCTGGATATGGCATGGCAGTTGCTCAAGCTCAATTTGTTGTGAATGAAATTATAAGTATTCTTAAAAATAAAAATATTGAAGTCATTTTTGTGATTCATCCTGTCGCAGGACGTATGCCTGGCCATATGAATGTATTACTTGCAGAAGCCCAAATTCCATATGATATTGTTTATGAAATGGATGAAGTTAATGATGACTTTGAAAAGATTGATTTATCAATTGTTATTGGAGCAAATGATATTGTTAATCCATCTGCACTTGAAGATCCCAATAGTCCAATCGCAGGTATGCCCGTTATTGAATGTTGGAGAGGAACAAGCACGGTCGTTATGAAAAGAGGGATGTCAACCGGATATGCTGGCGTTGAGAACCCGTTATTTTTTAAAGAAAATACAAAAATGTTATTTGGTGATGCTAAAGAATCATTATCTCAAGTATTAACTTTAAATAATTAGCCTACACAACTACATTAAAACCCTCAAAGACTGGATGTCCAATATAAATATCTTTATGTTGTCCGGCATTTTTGTGAGCAAGCTTGAATTCTTCAGATTTAGTCCAAGCTACAAAATCTTCTTGTGATTTCCATGTGCTATGAGACGCATATAAAGTGCATTCATCATCTTTATCGCCTTTAACTAAATTAAAATTTATAAAACCAGGTACATTCTCTAGATGAGTATCACGATTCTTCCAAACGTTTTCAAACTCCTCTTCTTTTCCTAGCACGATTCTAAATCTATTCATTGCTATAAACATAGCTATATTATAACAAAGATATTTATTTTATTTGAAGTCTATTTAATTTATCTTAAATCTAGATAAAATCTTTTTTTCCATTGCCCAAAAATATTTAAACTCACCAAATAATGTACCTATTATGATAAGTAAAACTTGATAAGTAATTAAAACCATAAAAATTGAAATGATTAAATTCTCAAGCTCTAGAATATCAAGAACATAATCTGATATGAACAAGGAAAGAGAGCCGGTTATACCAAAGACAATAAATACTACTACTAACTGGTAAGTAGATGAAACCTTGAACATTTTCTTGAGTTTTTCCATAAACATGTTTAGCAACAAAATAGCATACTTATTATGAGTTTGGTACGTTATTAAGTGGAGGCGGGGGGAATCGAACCCCCGTCCGAGAGAACTCAGCCATTGGTACTACATGCATAGTCTTTAATTAAATTTCATAGTCATGCTGGTTAAAGACAACCTACATAAAAACTAGCTTGTTTAGATTTAATAGTTTGCTAACAAGCTTACAAACTACGATCTTATCATTATGACCTCTGTTTAGAGCATATAAGCCTACTCTAAGAGAGGCTAGCGGCAGTTAGGCTGCTAGGGCTAAAGGTTTATTTTCAGCGTTTATATATTTTACAGCAGTTTTACGAGTTACTATCAGCTCGACATGCACCTCCGGTGTCGCAACCCACGTCGAAGCCGGTCGCCCCCTTTAGATAGGTTATTTATACATAATTTACAAAAAACAATCAAATTGTATTACTATATTCATACAGATAAATGCAGTATTTCTTTAAAAAAAATAGCTCAAAAAAAGAAAATCGTCGTAAGAAATACATCATATTTAGAATAACATCACATAAAGATATAAGTGCCGAATTAATTCTCAAGATATCTAAAATAATTAATGCTAATCTATGCACTGATATTTTTGAAAAAAATCTTAGTTATAATGCAATATTTTACAGAGCAGGAACTAATTCACCTTGGTCAAGCAAGACAAAAGATATATTAGATTCTTGTTTAAGTTTTACATCCTATCAGATTGATAGATTCACTCTTATTGAGCACGATAAAGATAAATCAGAGCTTATTACATATGATCCTATGACCGAGATTTTATTATCTTCTAATAAATTAATTAAAAAATATTTAAATCAAAACGAAAAAATAAAAAAAACAACTTTCAAGAATATATCAATCAAAAATATAAAACTAGTAAATAAGAAAATGGGCTTAGCAATGAGTGACCCAGAAATTATTTATCTTGAAAAGATGTATAAGAAGCTTAAAAGAAATCCAACAGATGTTGA
>CACLCV010000011.1 GCA_902605525.1 uncultured Gammaproteobacteria bacterium
TTAGTATATTAATGCATATTTTCCTATTCAACTTTTTAGAGCTATCTATTAGTAACTGAGGATCAGTTATTACAACATGGTATTTTTTTATATACTTTTCTGCCATCAATACGCAAATGTCAGGCCCAATGCCACCTGGGTCACCCACGGTGATTGCAATCTTGATACTCATTCAATTATTTCAATGTAAGCTTGATCTTTTAATTTAGCTAACCATTCTTTTTTAGCCACTTTAACTTTTCGTTCTTTCAAGATTGATATGACTTGATTCCTAGCTACATTTTTAGATATATTTTTAATTCTCTTGTCCTCTAGGTATAAGATATGCCAACCATACTGAGTCTTAAATGGTTCACTTATGCCTCCTACATTTATATTACTCATTACTCTCCCAAATTCTTGAACCACTGATTTTTTATTTATCCATCCAAGAGACCCACCCTTAATTGCAGAAGCTTTATCTAATGAATGTTTTTGAGCATGATCAGAGAAATTGTTTTTTTCTGACGCTTCTCTCTTTATTCTATAAAAGGTTTCTTTCAGAGATTTAAGATTTTCCATAGGATTAGTTTTTAGCAGTATATGACTGACCTTGTATTCTTCAGAATACATAGAACTGCTCACCATCTTGAGGAAAACATATCCCTTGCCTGTTTTGAATAGATTAGTATAACTGTCTTTATCTAATATATTCAAATTACTCTGATAGATGTCAGGGAGGTTTCTGAAGGGAGTCCCACTTAAATTAGTTATTTTTATCTTCATATTTGGGTATCTGTTTTTAGTATCTTCAAGTCCATTCGCCTTGATACCTTTGACCAAGATATTGACTTTTGAAAGATCAAGTTGATTATTCTCATCTTCTATAAGGTATTCTCTAATATTCATAACATTACCAATATTTTCAAATTTATTACTTTTTAAATAACTTTGTATTTCTTCTTCTGATATATATGCTCGACTAGTAAATTGTATTCTAAAGAGTTCATCAATTTGTATTCGCTTCCTAAGATTTTTGAGATATTTTAAATAATCAATATTTTGTTCTTCAACAGCCTCTTTAAGTTGTAAAACTGTTAAATTTTGATTTTGAGCAATTAATTTAATTCTATTTTGAAGATCTATGTCAGAAACATAAATACCAAGTCTATTTGCAGCTTGTTCTAATAATGATTCTTCAATAATTTTGTCAAGGACATCTTTTTTTAATTTAGCAGCTTCTAAACGGCTCGTACCCTCTAAGTTGATTGTAGCTAATTTATTATTTAATTCTGAATTTAAAACTACATTATCATTAACTATTGCAATAATTTTATCTTCTAAGGCATAAGATATATTAAACAAAGCTAGTGCAAACAGTATTATTAAAAACTTTGTCTTATTCATATTTAACCTTATCTTGATAACCTGGTATACCCTCTCTAAGTAGGCTCGAGGTTGTATTATTAGAAGACGTAAGACCTTTTGGAAGGAATTCAAAAAATAAAACATTATCTTTTCTAATACCAGTCCAATAGTTTCTTACAACAACTTTTAATGCATAGCAACAGCTATCAAGTTCCAGACCAAACATGGTATCTATTAAGTCTTCAACATTGCTTCTATTATTAGAAAAAGAATAATTATATTTCCCTACAAATGAAAAATTCTTATTAAAAGAATAGACTCCAGATAAATCAATTTCTTCTTCTTCACCCTTGCTGAATCTATAGTCAGCATTGAATAATTTATACCTTGAATCCGTGCTTGCATCATATCTATATCTCGCGGTGTTTCTCATTCCATGACCAGCATGTGGATTAAAAACAGCTCCTATAGATAGGGAACTATAATCACTTACTTTAGCATTCATTAATCCAATAATATTCGAAGCATCAGAGTGAGATTTTTTATTACTGACTAAATGTACATCTCGATCATCAAAGTATATTATTTGCCCAAGTGTACCAGAAAATAATTCTTCACCCGAATCTTCATCTATTATTCTATGAGTCAATGCTAAAGCCATTTGTTTTGCGTCATTTAGTCTATCTTCTCCATAGAATCTATTTTCAGCAAATAATGAGTATTTGAATTCTGTGATACCGCTATCAAAGATCGGATTTGCATCTTGGTTACCCACTGGAATATATAGGAGATAAGCTTCCGGTTCCATTGTATACAATTTATTACCAATATTTTTTTCAAAGTATAATTTTCCTCTCAAACTTGCTATTGGTGTAGTCTTAGATTCTGAAGAAACATTATTGTCAAGATTATAATCAATATATCTCACGCCCAATTTAGGAGTTAATTCCCATCCTTCTGTTTTTACAGGTATTTCGATACTTGGATACGCTAAGTATCTCGTGCCTTCCGTTTGTGAATTATCTTTGTGTTCAAATTCTTGAATACTTGTTTTTAAATTAAATCTAATTACTTTGTTTTGACTAAAATTATTAATATTCAATTTTATTGAAGGGCTGGTTTTATACTGAGACGAAACTCCTGGTTGCGATGGCTGATATGAAAGTGATGAAATTTCATAATCAATAACTCCATCTTTGAAATATTTTTCGCCATAGAGTCTGATGTCCCTTCTAACACTGGACTGACTTGTTGTACTTAAGGAGTCTCCAAAATCATCAAAATACTCTAAGTCAGATACTCTACTGTATGAAATAGAACTATACATGGTTGCTCCCTGAGAGGCTGATCTAGAGGATTGAATATTATTGAATAGCTGACGCTCATCGGAAAATGAATATAAGTAACGATCCCCACCATGCTTATCATCATTTTCTAAAAATGATAAGTTTAATAATGAAGAACTATCATTACCTAAATGCCTAAATTCATTATCAAAAAGAATACCCCTATCGCTTATAGAAGTAATCTCAGCAGTTGCATCATAATTGTCTGCTAAATTAAAGTAATATGGTAATGAAAAAGACGTAGCTCCACTGCCTGTTGAAAATGATGGTGTCAAAAGTCCAGATTGTCTTTTATCAGATAAAGGAAAACTCATAAAAGGTGAATAGAAGACAGGAATATTTTTATATTTAAGTATCATGTTATATGCATGACCTCTATCTATATCATTATAAAGCTCAGTTGTCGTAGACGTTAGTTCCCAATCAGGGTCGGTTAAGCTACAAGCTGTGTATGATCCATTTTTGAGAATTATATCTTTATTTTTTTTAATAAAAATTTCTTCAGCATTACCTGAAGCACTTTTATCTGATTTATAGTATTTTGCTTTTGAGAAATTAATTTCATCTAATTTATTTTTATATGTAGCATTATTAGAATAAATAGAAATATCTTGATTAAAGTATTTTACATTTCCTGAAGCTATTAAATTTTTTACATTTGTATTATAAGATATAGTATCTGCTTTTAGGAAATCATTGACCCTTTCAGCTTCGGCATTACCCTTTGCAATAAATTTATCTTCAGTTTGACTTTGATTATCTGCTCTTATTTCAAGCGTGGATTCATCAGCATTATTCAAGGTTTTAACATCAGCAAATGTCTTGAAATCATTAACGTTACAGACATCACTTACACTACTTACTAGATTATTACTTGCAGCATTAATTATTATTGGTCCATAAGACATTTGCTCTGTCCTTTCTATTTTATTTAAGGGAGCGTTGCCCAAAATACCTTGGTTATATTCCTCAAAGCCAAGTTTTTTATAAGATATGTTATTAATAAATATTTCAAAAACTTTTTCATTTTTAAAATGGATAGATAGCGTTTTTTGTTTTTTTACATCAGTATTATTGAAGTAGATGTAATTCCATTGATTTTCTAAAAATGGACTTTCTAAGTGTGGTTTTCCAATGAGATAAATTATTTGTTCTTTACTTAATCCAACATCAATTTTTTTGAATCTTTCATTGTCTAGCAGACGTCCCTGATCTAGCGGTATGATGTAGGGCTTAATCCCTTTTTCAGAGAGTTTTTCATCAACTGTTAAAGAGATTTCATCAAACAAACTTGTTATACCTGAGATGGAATCTTGTGATGGTAGTAACAAGATTATTAATATTATTTGTTTGAAGTTGCGAAACGAATTCATAGAAATAAATTATAGCATTTTCTTATGACATCAGTCATTTAATCAGTTTTTTATAATTGTAACTATCTCTTCAGTTAGTCTCTCGGGCCCATCTTCTCCGCCAACAATTCTATGTAATATCCCCTTTTTTTCATAAAATTCAATTATCGGCTCCGTTTGTTCTGAATAAACCCTTAAGCGATTAGTCACAGTCTCCTCATTATCATCAGCTCTTTTTACATATACACCTTCACCACATGAATCGCCTTCTCTGAAGTCTGAGAAATATTCATTTTCTATTTTACCGCAAGTATCACAAGTTATTCTTCCTACGCATCTTTTTATAATTAAATCTGTAGGCACATCAATCAAAAAAACATATTCGATTGCTACATTCAAGTCATTGAGTAAAACATCAAGACTAGAGGCTTGAGATAAATTTCTTGGGAAACCATCTAGAATAAATCCATTTGAACAATCGTCTGATGTAATTTTTTTTGATACTAATTTAAGAACTAATTCATCACTCACAAACTTACCAGAAGACATGATTTTTTTAAGATCTTCTCCCATCTTTGAACCTGATGCTGTTTCAGCTCTAAGTAAATCACCAGTTGATATCTGAGGAATATTAAATTCAGTTTCAATTTTTTTTGATTGAGTTCCTTTACCTGAACCTGGCGCACCTAGAAAAAGTACATTCATTTATATTCTCCTTTAATGTTTAAAGCAATGGAGCTATGACAAGACTTACTATTGCCATAACATTAATTAATATGTTCATTGATGGCCCAGAAGTATCTTTCAATGGATCTCCTACAGTGTCTCCGACAACAGCAGCTTTATGTGCGTCAGATCCTTTTCCACCATGATTACCTTTCTCAACATATTTTTTGGCATTATCCCAAGCACCACCAGCATTTGACATTGTGAGCGCTAATAGAATGCAACTTACGAGTCCACCACCTAGTAGTCCACCTAACATTTCAGGACCAAATAGCAGACCAACTGTTACTGGTGAGAATACTGCGATAGCACCTGGCAATACCATTTTTTTCAATGCCGCTTCTGTGGCTATCTCGACACATTTTTGATTATCTGGTTTTCCTGTACCTTCCATTAATCCTGGTATTTCTTTGAACTGTCTCCTTATTTCATTAATCATGCTATATGCTGCATCTCCCACAGCAGTGATAGTAAGTGAGGCAACAAGAAAAGGAATCATGCCTCCAATAAATAACCCTATAAGAACATTTGTATCAGTTAGCAAAAGTTCTATTGGTGCGACACGACCATGATTAACTTCTTGAACAAAGGCAGTAATAATCGCTAAAGCAGCTAACGCAGCCGCACCTATGGCAAAACCTTTTCCTATGGCAGCTGTAGTATTACCAACTTCATCTAAGCTATCAGTAATTTTTCTAGTTTCTGGGCCTAGAGCACCCATCTCTGCAATGCCGCCAGCATTGTCAGCGATAGGTCCATACGCATCTATTGCCATAGTTATCCCAACTGTTGCTAACATACCTACAGCAGCAATACCTACTCCATATAATCCTGCAAAATAGTTGGACAAGAAAATTATTACCACAAGAGTCAAAATCGGAATTACTACAGATTGAAGACCTATAGACAGACCTGTTGTAATCACAGTTGCTGAACCTGTTTGTCCTTGCGAAGCGATTTTTCTTACTGGAGCACCACCTGTATAATATTCGGTTACAAGACCTATGATAATGCCACCGATTGTACCCGACAGTACGGCATACCAGGCATTTTCAGTAACTCCAAGGTAAATAATTAGGAAATAGGCAAGTATAATAAAAGATATAGCTGCTGCAAATGTTCCACCTCTGAGTGAGTTAGCAATATTTGTTTCGTCACTTCCTTTTCTACCAGCTAAAATTTTTATGATTGATATACCAATAATTGAACAAATCAAACCGAGTGAAGCTAGAGACAATGGTAAAAACATAAGTGTCTCTCGTGTTCCAAGCTGAATTAAATCACCTTGTATCATTGTCGATGCAATAGCTATTGTTGCAATAATAGCTCCACAGTATGATTCAAAAATATCAGAGCCCATACCTGCTACATCCCCAACATTGTCTCCAACGTTATCTGCAATAACACCAGGGTTTCTTGGATCATCCTCAGGAATATCTTTTTCAACCTTACCGACTAAATCGGCCCCGACGTCTGCAGATTTAGTAAATATACCACCCCCAACTCTGGAGAATAATGCCACAGTAGATGCTCCCATTCCAAAACCATGTATAGTAGATACAGTCTCTGGATCAGTGCCATATAGAATATATAATAAGCCAAGACCAAGTAGTCCCATTGCTGCTACTGTCAATCCCATAATTGATCCACCAAAAAAAGCTACCGACAAACTGTCACTCACACCTGAATTTTGTGCTGCAGTTGCGGTCCTAACATTTGCTTTTGTAGCAGTGTACATACCTATAAAACCAGTGACTGAGGATGTTACTGCTCCGACTATAAATGCAACAGTGCTGCTAAATCCTAATCCTAGATATATACCAAAAACAAGTATTAGAGAGAATATAAATAAAATCGAGTATTCTTTTTTCATAAAAGCCATAGCACCTATATGAATTTCATCTGAAATATCTGTTAATTTTTTATCTCCGGCAGGATAACTCTTTACGACTTTATAGAGCAGATATGCAGCAAATAGCCCTATTAAGCCAAGTAAAATAGGTATTAAGTTCATTTATAAGCACCATTTATTTATTTTTAGTTTTTCTTTTAATAATCTTACTTATAATACAGATATGGCAAGTAAGTATCGCAATGAGACTATCAGAAAAAGACAAAGGTTTGAAGAAAAAACTGGTTGGGAAGAGATTAATGATGCGACAAAGGACAGAGCCTCACATAAATCTAGAGCTTTGTTGGCAGTTGCGATAGTATTCCTGTTATCCACATTTTACCTAAACCATATCTTCAAGATTCAGATTACAGACCATGAGATTTATACGGTGAAATCTGAAGATAATAGAATAAGGGTAAGACCTATAGAGCCAATAAGAGGCAACATTTTTGATAGGAACGGAAATGTACTTGCAGAGAGCTATGACACTTTCGATATTGTTGCTAAAAAAGAAAACATCTCATCCAAGGACGAATTTATTTTGAATGCAAGTAAAGTTTTTAGTCTTAATGAATTTGAAATAAAGGATCTTACTAGTCAATTTGAGGATAAAAAACTTAAAGAAGTTACTTTAAAATATAATACATCAATTGAGGAATTCACAAAACTATCAGTAGATCAATACCTTCTTCCAGAAATGGAACTTATCATTAAATCTAACCGAAGATACATTTATCCAGAAGCAATGTCACATTTAATTGGCTATACCGGAAAGTTGTCAAATAAAGATTATGATTCAGTTGTAGATATAAAAGATGGAATGACAAGTGTTGGTAAGATAGGTGTTGAGAGATTTTATCAAAACCTTCTCTCAGGATCTCCCGGTTATGAAAAGCTTGAGACAAATGCAAACAATGAAATCATAAGAGTACTAGAGAAAAAACCTGCGCTCAGAGGTCAGGACATTTACTTAACCATTGATTCCAAGCTTCAAAACTATTCATATGATTTACTTGAGAATAAGGAGGGTACAATTATTGTTATGAATCCTCATAGTGGAGATATTTTATCTTTTGTAAGTCATCCTGGTTATGATAATAATCTGTTTGCTAATGGTATCTCCTCCAAAGACTATAAAAAACTTCTTGATGATAAATCAAAACCCCTTTTCAATAGAGTGCTTTTCGGTCAATATCCGCCAGGATCCATAATCAAACCTTTTTTTGGAATTGTAGCACTTGAGGAAGGTATTATAGATAAGACAAAAGTTTTTGCATGCACTGGTGCGTATAAATTAGAAAATTATAAAAGACCTTTCAAATGTTGGAAAAAAGATGGACATATGGATGTTAATTTATCGTCAGCCGTTGCATCTTCATGTGATGTCTTTTTCTACCGACTTGCAGAAACATCTGGTATAGATCTTATGCATGACAAGCTTAAGAAATTTGGTTTTGGTGAAAAAACATTTATTGATTTATATGGAGAAAGAAAAGGATTATTACCCTCGCGCGAATGGAAAAATCAATCTAGACAAGCTCCTTGGTATCCAGGAGAGACTCTTAACGTTGGAATCGGTCAAGGCTATTTTTTAACGACACCGTTGCAGTTAGCAAACGCGACTTCATTACTAGCTAGCGGGGGTGAGAGTACTACACCTCATTTATTTTTAAAAAGTATAAATAATGGTAAAGAGCAATCTTATAAGTATAGTGAGAATAAAAATACCATCAGTATTGATACCGATAGTCTACATATTGTTAATGAGGCTATGTGGCGGGTGGTATATGACAAAAAGATGGGAACAGCAGCACACTTAAAAAATATTGAGGGAATTGAGTTTGCCGGTAAGACTGGTACCGCACAAGTTTATAATCTTGATAAAGGGAAAACGGGAAAAAAATCTTTACAAGATCATGCTCTTTTCACAAGTTTTGCTCCTTTTGAGAGTCCAGAAATTGTAGTAGCTGTTATAGTGGATAATGGAGGAAGTGGTTCTGCAGTTGCTGCTCCAATCGCCAGAGACATTATCAACTTTTATTTCAAGAATATCAAAACAAAGGTTGCTCAAAGATGAGCTACTCTTCTACTGAATTCTCTGGTCTCTCAGCATTATTTAAAATAGATCTTAAGTTATTCGTACTTGTTATGCTCATTGTCATCATTGGACTCGCAACACTATTTAGTGTCTCAGGCGGAGATATTAATTTAATAATCAAACAATTAATAAGAATAGCTATTGGACTAACAGCAATGATTCTCCTAGCACAAATTCATCCAGATAATTTTAGATTATTTTCACCTTTGCTTTATTTTTTTGGAATTATTCTATTGGTACTTACAATTTTTTTTGGTGTAGGAAAGTCTGCTGATCGATGGCTTGATTTCTATATTTTAAGATTCCAACCATCAGAGTTGATGAAACTTTTTGTACCACTTATGATCGCATCATTTTATTCTGACAAGTCATTACCACCAAAGCTAAAAAATCTTTCTATAGCAGTGATTATAATAATTGTTCCAGCCTTACTGATTGCAAAGCAACCTGACCTTGGAACAGCTCTTCTTATTACCAGCTCAGGCGTGATCGCAATATTTTTATCAGGAATAAAGCTTTCTCATATTTTTTTAGGGACTGGACTCGTTATAGGAGCAATACCACTATTATGGTCATTTATGTATGAATATCAAAAATCACGAGTACTCTCTTTTTTTAGTCCGAACACGGATACACTTGGGTCGGGCTATCACCTTGCGCAATCTAAAATTTCATTAGGCTCTGGAGGCCTTTTTGGAAAAGGTTATATGAATGGGACGCAGTCCCAGTTAGATTTTCTCCCAGAGAATCACACAGATTTCATATTTTCTGCCTTTGGTGAAGAATTTGGATTTGTCGGAGTAGTCATATTAATCTCACTTTATGTTCTTGTAGCGCTAAGAGGTATGAGCATATCAATCAAAGCTACAGACAATTTTTCCAGGATATTATCTGCAACACTCATATTAACTATATTTTTATATGTGCTGGTTAATGTAGGCATGGTTGTTGGAATATTACCAATCGTAGGTGCGCCCTTACCATTTATGAGTTACGGCGGAACATCCATGCTGACTGTTTTTGCCGCGCTTGGCATTATCATGTCAATTAAGTCTCACCAAAGGCTTATGAGAAAATGATGAGATACTATTTAGTGCTTTTTTTATCCCTTGTTACTCTGAATCTCCCAGCTAGTAATTCCTATAACTCAAATATTGTTAATGAGTTTATAGACGAAATGTATGAAAAACATAATTACAAAAAAGATAATCTAAAAGAATTATTTAATCAAATTAAAGAAGAAAAAAAGTTAAAAAAATTTTTCAAGAAAGCTCCTGAGAGAAGACTTACATGGAATGGCTGTGAGCCACAAGAAAAGCAATGTCTCAACTATAAAAGATTATTTGTAAATAAGAATAATATTGAGAATGGAAAAACATTTATGCAACAAAATGCCCAAGACTTAGATAGAGCATTTAGACGTTTTGGAGTTCCAAAAGAAATTATTGTTGCAATAATTGGTATTGAAACTAGATATGGAAAAAATTTAGGGACATTTAAAACTTTTGACACTCTTGCCTCCTTATCACTTGGTCCCAATAAAGGAAGAAGGCATCAGTTTTATAGATCAGAGCTTGAAAATTTCCTACTGCTCTGTAGAGAGAACAACCTTAACCCTTCGTCTATTAAAGGTTCATACGCTGGAGCATTAGGAAAGCCACAATTCATATCTAGTTCCTATAGAAATTATGCTATTGATTTCGATGGTGATAATTATGCTGATCTTTGGAATTCTAATGCCGATGTGATTGGCAGCGTTGCTAATTACTTGAAAAGAAATGGATGGTTAAGAAATGGCCTTATATTGACTGATTTAAAAGTAAATAATAATAAATCAAATCTTGAAAAGCTCTCCAAGAAAACATACAAACCTCACATGGCGTATAAGAATTATTTGAACCTTGAAATTATTGCTCCACAGAAAATTAATTCAGATGAAAAGTTATCAGTTATAAAACGAATTGAAGGCAACAATGATGTATTCAGCTTTGGACATAATAATTTCTATACAATTACTAGATACAACAGGAGCCGATTGTATGCGCTTGCCGTTTATACGTTGGCTGATAAAATAAAAACTCAGCCACAGTAATTTTTGTTATGATATTATAACCATATGTTTAAATATCTATACCCATTCATCATAGTTATCACCATAGGAAACCTTACCTTTGCATCTCCTATTCCACCAGCGCCAAATTTAAATGTAAAAGCATATGTTTTAATGGATTTTGATAGTGGTATGATTCTAGCCTCATCTAATAAGGATCTAACATTGCCCCCTGCAAGTATCACCAAAATGATGACAGCTTATCTAGCATTTACAGAACTCAATGAAAATAATGTCTCACTAAGTGAAGATATTTTAGTGAGCAAGAAGGCCTGGAAGACGGGTGGATCTAAAATGTTCATCGAAGTTGGTAAAAAGATAAAATTTAAAGATATTTTACAAGGTGTTATTACTGTGTCAGGCAATGACGCAAGTGTTGCACTTGCAGAACACATATCGGGAGATGAAAATACGTTTGCTATATATATGAACCAAATGGCAAAAAATATTGGATTGGTCAATACAAACTATACAAACGCAACAGGACTACCTAATGATAGCCTATATACAACTGCAGAGGATATTGCTCTTCTTTCTCGTTCATTAATATCGAATTTTCCAGACTTATATAAATTGTACTCTACCAAATCATTTAAATTTAATGATATAAAACAATATTCAAGGAACAAGCTTCTATTTATTGATGACAATGTAGATGGTATTAAAACTGGTTTTACCAATGCAGCTGGATACTGTCTTGCAAGTTCAGCAAAACGAGGGAATCGAAGGTTGATTGCTGTTGTGATGGGTGCTCCAACACCAGACATTCGCATCCAATCGAGCCGTACACTGCTTGAATATGGTTTTAGATTTTTTGAGACACATGAGTTATTTAAAAAAGATACAGAAATATCAAAAGCACGTGTATACGGAGGGGATAAATCTGAGGTTAAATTTGGAGTAAATCAAGATAGCTCTGTAACTATCCCAAGGCGTCAAAAAAAGAATATGAAATATCAGTATGTAATTGATAAGCAACTGACTGCTCCTATCAATCAAAATGAGACTATTGGTTTTATGCACATCAAGCTGAATGGTGAGATCATCCAAACTTATAAGCTAACTGCACTTGAAAGTGTAAAACAGGGCTCTCTATATAGAAGGACAGTTGATTCATTACTAATGGATCTATAATGCCAAATTCAGAAGCTGTTTATTTTAATGGGAATTATTCTCCAAAGAATCAAACTTCACTATCAATTTTAGACAGGGGATTCTTGTTTGGTGATGGAGTTTACGAACTAATACCTGTTTATAATAAACATATATTTTACATCAAAGATCACTTAAATAGATTAAAAAGCAGTTTAGAGTCCATCAATATAGATTCTTCTTTAGTCGATGATGATGAATTTATAAAGATAATTAATTCACTCATAGAATTAAATGATTATGTAAATCATTATATTTACATTCATATTTCGCGTGGCGTTGATAAAAAAAGGAATCATATTTATTCTAAGGAATGTGAACCAACTATTTTAATCATGGGTGAAAATTATAAACCTTTTGATAAAAGTACTATCGAATATGGCAAAAAAGCAATTATTGAAGATGATTACCGATGGCTTAAATCAAATATAAAATCAACCTCTCTCTTAGCAAACGTTCTCATTAAGAATAAAGCCTTCACTGATGATGCATATGAAGCTTTATTACTCAGAGATCAATATCTTACTGAAGGTTCTGCAAGTAATGTTTTTATTGTAGATAATGGTGTGATAAAAACTCCAAAATTAAGCAATAAGCTTTTACCTGGAATTACCAGAAAATTCTTAACAGATTTAATTATAGAAAATAAGTTAGATTTTGAAGAATGTGATATTTCTAAAGATCAATTACTTACATCAGATGAAATTTTTTGTTCAAGCTCCACAAATCCAGTTGTGCCAATTACTCGTGTGGATAACAATGTAATATCTAATAAAGCAGGCCCTGTTTCAATGGAGCTTTATAATTATGTCCAAGAATTTATTAGAGAGACTTATAAATAAAAAAACCGTTAAATCTAGAATTTAACGGTTTTTAAGTTTTACGAAAATTAAATTACGTAAATTTTTTATTTAGGCTGGCATTCATAAGCCGCAGCTTTCATTTCCATAGCCTTAGCTGCACATGCATCGCGAGATGATACAGGACCAACTTCTTCAAAACGATCGAAATCATTTTCAATTGGATATACCTTCACCATATATTCTGATGGTGCAGATGTTCCCCCACCACATGCTGTGATGATTCCTGTAAGTAGTAGTACAGATAGAAGTTTAAAATGTCTCATTTGACCCCCTAAGTCGTAATTACAGTTACCACTTTATAGTAAATATATACTTTTTGAAACAGCTAAAACCACAAAAAAAGATTTGTTTATGAGTTTCTTATCTATTAAACTTGCTCTAGAGGTGTTAATAAATCATAAGCATATGCTTATATTCTACGAATTTTTAAAACGAGGGTAATTATGAAAAAACAAGATAAAACTATCTCAGACTCAAAAAGAGGTTTTCTCAAAGGCTTAGGAACAGTTGCAGCTGCTACACCAATCATAGGTTCGATGTTTAGTTCTAGTGATGCATCCGCAGCAAAAGCTGATCATGAAATGTATCTTAGAGGAACATATTTTGAATCGTGCACATGTGAGACAATTTGTCCATGTCTACTTCTGTTGGATCCGACTCAAGGATATTGTAAAGCGTTCTTAACATGGAATATCGAGCAAGGACATGTTGGTTCTGTTGATGTTAGTGGATTGAACGTATCAATGTGGCTGAATGCTCCTCAAAACCTTTTGAAAGGACAATTTGAAATGGCAGTTTACATTGATGAGAGAGCTAATAGTGCTCAATACAATGCATTAAAAACTGCATATCACGGCGGATATGGTGGTCACTTGGGTGTTATAGCAAGTCTCGGTAAAGGAGCTGAAGGTGCACCTCGTGAATACTTACCAACCAAGAAAGCAAAGATTACTTACATGGTAAATTCTCCAACTAGACATGTCATAGTTGAAGGTATTGCTGAAAACAAAATGGAACAACTTGGCGGAGCAGCTGGAAGACCAGTTATGGTTCATGATACACCATTAGCTGTTGCACCCCCTTTTCCAATTACAGTTAGCAAAGCATCAAAGCTGACATATAATGATCATGGCATAAGTCACTCATGGGAAGGCGGCAATGGTTTAAGTTCTCCATTTGTTTATATGGATGGTGCTAATAAGCAAGAAGCAATAGAAGTTTAATTTAAAACTTTTTCTAAACATGGCCTGTACTTCTATACGGGCCATGTTTTTATAAACAACTTATGACCAACACCATATCACAAGCTCCACTTAAAGATAGAATGATTGTCTACATAGGCGTGGGCATAGTTTTATTATTC
The DNA here is from genome assembly GCA_902605525.1 of uncultured Gammaproteobacteria bacterium. Taxonomy (GTDB): domain Bacteria; phylum Pseudomonadota; class Gammaproteobacteria; genus CACLCV01. Next base: position 14,252 of record CACLCV010000011.1, read on the forward strand.
TCATGGCTTTATATTCTTGGCATGGGTTGGCATATGAATACACTTCCATTCATTGATAATCCATCAACAATGAGCATGGATATGTCAGATGACTCCATGAACATGAAAAAAGATGGCATGCAAGATTCAATGGATATGGATAAATCCATGAATGTGAATAAAGAGTCAAGCATGATTACTGACGTTTTAACTTGGATGCCCCCAATAGGTAATATGTGGGTTTTTAGTGATTTCTTTTTACTGTTTATGATGTGGACTGTAATGATGGTGGCCATGATGACCCCTTCCATACTCCCTATGTTGATGTTGTATACGACACTTAATTCTAGAAAAAAAATGCAAGGGCAAGAGTCTATATCTCCAATGGTGTTGCTTTCAGGTTATCTGTCAAGCTGGGTGCTTTTTAGTTTATTTATAACTTTGCCTCAATATTTTTTACATACTAATGGACTACTTAATATGATGATGGAGCCTATGAGTATGTATCTTGCCGCGTTTGTTTTAATCATGGCAGGTATATATCAATTTACACCTTATAAAGATGCTTGTTTAAATGTTTGTCAGTCGCCTTTAAGTTTTTTAACCAATAACTGGCAAGATGGAAAGCTTGGCGCATTTATAATTGGATATAAGCATGGATTTTATTGCGTTGGATGTTGCTGGGCATTAATGCTTACACTATTTGCTTTAGGTGTGATGAATATTTTGTGGGTAATCGTGCTAACTATATTTGTCTTATTTGAAAAGCTCTCTTATAACTACCCGTTAGCCTACAGAAGAGCAGTGGGTATTTTTCTAATCGCTTGGGGATCTATATTAGTTCTTTGATTTGCTTTAGGCGTTCTGGCGTTCCTATATCCATCCATTGCCTATCATAAATACTAAAACTTATTTTTTCTTCAGCTCTTAAAATATCTCCTAAATCCTTATCATTATATTTTTTAAAAAGTTCGGTGTGATATTTTCCTATTCCTGAGAAGACATATTTTTTACCCGTTGTAATAGCCTCACCATTGATATCAAAATCCCCTGCTAGATAGTCAGGTGTTTCAATCAATACGATATGAGCTAAATTATCATTAAGATCCAATTCCTTCAGTTGATCTAAAGGATAATCTGTCCAAACATCACTATTAATAACAATGAAACTCTCATCTTTTACTTGTGAAACGATATTTCTAATACCCGCTGCCGTCCCTAGAGGCTCATCACCTTCATCAATGAGGTGAATATTTTTATTTAAGCTTTTTATGTAATTTGTAATGACATCTTTTTTATAAGCTACATTTATAAAAATTTCATTTATGGATGCATCCTCAAGTAGCTTAATTTTATGTGCTATAAGGGGCTCTCCATTTACTTCAAGCATTGGCTTAGGCGTATCTTTTGTTAAAGGCATCATTCTTGTGCCTTTACCAGATGATAAAATTATTGCTTTCATTGTGATATTTTATTACTTATTTCTAGATTATTAAAAATTTCATTGAGTGTGGAAAGCTCTTTGTATTTATTTAAAACTTTATCCATGTACGCATAGGTCCTTGGTATGTCATGGAGATAACCAGATTTACCATCACGGTAGTTGAGTCTAGAAAATATCCCAATAGCCTTGATGTGACGTTGCAATCCTGTGATCTCAAACCAATATCTAAAGTCTGAAATATTATTTATAGCGTTGGACTTCATTCTGTTAAAAAAGCTCTCAAGCATATCCTCAATTAGACCATCGTTCCAAGTAACATAACAGTCTTTAAGTAGAGATACCAAGTCATAAGTTACAGGTCCTATCACAGCATCTTGATAATCAATAATACCAGGATTATTAAGATCAGTTATAAGAAGATTTCTAGAATGAAAATCTCTATGTACAAATGTTTTTGGAATGGACTTTAAAATGTTATTTATTTTTTTAAATTCAGTATTTATCTGTTTGGATGTAGCACTATCTAATTCTATATTAAGATGCTTTTTTAGAAACCATTCTGTATATAAATTATTTTCTTCTTCATAAAAATTATCAAAATCTAGTAAGCCAGTACAATCAACTTTAGTTTGCATTTTTACAATTGCCTCTAATGCATCTGTGTATAAGCAATAAACCGTTTCATCATTTAATTTTTTAGAATACAAATCGTTTCCAAAATCAGTAATGACTAAAAAACCTTTATTTGGATCGCAATCAAATATTTCAGGGACATTAAGTTTTGCATCTTGTAATCTTTCTGTGATTTTTAAAAATAAATCAAAACTTTCATCTTCAGGTGGACAATCCATCACCGCATAAGAGATATCATTTTTATTTACTCTATAGTATTGTCTGAAACTTGCATCAGCTGATAAGACAGAAAGCGATGAACTATCATATCCTTTATCACTGAGCCATTCGGCAAGTTCTTGTTCTCGTGTACTACTCATTTGGCTATATTACTATATAATTTCTCAGATGAAGTCAAAAAATCTTATTGAAGAATCGATAAAGCTTCAACTTGAAGCAAAAGCAATAGGGCTTGATTGGATTGAACTTGATAAAATTATCGACAAAATCCGAGAAGAGACCGATGAGCTTGATGAAGCAATAGAAAGTAAAGATAGAGAGCATATCATTGAGGAATTTGGGGATCTCTTCTTCTCTCTCATTTCGCTATCTAGACACCTTAAAATTGACATGAATGAGCTGAATGAGTCTGCTAACTTCAAATTTAAAAAGAGACTTAATAAAATCATCAGTGAAATGAAAAAAAGAAATATTGAATATGCTGAATCTGATGAAATGATTGAAATTTGGAAAAGCATCAAGGATAAATCTTAATTCAATTTTTAGCCACTGACAGTTTTAGGTTTGTAAGGACAAAACTCTTCTATTTTACATTCGAAACATTTTGGTTTCCTTGCGATACATGTATATCTTCCAAGAATAATTAACCAATGATGAGCATGCATTTTAAATTCATCAGGTATATATTTAATTAATTTTTTCTCAACAATCTCAACTGTCTTCCCTGGCGCAAGCCCTAATCGATTAGAAACTCTAAAGACATGAGTATCAACCCCGATGGTGTGTTGTCCGAAAGCATTATTTAAAACAACATTTGCTGTCTTTCTTCCAACGCCAGGCAATTTCATGAGTTCTTCTCTGGTTTGGGGTATTTTATTTTTATATTGTTTCCATATAATTTCTGATGTCGCAATCACATTTCCAGCCTTAGCATTATATAAACCTATTGTCTTAATATAAGACTTTAGTTTTCTAACTCCTAGTTTGAATATTTTTTCAGGTGAGGGAGCATCTTTGAAAAGTTTTGAGGTTGCGGCATTGACACTTTTATCTGTTGCTTGTGCTGAGAGTATTACAGCTATCAATAATTGAAAATGGCTTTTAAAGGTAAGCTCTGTGACAGGTTCAGGATCAGCATCTCTTAGTATTTTAAAAACTTTGACAATTTTATCTTTATTCATACTTTTTAATTTTTGCATGTTTTTTAGATTCGGTATCTAACGCATATTGAATATAATCATCCATGTCTCTATCTTCTAAAACCTTTTGCCGATTTAGTTCTTTATCTTTTTTAATACGATCCAATCTATCTAATCTTTGATAATATTTTTCCTTTGATTCTTCAGATTGTTTAGATGGCCAAGTCCATATATTTTGCTCTTGTGGTGTAATCATAGACATGCAGTTAACAGGGCACTCTTCTATACAAAGCTCACACCCATTGCATTGATGCTCGAGTACTTTATGAATCATATGTCTTGCACCGACAATTGCATCTACTGGACATACTTTGATACAAATTGTACAACCTATACATTCTTCTCGAACAATATCTGCAACTTCGTAGTTTTTTATTTGTTGAGTTGACCGGTAAGTTTTACCGGCTAGTATTGCCTGGATATGATTTTCTGTTTTTAAGCCACCTGGTACACATTTATTTGTTTTTTCTTTTTTCTCTATTAGAGATTGAGCATATCTTCTGCAATCAGGATATTCGCATTTTTTACATTGCAGCTGGGGCAATACTTCAATGATTTGATCGACTAAACTCTTATCATTCATTTATGAGATTTTAGAGCCAGGAGCGACATCCTTTTCTGGTTGAAGAATAATAATGTCACCATTGTGTTGTGTGGCAAGAACCATTCCATTGGATACACCAAATTTCATTTTTCTAGGCTTAAGGTTAGCGATGACTACCACTAATTTCCCTATTAACTGTTCAGGAGTATACGATTTTTTGATTCCAGCAAATATTGTTCTGGTCTCATCGCCCAAATCCACTTCTAGTTCTAGAAGTTTTCTAGAATCCTCTAACTCTTTTGCATTAATAACTTTGGCTACACGTAAATCAACTTTGATGAAATCATCAATAGTGATTTTATCTGTATCCTCTACTACCACTTCTTCTTTCATATTCTCATCTTTCATTTTTTCAATACTCTCTTTATTAATTCTAGTTATTAATGGCTCAAATGCATTAATTTTATGTTTTTTTAAGCAATTATCTATATTGCTCCAGGAAATTGATTCACAATTTAGAATATTTTCTACTTTAATGGCAATCTCAGGCAATACAGGTTTCAAATAACCCATAATCATTCTAAATGCATTGATTCCATCAGAACAAATAGTTTGAACAGAGGCTTTAGTTGATTCTTCTTTTACTTTAATCCAAGGCTTTTCCTCATCAAGGTATTTATTTACCTCATCACTTAATGACGAAATAATTCTCATATTAGCGGCATAATTTCTTGCTTCATAATTATCTACAATCTCATTTTTTTTAGTAGATATAGATTTAAGCAAACTATCATTACCAATTTCATTAGATAATTGATCATTAAAATCTTTATTAATAAATTTTGCGCAGCGGCTTCCTATATTAATAATCTTACCGACAAGATCAGAATTAACACGTGCCATGAAGTCATCAAAATTCAAATCAATATCTTCTATCTTATTAGTAAGACGACTCGAAAAATAATATCTTAGATAATCTGGTTGCAAGTAATTAAGATAAGTACGTGCATTAAAAAAAGTTCCTCGAGATTTTGACATCTTCTCGCCATCAATCGTTAAAAACCCATGACAAAAAACTCCATCTGGTTTTCTAAAACCTGCACCCTCTAACATTGCAGGCCAAAATAAACCATGGAAGTAGGCGATATCTTTTCCGATGAAGTGATACAGTTCTGTTTTAGATCCTTCTGTCCAATCATCTAAGTAGTTTTGATTATTTTCATCACAATAATTTTTATGAGACGCGATATATCCAATAGGCGCATCCAACCAAACATAAAAGAATTTATCTTTCAATCCAGGTATCTCAAATCCAAAATAAGGCTTATCACGAGTAATGTCCCAATCAACTAAGCCACCTGATAGCCATTCGCTTAATTTATTTTTTATTTCTTTTTGAATGTCATTATCATCCATCCATTTTTTTAAAAACTTTTCATAAGAACTTAATTTAAAAAAGACATGTTCTGTATTTTTGGTTATTGGTTTCGTATTTGTGACCGTTGAGATTGGATTTTTAATTTCAGAAGATGAGTATGTCGCACCACACTCTTCACAAGAATCTCCATATTGATCTTTAGCGCCACATTTAGGACATTCACCTTTAATGAATCTATCTGGTAGAAACATTTTTGCTTCATCATCATAGAACTGTTCAATCTCTTTGCTTGCAATATCACCTTTATCTTTAAGTGCTAGATAAATTCTTTCAGATATTTCTCTGTTTTCATCGGAGTGAGTGGTATGAAAGTTATCAAATTCAATTTGAAAGTCTTTAAAATCTTTTACGTGTTCATCGTAAGTATTTTTAATCAATGCTTCAGGTGTAACACCAAGTTCTTTTGCTTTGAGCATTATAGGTGTTCCGTGAGAATCATCGGCACAGATATAGACACAATCATTACCTGCCATCTTCTGACTTCTTGCCCAGATATCTGTTTGTAAGTATTCAACAAGGTGGCCTAAATGGATAGAACCATTAGCATAAGGCAGTGCGCTTGTAACTATTATTCTTCTCATTGAAATTTGATAATATGCCTATAAATTAATCAGTATGAGGTTATAATAAGGCCTCGATACATAATGAGTATTGTATATTAAAACCATAAAAAGGACTAAGGGAATGAATAAAGAGAACATAGAAGCATTATTAAAGGATTATCAGTGTCCATACATGGGTACAGATTTAGTCAGCGGAAATGCTATCAAAGAAGTTAAAGTTGAGGGAAACAACGTTTATGTGAAATGTGTATTAGGCTGGCCTGCTGAAGGCATCATGCAAGCATTTCATGAAAATATGGATAAAAAAATTAAAGAAGCTTATCCAGATGCACAAACCAATTTGGATTTAAGCTATGAAATATCTGCTCACGGTGTGCAGCAATCAGTAGAGAGAATTAAAGGCATTAAAAATATTATTGCGGTAGCCTCAGGTAAAGGGGGTGTCGGAAAATCAACAACTGCTGTAAACCTTGCCTTAGCATTAAAAGAGGAGGGTGCAACAGCTGCTATACTAGATGCTGATATCTATGGCCCTAGTATTCCAAGAATGTTAGGTGTCAGTGGACAACCTGATTCTGAAGACGGTAAAACATTAGAGCCTAAAATCGGACATGGTTTACAATCAATGTCTATCGGACTTTTAGTTGAAGAAGATACACCTATGATCTGGAGAGGGCCAATGGTCACTCAAGCATTAGAGCAACTACTTACAGACACTAACTGGAAAGATGTCGATTACTTAATTATCGATCTACCACCTGGTACTGGTGATGTTCAATTAACACTTTGTCAAAAGATTCCTGTCAGTGGAGCGGTTATTGTAACAACACCACAAGACATCTCACTTATTGATGCTCGCAAGGGACTTAAAATGTTTGAAAAAGTTGAAGTACCTGTCCTAGGTATTGTTGAAAACATGAGTACACACGTGTGTAAAAAGTGTGGCCACATTGAAAGTATTTTTGGTGAAGGTGGAGGAGAGCAACTAGCTTCTGAAGCTGGAGTTAAACTTTTAGGTGAGCTTCCACTTCAAAAACAAATCAGAGAAGAAATGGATAAAGGTACACCAACAGTGTCATCTAATCCAATGGATCCTGCATCTTTAGCTTATCGTGAGATCGCTCGTAAAATGACAGCAACACTATCGATGCGTAAAAAAGATTACAGCTCAGCTTTTCCAAAGATTGTTATTCAAAACGACTGATAGATCGACATTTTATGGCGATAAAATCAGATAAGTGGATAAAAGAAATGGCAGAAAGCCATGGAATGATAGAGCCATTTCAATATGATCAAGTAAAAAAAAATGAAACAGGTTCTATAGTATCTTACGGAACGTCAAGCTATGGATACGATGTACGTTGTTCAGATGAATTTAAAATCTTTACTAACATTAATTCTGCTTTTGTAGATCCTAAAGCTTTTGATGATCAAAGCTTTGTAGATGTAAAAAATGACGTTTGTATTATCCCACCTAATTCATTTGCACTCGCAAGAACGGTTGAATATTTCAGAATACCCAGACAAGTGCTTACTCTCTGTTTAGGTAAATCAACTTATGCACGATGTGGAATTATTGTAAATGTCACTCCTTTGGAGCCAGAGTGGGAAGGACATGTCACATTAGAGTTTTCAAATACAACCCCGCTTCCTGCAAAGATTTATGCTAATGAAGGTGTAGCACAATTTATCTTTTTAGAATCAGATGATGTCTGTGAAACTTCATATAAAGATCGTAAAGGTAAATATCAAGGACAAAAGGGTGTCACATTACCAAAAACATAATATAATAAGATTTTAGGAGCGATAAATATGGATTTAAACAGAGATGGTGACGGATTTTTAGTTAACACTAATGACTGGTCAGAAGAAGTCATGAATCAAATGGCTGATGCTGATGGGTTTGTGATTACCGAAGAGATTAAAACTTATATCGATAAAGCTCGTGAAATGTATAATGCTACAGGAACTGTTCCAGCAGTTCGTAATTTTGCAAAAGAATTCGGCATGGACAGAAAGGCAAGTAAATTATATGAGGTCTTTGAATCTGGTCCAATGAAAAAAATTGCGAAGTATGGCGGACTTCCAAAGCCTACCGGCTGCGTTTAAATCACTCTTTAGTTAGTAGAGTTCTATTGAGGCTAGATCAATTTGTGCTTCAAATTTTTTCCCAATCGCGACGATACCAATAGTTTTGATATCTTGCGATACTACACTCGTAGGTTGATAAAAATTAGATTTTTTAAAAGATTGGAAAGGAAGTTCAATGGTGGTCCACTTATTAGTAGCTTGGAATGTTGAATTATAATATTGCCATGGAAGTAGTAAATATTTAGTTCTTACATGAACTGCATATTCATGATTATTTCCTCTAACTCTTAATCTCACACCTTTAAAACTTTTATTTTTAGGATGATTCTTAATCTTGGTGCGAAACTGTATGAAGCCACCGTTATTCTCAAGTGATAGCTCACCTGTCATACGATAAAAATAATCATTACCTTCTTTTTTTATTTCAAGAGAACCTTCTGAAAGACCTCCCATAACTTTATCAGTTACAAAACACCATTTAGCATTTCCACCTTCACAAAATTCTTCATCTGGCTGACCAGATTGATTTTTCATATCATCAATAATCATGTTATCTGCTAGAGAAATATTGCCTATTAAAAAGGTTAATAAAAAAATACTTTGTAAAAATTTCATATTCATCTGAAACTCACACAATCCCAATCTCTATTTTTACCGATTTCAACTAACTTGTCATCACCATCAACTATAACAGGCGTTTTAACTTTTTCTAAAAGAGGTAAGTCATTAAATGAATCTGAATAAAAAGATGCTTTCGATAAATCAAAGTTATTATCATCAACCCATTTTTTTACTTTATTAAGTTTTCCCTCACGAAAACAAGGCGCGTCAATGACCTTGCCTGTGAATTGTTGGTTTATAATTTCAAATTCAGTTGCAATGAGCGTTTGAACATTGAATAAATCCGCTATAGGGCGTGTTACAAAATCATTAGTCGCTGTTGCAATGACAACTGTTTTACCATTTTCTATTGCGTGATTAATAATTTCTTTACCTGGTTGTGTAATAATCGGTTTAATCTTATCTTCAATAAATTGCTGCCTTAATTTTAATAAGTAGCCCATATCATTTTCAATGAGAGGTTTAAGACAGAAAGATAAGAACCCATCAATATCCAAACTACCATCATAATAGTTATTATAGAATTTTTCACTTTCATCAAGATAAGATGACTCAACAACATTTTGCTCGGCTAAAAATATTCCCCAATTTCTATCGCTGTCACCTGCAAGCAAAGTATTATCTAGATCAAAAATTAATAGTTCATTCATATTTTATTTAGTAAGGAATAATTAGTCGTATATAATGGTAGTAGTATATCGGTTCAGGGGGGATGTTAAAAGCCGTGTATCTTAAAGTCAGAAGTTTATTAAAAATCATTTATGGATAAGAAAAATTACAGAAGAGGGGTTGGTATGATTATCATGAATCATGAGGGACGTTTCTGGCTTGGACAAAGAATTGGAACCGATACCTGGCAGTTTCCTCAAGGCGGTATTGATAAAGGGGAATCTGTAAGAGAAGCTATGTATCGAGAACTTCAAGAAGAAACAGGTTTAGAAAAAGAAGTAGTTGAAATAGTAAGTATTAGTAAAAAATGGCTTGTGTATCACATACCTCATCTTTTCCAAAGACATAATAAAAAATTTGATGGTGCTATGCAGAAGTGGTATCTGCTTAAACTTACGGGCAACGATTCGGATGTAAATTTAAATGCATCAGGACATGCTGAATTTGATGATTGGAAATGGGGTGATAAATCAACAGCTATTAAAAGTGTCATTAAATTCAAACGTGATGTTTATAAAAGTATTTTTAGAGAATTTAAAGATAATTTAGATGGGCTTGTAGACAACTAGATAAATGATTAATACTAAAAATATGACTGGCACCTCATTAAAAATACGATACCAGACGTGACCATGATTATTCGCATCAACTTTGAATTGCTGAAGAAGTGCTCCGCACCATAAATGATATAGCACGAGAAAAAACACAAGTAATATCTTCATTTGTAACCAAAATGACATTCCATGATATTCAATAAGTAGTCCACCAAAGATTATTGTAAAAATAGCACCCGGGGTCATTATCCCCCAAAATAATTTTCTCTCCATAATCTTAAATCTATCTTTTGAAATCTGATCTTCTGCTTGCGCATGATATACGTAAAGTCGTGGTAAATAAAAAAGACCGGCAAACCATGTGACCATAAAAATAATATGAAGCGTTTTGTATAGCAGCATGTTTATTATTCTACCTTTAAATGTATAATGTGCCTAAATAAATAGCTAATAAATATTTAGGTAATAATATGATTTCAATAGGCATAGTCGGTGCATCAGGTTACACAGGGGAAGAACTGATAAGGCTTCTTCTTATGCATCCTGAAGCTTCTCTAGATGTTTTAACATCCAGAACCCATGCTGGGAAATGCGTTGATGATATTTATTCATTTGATACAAAATTAGAAAAAGACTTTTTAGAACCTGTTACAGATAATCTATTATCATGTGATGTAGTGTTCTTTGCTTCACCTAATGGTGTTGCCATGAACATGGCAAAAGAACTCATAGAAAATAATGTTAGAATAATTGATATATCTGCTGATTTTAGAATAGCCGATGTGGATACTTGGGAGAAATGGTATGGTCAAAAACATGCTTGTCCAGAATTGATTAAAGAGTCTGTATATGGCCTTCCAGAAATAAAAAATCAAAAAGAAAAAATATCAAAAGCTAAAATCATTGCTAATCCTGGATGCTATCCAACTGCATCACTCTTAAGTCTTTTACCTATTTTAAGTTTAATTAAACAACAAAGAATTATCATTAATTCAACATCAGGTATTTCAGGTGCAGGAAGAAATTTGAATCCCGAAAAACTATTTTCTCCCGGTGCGGATAACTATCAAGCTTATGCCATTGCTAAACATAGACACTACCCAGAGATGCTCGCTCAAATAAACGATATAAATAAAGATATTGATTTACTTTTTGTCCCTCACTTAAGCTCTATAGAAAGGGGTATCTATTCTACTCATTATGTAACTTTGCCAAATTTAGACCTCAAACAGTTATTTGATATATATAATGATTATTACCAAGATAGTGAATTTTTAAGAATCTTAGATCAAACTTATCCTAAGCTATCCCAAGTAGATAAAACAAATAATTGCATCATTTCATTATTTGAATCCTCTGATAAAAATGAAGCATCTAATCTTGTAATCATGAGCGCCATTGATAATTTGATTAAAGGGGCCTCTGGGCAAGCCATTCAAAATATGAATATCATGTTCAACCTCAATGAAACGCAGGGGCTTAAGTAAAATAGCCTAAAATTCTTATTGTAATATACCGACTTTACAAGTTAGACTAATTATCCTATGAGCATTTTTGATAAAATTACAGCTACTACGGCAACTGGCAATAAAAACTCTACAGTGATTGGAGAGAATTGTGTTATCGAAGGCGATGTAACATTTGAGAAAACTATTGAAGTTCATGGAAAAATTATTGGTACACTTAAGATTGCAGAAAACTGCACAAGCGCTTCTCTTGTCATAAAAAAAACTGGAATCGTTGAAGGTGATGTTTATGGAAGTGACGTCATGATAGAAGGCGAAGTAGTTGGTAACGTATCTGGCAAGAAAGAAATTAAGATTGAAAATTCTGCTTTTATCTCAGGAAATGTCTACTACGACATATTGGACGTACAGGGTGGAGCTACAATTAATGGTAACCTTATTAGAAATAAGGGCAAAGAACCTCAAAAGTTAGAAAACAAGTCATCCACTCCATTAGAGAGCATTGACAAGAACGAATCAAACGAGAAGTTACTCTAGCATAAATTGTTATTTCCAACTTTTTTGTTATAATGTAGCCACTGCAGAGGCATAGAAATGGAAAATACTACTACAACAATTCAGGATATACAGCCGCTTATCTTTACAGAAAGTGCTGCCGAAAAGGTTAAAAAATTAATCGAAGAAGAAAAAAATCCTGATCTTAATCTGAGAGTATTTATTACTGGCGGAGGTTGTTCAGGTTTTCAATACGGATTCACGTTCGATGAGAAGATACAAGACGGCGATGCTGAGATAGCGAAGTGTGGCGTTAAGCTTCTTGTAGATCCAATGAGCATTCAGTATCTAAGAGGCGCTGAAATTGATTATCAAGAGGGTCTTGAAGGTGCTCAATTTGTAATAAAAAATCCAAATGCTAAAACTACATGTGGTTGTGGCTCTTCCTTCTCAACATAGAAATATAAATGACAGACTCAAGCACGCACTTATATAGCCCAGGGCTAGTTGGCATAATCGCTACTGAATCATCCGTATCAAATATTAATGGTGAAAAAGGAATACTAAGCTATAGAGGTTATTCAATAGAAGAACTTGCAAAAAAAAGTACATTCGAAGAAACTTCATACCTACTTTTATTCGGTGAGCTGCCTACAAAGGCTGAGCTAGAAGAATTCACAACTAAAGTTGCAGAATACAGAGAACTACCGACTGACTTAATCAATATCTTAAAATCACTACCCAAAGAAACAAAACCTATGGATGTCCTTCAAATGGCAGTCTCATCACTTGGTACGTTCTACAATCTTGAAGTTAGTCCAGAAATGGTCAAAGGAAAAAAATATAATAAAGATTATTTTATGAATACCTCTGCAGCTTTAATTGGCGCATTAGGTTCTATAGTTGCTGCGTGGCACAGAATAAGGAGTGATCAAGATCCTATTTCTTCTAACTCAGAATCAACGTACGCAGAAAACTTTTTACTTATGTTAGGCGCTGAGAAGATCACACCTCTTATGACAAGAATTATGGATGCTACATTAGTGCTTCATGGAGAGCATACTATTAATGCATCAACTTTCACGGCTATGGTAACCTCATCTACCTTAGCAAATGCATCACAAGTGGTTGCTTCAGCAATTGGTTCATTGTCAGGTCCACTTCATGGTGGTGCTAATGAAAAAGTAGTATCGATGCTTTCTAAGATTGATAGCAAAGATGATATCAGACCATGGCTTGATGATACCCTTAAAGCTAAGAATGTTGTCTGGGGTATGGGACATAGAGAGTATTCAGTAAAAGACCCAAGGGCAAATATCTTAACAGACATGGTTCAAGAACTTTTTAATGAGAGAGAAGGGGGGGTTACTGATATCTTCGAAAAAGCGATAGAGCTGGAAAAAGCTTGCGAAGAAAAATTAGCACACAAAGGTGTATATCCTAATGTAGATTTCTATTCTGGAATTTTGTACAAAGAAATGGATATCCCAACAGATATCTTTACTCCTATTTTTGCGATGTCACGCGTGTCAGGATGGCTTTCTCACTGGATAGAACAAATCCAAGACAATAAAATCTTTAGACCTACTCAAAATTATGTTGGATCTGATGACCGCGACTACACAGATATTAGCGGTAGATAGTTCCAAGTTTTCTACTACATCTAGCCCCTGTCAAATAAGCTTTTGGAATTGATTTTCCTTGATCTCTCTTCATAGCAAGCCATGCAAATGCAGAAGATTCTAAATTTTTATAATTAAAATTACCAGGTATAGATACTGTCTCTGTTAGTCCAGTTCTTTTAAGTATTTCTTTTTTAATAAAAGTATTTTTAGATCCT
>CACLCV010000012.1 GCA_902605525.1 uncultured Gammaproteobacteria bacterium
GCATCACATCTCCTTGATTAATATATTCTTTAATCTTATTTACCGAAGATAAGAAATCTTTTCTTTCAAAGTCATACTTTAAATTCATTTCATATGTAATATTTAGATCGTTCGCTTTATCTGATCTTTTGTTGAGTAATGATTCATATTCATTGAGTTTTTTTGTACTTTCCTTATATCCTTCTGATGTGTTATTTGAAAAAACAACTATAAATATCTTATTATTAACTTTGTCAAATACAATGAATTCTTTACAGATGATTAATGATATATCAGGTGCATTAATATCATTTTTTTGGTCTCTTCTTATTACGCTCTCTTCAAAGTAACAAACAGATTCAAACGAAAAATGTCCCACAAGGCCCCCACAAAAAGAAGGCAAGGTTTTTGGAATAAATACCTTATAAGAGGAAAAAAAGTTTTCTATCCAATTTATAGGATTGTCATCATGATACTCACTTTCTTCTAAAAAGTTACTATATTTTTTTATCTTATTACCAAATACTTCTAGGTAGTCTCCGGAGGAACATCCTATTATTGTATATCGGCTCCAATTTTTATCTCCTTCTAAAGATTCAAAGAAAAATGACTTTTTTTGATCAAAATGGTCACCATAAATATCAATAGCTTCTTTCTTAATTGAATCAAGTTCTTTGATCAAAGGTATCAAATTAAAACCATCTTTGGCCTTATTTGAAAACTCAGTAAAGTCCATTTATCTTTACTATGATTTAGAAATAACTTCTCTCATTTGAGAAATAGTTTTTTTATAATTATCTGAATTAAAGATTGCTGACCCTGCTACAAATGTGTTTGCGCCACACTCTGCAACTTTACCTATATTGTCTAGATTAATGCCGCCATCCACTTCTAATCTAATATTTGGATTAACTGCATCGATCATTTCTTTAACTTCAATGATTTTTTCATATGTTGACTCTATGAATTTTTGTCCTGCAAAACCAGGGTTTACCGACATAAGCAGAACCATATCTATCTGATCAAGACAATATTCCAGAATAGATACATTAGTAGCTGGATTAAGAACTATGCCAGGCATGCATCCATTGTCTTTTATCAACTTAATTGTTCTGTCTACATGTTTGGATGCTTCTGGATGAAATGTGATGTAATTAGCTCCAGCTTTCGCAAAATCCGGTATTATTTCATCAACTGGACTAATCATTAAATGAACATCGATGATCGACTTTATTCCATAATTACGAAGAGCTTCACATACTAGAGGGCCTATCGTTAAATTAGGCACATAATGGTTGTCCATCACATCAAAATGTATAAAATCTGCTCCCGCTTCTACAACGTCTGAAACATCTTTACCAAGATTAGCAAAGTCTGCAGATAGAATTGATGGAGCTATTTTATAATCTTTCATTTTATGTAGTGGTGGTGAGGTCAGTATAAGTCATTCATTAGCTTAATTAAAATAATTTTTTTATGATAAGATACTTCTACAAAACTTATAAGGAATTTAAAAGGAGAAATCATGGAAATAACAAGAAAGTTACTCATACTAATGATATTTATTATTAGTGTACCAGCATTTTCTGCTGATCATACTGTAGAGATGCTAAGCTCGTCTAATGGTCAAATGATGGTTTTTAAGCCTGCTGTACTTCAGATAAACCCTGGTGATACAGTTACATGGAAAGCTACTAACCCCGGGCATAATACTGCCTCGATTAATGAAATGAGTCCTGACAGTTCACTTCAGTGGGATGGCAAAATTAATGAAGAACTTAAAATTACTTTCACTAAAGAGGGTGTCTATGGCTATAAGTGCACTCCCCATTATATTTTAGGTATGGTTGGGATAGTTTCTGTTGGTGATAACACAACCAATTTATCTGCTGCAAGTGAATATGCTGCTGATGCTGAGAAAAAGTTTGCCACAAATAAAGATAGGTTTACCAAATATATTAATGAGCTTAAATAATTAATGAATCAAAATGATACTTATTTTCTAGAGAATAGTCCGCTATTCTCTGGGAAGATCAGACAAGTATTTAATTACTCTCAAGATAAACTTCTCATTAAAACATCAGATAAGATATCTGCTTTTGATTTTGTGTTTGATGATGAAGTTACTACGAAAGGATCATTGCTAACGAAAATTACGAAGTTTTGGTTTAACAAGACTCAGCATATTATCAAAAATCACTTGTTGGATGATAGTGATCTGCAAGACTTAATCCCTAAATCTCATGAATCTTGCATGCTTGTAAAAAAATGTCGTCCTATTAGAATAGAATCAATTGTTCGTGGTTATTTATCTGGCTCTGCATATTCCGAATATCTCAAAAATGGGAAAGTATCAGACATTAGTATAAAGCCTGGACTCAAGTTAAATGATAGATTTGATGCTCCGATTTTTACTCCATCGACCAAAGCTAAAGTGGGTGATAAAGATGAAAATATAACATTTACTCAAATGAAAGAACTAATCGGTAATGATGAGGCGATCTACATAAACAAAAAAAGTATAGAGCTCTATAACTTTGCACATGAATATGCGCTATCAAAAGGTCTTTGTCTGATAGATACAAAATTTGAGTTTGGCTATGATGATAAAAATAATATCATATTAATCGACGAGATTTTTACACCTGATTGTTCAAGATATTGCCTAGAACAGGACATAAATAACAAAGATGTAGATTTTTTTGATAAACAGTTTTTTAGAGACTATTTAAGAGAAATAGGCTGGCAAGACACCCAAATAAATATTCCAGAGAAAATAAAAAATACTCTTATT
Source organism: uncultured Gammaproteobacteria bacterium (assembly GCA_902605525.1). GTDB lineage: Bacteria > Pseudomonadota > Gammaproteobacteria > CACLCV01. The sequence goes on from CACLCV010000012.1 coordinate 2,774, forward strand.
ACTAGATATCAAAAAGTCTACAATATGATTATTAATGCCTAAATATATTTTTATAACTGGCACCAATACAGATGTTGGTAAAACCTTTATAGGAACAAAACTAATAAAAGGTTTAAATAAAACATACCGCTGTCTAGCATTTAAGCCAATTGAAACTGGTTGTGTAAAAAAGAAGGGCGTACTAATTCCTAAAGATTCCACAAAATATTATAACATGCTAAATAAAGTTATAGGTTTAGACGAGCTAAATCCATACAGATTCATTCCGCCAGTCTCCCCGTATCTGGCTATTAAAAAAGCAAAAAAAAAGATATTCATAAAAGATTATTATGAAAAGCTCAAAATGATATCAAAAAATGCTCCTGTATTAGTAGAGGGTGCAGGTGGCGCTTTTTCTCCTCTTGCCCTAGATGGTTTAAATATAGATCTTATGAGGACGATTAGATCATTTAATATTTTAGTTATTAAAGATGAGTTGGGATGCATTAGCGGAGCTCTATCAAACATACTGGCCTTTGAGAAATACAAAGCAAGATTAGACTTGCTTATTTTAAATACACAAAATAAAAACAACATGGATAATTTCAAAGAAATTACAAAATATACAAGCATTCCTATGATCAACTATACTAAGTCAACTGATATTAAAACTATCCAAGATAAAATTAGCAAATTTCTATAATTCGCCCATAGATGCTTTTGAACATCTACTAGCACGATCTATGAGAATCTTTTGTGCATCAGCTAAATTTGCATCATCTCCTTGCCAAGCTGCAAGTGCTGCGGCTTGAATTGCCCTTGCATATGAGAAAGTCACTCTCCATGGCAGGTTATTTTTTTTATTCATGATGTTCAAATGCTCTTCAGCCTCTGTATCACTTTGACCACCTGACAAAAATGCAATCCCAGAAGTAGTATCTGGAACACAATCGGATAGACATTCAACTGTCATATTAGCGACGGTGATGTTGTCGGCTCTAGAGCTGTTATCTTGTCCTGAAATTACCATGCTTGGCTTAAGTACAGTTCCTGGAAGATAGACATTTAACATATCAAGATTTTTAAATAAGGACTCAAGTGATTTTCTAGTTACTGTGTCGCATTTCTCTATAGTATGAGATCCATTTATGAGAACTTCTGGTTCCACTATTGGTACTAAATTGTTCTCCTGACATAAAGAGGCATATCTAGCTAGTGCATTCATATTTGATTCGATGCAAGCTTCAGATGGAATATCTTGATCGATAGTTATAACTGCTCTCCATTTGCAGAACTTTGCTCCGTTAGCATAATAACCAGCTAATCGCTCTCTTAAACCATCCAGACCTTCGGTAATTTTTTCATTAGGATGACATGAAAAATCCTTTGCTCCTTTATCCACTTTAATGCCTGGAAGTACTCCTATCGACTTAAGATAATCCCTAAAAAGAGTCCCATCTGACATTTTTTGCTCAAATGTTTCTTCAAATAATATTGCTCCACTTATGTAACTAGAAAGATTCGGCGCAGTAACAATGAGTTCTCTATATCTTCTTCTATTAATCTCGTTATTTTCAGTATTTATTGATGCTAAACGTTTAGCGATCGTTGGGCTGCTTTCATCCATTGCTAAAATACCTTTTGGTTGGGACATCATTTTTTTTGCAGTATCTTCAAGAATATTTTTATCCATTATATTTTCTCCTATTCGTTAATTTCTAACATATTGCCGACTTCTACAACCTTCATTGCGTTCGTGCCTCCGCTAGTTCCCAAAAGATCTCCTTTAGTTATGATAACTAGATCGCCTTTTTTAACGGTTCCAATCTTTTTCATAAGTCTTATCACTTGCATATTAGCTTGAGCATGATTTTCCTCTAATCTATCAAGCTTTATAGACTGAACACCTTTATATAAACATATTCTTCTTGCTGTATTCACATTTTGGGTCATAGCGTAGATGGGAATTTTTGATTGTACTCTAGACATCCATAGCGCTGTAGAACCAGTTTCTGTAAGTGCGGCAATTGCAATAACTTTAGTTAATTTAGCGCTGTAAACAGCTGATAAAGCAATGACTTGCTCAACGGGAAGTGTCTTAGGTACAACTCTATCAACTGATAGTGGTCTGATGTAGGCTCCTTCTGATTCAGCGCAAATTCTACTGGCCTCACTAATTACATCAGATGGATACTTACCTATTGCTGTTTCTGCTGAAAACATAATTGCATCAACACCCGATGTAACAGCATTGGCAACATCAAATACCTCAGCTCTTGTTGGTACTCTATTTGTGATCATAGATTCCATCATTTGAGTCGCGACTATTGCTAGTTTGTCGAAAGATATAGCTTTTCGTATTAAAAACCTTTGTGCAGCAGGCAGCTGTTCTATTCCAATTTCAACACCAAGATCACCACGAGCAACTAATAGGCCATCTGAAGCTTTAGTTATTTTATCTATATTTTTAAGAGCTTCATTTCTCTCAATTTTTGCAATTACTCTAATATCTTTATTCTTAATAATATTTTTGATTGCTAGAATGTCTTTTTCATCTTTTACAAAAGAGACAGCTATATAATCATATTCATAAGATAATGAATTTCTTAGGTCAGATTTATCTTTAGCAGTAATTCCTGATAATGATAAACCACCACCTTTTTTATTTAATCCTTGGTGAGGTTTTAATTTACCTCCACGCTCTACGGTTGTATATATCTTTTTAGACTGCACTTTATTAACTTTCAGTTTAATTAAAGCATCACTTAGAAGTAACTCATCACCCTCATTAACGTTTTTGTATAAATCTTTATATGTAACTCCAACTTGTTTTTGGCTTCCGTTTTCATTAAGATCCCGATTGATAATAAAATTATCTCCTGTCTTTAATGTTATGTGTGTTTTTTTTGAAAATCCTTTTATCCTTATTTTTTGGCCTTGAAGATCTAACATTACAGCAACAGGCCTCCTAAATTTTTTTTCTTTGCTTCTAACCAAATCTATTAATGTTTTTGTATCTTCAATTTTAGTATGAGAGAGGTTAATCCTAAAAACATCTGTACCTGCGAGCATCATTTTCTCTATCTTAGCGCCAGTTGAGGATGATGGTCCTAGAGTCGCAATAATTTTTGTTCTTTTTTTCATATGTTATAAATCCAATTTATCCAATATGGGTAAATCGCCTCCTTCTAAGTATGTAAGAAGGGATCCTCCTCCTGTGGATAGACAGCTAAATTGGCTTTGTAAATTTAAATTTTCAATGATAGGTAGTGTATCACCACCACCTATAATAGAAAAACAATTATGCTCAGCAATTATTTTTGCTAACTCTATAGTTCCTCTATCAAAGGGCTCTTTTTCAACATATCCGAGAGGTCCATTCCAAAAAATAGCAGCTGATTTATTAATTATTGATTTAATATGTTCGAGGCTTTTTTCTCCCACATCAAAAATAATATCGTTCTCACTTATATTACTAACATCTATATTCTTAGGTTTTGATTCTGACTCACAGGACAGGTCAATAGGAAATATAATCTTGGATGAGAAGTCAGAGCTTAATATATTTTTTGCTTCATTGACAAGATCTTCTTCATAAAGAGAGTTGCCAATTTCGTTACCTTTTGCTTTTAAAAACGTATTTAAAATTCCTCCTCCAAGAATCATGAAGTCACATTTTGCTAATAGCTTTTGTATCACAATGAGTTTAGTTGATACTTTAGCGCCTGAAATAATTATAGTCATAGGCCTAGAGTCTTCGTTTATAAGCTGGTTTATTGTATGAATCTCATTACTAATATTTAAACCAGGATAAGTTTTGAGATATTCACTCACGCCAAATGTGCTGCTTTCTTTCCTGTGTGCTACACCAAAAGCGTCAAAAACAAAATAATCTGCTAATGAAGCATATGCTTTTGATAAATCAGAATTAGAGGATTTCTCACCTGTATTAAATCTCACATTTTCGAGCATAGCAATTTCATAATCCTCAAAATTTATATTATCTCTATAAGAATTAAAAAATTTAATATCCCTTTCTAAAAGTGCTGATAAATATTTGCATATCGGCTTAAGTGAGAGAGATTCTTCGTAGACACCTTCTGTTGGCCTTCCTAAATGTGAGACAATGATAATCTTATTTTTATTTGCTATTAGTTTTTGTATAGTTTCCAGTGACTGCTTAATTCTGAAATCATTAACAATATTTCGATTATTCATTGGAACATTGAAGTCAAATCTTACTAGAATTCTTTTTGATACAATACTGTCCAGTGTCACTTAACTAACCCAATGCATCGTCACATCTAACATTCGATTAGAAAATCCCCATTCGTTATCATACCAAGCACAAATTTTGTATAACTTGTCATCGGATGCTCTTGTTAAACTTTCATCAAATACAGATGAATATGATGAATGATTAAAATCAATAGAAACTAAAGGAAGTTTATTATAGCCAACAATATTTTTCATATCACCTTCAGATGATTGCAATACAAGATTATTAAGTTCATCTACAGATGAAGATTTACTTGTATTAAAACATAAATCGACAACAGAAACATTTGTCGTTGGTACACGAATTGCAAAACCATCTAACTTGCCATTTAAATCTGGCATAACTAATCCAACTGCAGCGGCGGCCCCAGTGTTTGTTGGTATCATAGATTGTGTAGCTGAGCGTGCTCGTCTTAAATCTGTATGATAGACATCTGTCAAGACTTGATCATTAGTATATGAGTGGATTGTTGTCATTAAGCCACATGTTATTTCTAAATTCTTATGTATATTCTTAATCACTGTAGCAAGACAGTTTGTCGTACAGGATGCATTTGAAATGACTTCATGCTTGCCAGTCAATGTCTCATGATTTACACCGAAGACAACCGTGTTATCAACCTCCTTTCCTGGGGCAGATATAATAACTTTGCTGGCTCCTGCTTTTATATGTCCACTGGCTTTTTCTTTTGATACAAATATTCCTGTGCATTCGTAAACTACATCAACATTTAGTTTGCTCCATGGTAAATTTTCAGGGTTTCTCTCAGATGTAACAAGAATTTCATCTTGATTATTTATTATAATTTTATCCCCATTAACATCAACGGGAGTATTGAATTTGCCGTGAACAGTATCATGTATTAATAAGTGTGCGTTTATACTACTATCACCTAAATCATTTATGGCTACGATTTGAATATCTTCATATGTACTATTTTCATATTTAGCTCTCAATATATTTCTACCAATTCTTCCAAATCCATTTATAGCTACTCTTATTGTCATATGCTCACCTATTTTTTCTATTAATTAATTTTTGTATTTGTTTTTTTATGTTACTAACAGTGAAGCCGAAGTATCTCATAACATCATTACCAGTGCCAGATAATCCGAAAGATTCCATAGTTATCATTGAGCCTTCCTTGCCTATATATTTAAACCAACTCTGACCTTTACCAGATTCAACAGCAAGTATGTTATCAAAATCTTTAGGAATACATTTATTTTTATAAGCTACGCTTTGCCTCTCGTAAACCTCTTGGCATGGCATCGAGATAACACGAATATCCAAATCTTTGTCTTTAAGTTCCGTCGCAGCCTGAAGTGCAATAGATACCTCAGAACCAGATGCAATTATAATACCGTCTGGCTTATTACTTGATCCAAAAACTATGTAACCTCCTTTATTAATATTCTCATTTTGTATATTTGATTTTGGCAGTTCTTTAAGAGTTTGCCTTGTCAAGGCGAGAGCTGATGGTGTTTCTTGTGATAAGAGTGCATGCTTCCAAGCAACTGCTGTTTCTTGTGTGTCTGCTGGTCTCCAAACGTCCAAATCTGGGATAAGTCTAAGTGATGATATCTGTTCAACTGCCTGATGTGTCGGCCCATCTTCACCAAGACCAATTGAATCATGTGTAAAAATATAAACTATAGGCAGTTTCATGAGCGCAGACATTCTTATCGCGTTTTTTGCATATTCAGAAAATATTAAGAACGTACTAGCAAAGGGTCTCATTGCACCATGTAAGTATATGCCATTTGAAATTGCAGACATTCCAAATTCTCTCACTCCATAATTAACGTATTTACCAGAAGGATTGTTTGGTGAAAAAACTTTCATGTCATCATAATATGATAAATTTGATCCTTTAAGATCTGCTGAGCCACCAATAAGTTCTGGCATATATTTACCAAATACAGACATCACCACTTGTGAAGATTTCCTAGTTGCCATTGGTTTATGAGTTTTTAAAATAAATTTATTTAAATTATTTATTGCAATAGCTGATAATTTATTTTTTATCCTTCTATTTAGTTCGTTATATTCCTTTTTATATAATTTTTTATATTTTTGTATCTTCTTGTTCCATTGATCCTCGCTTTTTTTACCTTTTGTACATCCATCCCAACTCGTATAAATTTCTTTTGGTATATTGAAAGGCTTGTACTTCCAACCTAATCTTTTTCTTACTACTTCTGCCTCATCTTTTCCAATTGGTGCTCCGTGTGCAGCACTTGTTCCTTGATATTTTGGGGATCCATAACCTATGACTGTCTTGCAGCATATTATGGTCGGCTTAGTAATTTGGCTCTTTGCATTTTTTATAGCTTGTCTAATGCTTACAAAGTCATGGCCATTAATATTTTTTACAACATTCCAGCCATAACTCTTAAATCTGGATGGGATATCTTCGGTAAACCAACCATTGACATTTCCGTCTATGGAAATACTGTTCATGTCATAAAAGACTATTAGTTTATTAAGTTTCATTGTCCCTGCTAGTGAGCATGCTTCGTGAGAAACTCCCTCCATTAAACACCCATCACCCGCAAAAACGTATGTATTGTGATCAATAATGGTGTTACCAGGTTTATTGTATTCAGCAGCTAAATTTTTTTCTGCCAGAGCCATTCCGACACCATTGGCAAGTCCCTGCCCAAGAGGTCCAGTTGTTGTCTCTACACCTGGCGTGATATCACACTCTGGATGTCCTGGTGTTAATGAATTTAATTGTCTAAATTTTTTTATATCATTTATCGATAATTTATAACCGCTTAGATGTAAAAGGGAATATAGCAGCATTGAACCATGTCCGTTTGACAGAACAAATCTATCTCTGTTGAACCAATTAGGATTTTTTGGATTATGCTTTAGAAACTCTCTCCATAAAACTGTGGCAATATCAGCCATACCCATCGGTGCTCCTGGGTGTCCAGAATTTGCCTTATTAACTGCATCAATACTCAGGAACCTTATAGCATTCGCTAAAATACGATTATTCACCTTGCCTCCATTTAATTGAGCACCCAACACTCGGAATTTGGTTTACAGGTCCCTTCCCAGTTCTAGCTATTTCTATCATGCCTTTGAATAAGTCACTCGAATTAGCTGACATTTGTTTCGACATTTTTCTATCATCAAATCTTCCCCGATACTGTAACTCTAGATTACTATTAAATCCAAAGAAATCTGGCGTACAAACAGATTTATATTTTTTTGCAATATTTTGCTTATCATCTATGAGGTATGGAAAGCTAAAACCAAATCTTTTAGAGACCTTCTGCATGTTTTCAAATGAATCATCCGGATATGCATCATAATCATTAGAATTAATGGCAACGCATCCGATGCGTTTTTTCTGCATAACACTTACTTCAGTAGCAAGTTGATCAATGATAGATTGAACATATGGGCAATGATTACAGATAAACATAATGAGAGTCGCTTTTTCCCCTCGACATGAATCAAGTGTATGAAATCGATCATCAACACCCAAAAGCTCAAAATCATGAGCTTTCATGTCAAAGTCACAGTTAGGTGTATAGATTTCAGCCATGAGTTATCTTGAAAAATCTGAACTTGACCCCAATATTAACTGGAAATCAGGTTTTTTTGTGTTAATTAAAATATTATTAGTGATATAATACCTCACTTCCAAAGAAGAATATATCTATGCCAAGCAATAATTTATCTAAAACCAAACAAAAAGAAATTAAAGAACTCATTGAAAAAGGAAGATCACAAGGATTCCTCACGATTGGAGAGATAAATGATCTTTTGCCTACTAATTTATATGATGCTGATCAAATAGATGGAATCATTAAATTAATCACGGATTTAAAAATTAAGGTTGTAGAAAGCAATAAAGATATACAAACAGAAGTCGTTATTGGAGATGAGGAGGTAACAGATGATGATGATAATGAAATCACTGAACAAGAAGCTGTAGAAGTATTATCTAATCTTGATGAAGAATTTGGAAGAACATCAGATCCTGTAAGAATGTACATGCGAGAAATGGGTACTGTTGAACTTCTAAATAGAGCAGGTGAGATAGTTATTGCCAAGAAAATTGAAGAAGGGCAAAAATTAATTTACCAAGCAATTCAAAGATTTCCATTATCAGTCAGCTATTTCTTAAAGTTATTTAAAGAAGAGGAAGAGTTAGAGGCACAAATCTCTGATTATATTCTGGATGTTAAAGAAAATTCTAACGAAGGATTCAAAACAGAGAAGATACCTGAGGCTCCTGTGGCATCAGACAAATCTGATGAGATAGACGAGTCGGAGGAGGAAGAAGAAATAATTGATAATTCACCTGATAAAGAGCTTGTATCTCAGAAAGTTTTAACCATAAAGGAATATTTCGATAAATATAAATCTCAGAAAGATCAGATAAAAGCAGAAAAAATATTTGATAAAATAAAAGACGAAATTTCAAATTTCAAATTTACTAGCCTTTTTATTGAGAAGCTTATAGCTAAAATCCAAGATATTTCTAATAATATTGTGAAATATGAAAAAGATATGTTTTCACTTTGTCTTAAACAAACGTCACTTTCTAAAAAAGAATTTGTTAAACTTTTTAAAAATCATGAGACAGATATAAATATCCTAGAAGAGATTAAGAATAATCACCTCAAACCAGGTACTGATGAGGCACTTTTTTCGAAAGAATTTAGTAAAATTAATAAAAAGCTAACGCTTATCGAGTCTGGGCAGAGAATTAGTATTCAAGAAATTAAAGTTATCAATAAAGCTAGAAGAACTGGAGAGATTAAAGAGAGAAACGCCAAAAGAGAAATGGTTGAAGCGAATTTACGTTTGGTAATATCAATAGCTAAGAAATATACTAATCGTGGATTACAATTCTTAGATCTAATTCAAGAGGGTAATATAGGATTAATGAAAGCTGTGGATAAATTTGAGTATAGAAGAGGATATAAATTTTCAACGTACGCAACTTGGTGGATTAGACAAGCTATTACGAGGTCGATTGCCGATCAAGCGAGGACTATCCGAATACCAGTTCATATGATCGAAACAATTAATAAACTGAATAGAATACAAAGAAAGCTTCTCCAAGAAAATGGTAAAGAAGCCTCGCCTGAGGAACTAGCTGAACATATGGATATGACTGAAGAAAAGGTTCGAAGGGTGCTAAAGATAGCGAAAGAACCTATATCTATGGAATCACCAGTGGGTGATGATGAAGATTCACATCTAGGTGACTTTATAGAAGATGAAAATGCCGAAAAACCTTTAGATCAGACTATCAATGATGGTTTATCAGATTCAACACGTGATATTTTATCTAGTCTCACTCCAAGGGAAGCTAAAGTTTTAAGAATGCGGTTCGGTATTGATATGAATACTGACCATACACTAGAGGAAGTTGGTAAACAGTTTGATGTCACAAGAGAGAGGATAAGGCAAATAGAGGCAAAAGCTCTAAGAAAACTGAGACACCCATCACGTGCACAGAATCTTAAAAGTTTTTTAGATAATGACTAATCTTGCAATTTTTGCTGCAGGATGTTTTTGGGGTATCGAAGAAAAATTCTTATCACAACCTGGAGTATTAAATACAGAGGTTGGTTATATAGGTGGTGTAACAAAAAACCCAAATTATCAGGATGTTTGTATTGGTAACACAGAACATGCAGAAGCAGTTCGAGTAAAGTTTGATAGTCAGGCTATTTCCTATGAAAGCTTATTAAAACTTTTTTTTGAGATACATGATCCAACAACTTTAAATCGTCAAGGCCCTGATATCGGGACGCAATATAGATCTGAGATTTTTTGTCTAGATGAAGATCAATATTTAATCGCAGACACGTTTAAAAGAAATTTAAATAACGACAAGTTTAATGGTAATATTGTCACCTTAATAAGCATGGCTGGAACTTTTTGGATTGCTGAAGAATATCATCAGAAGTATATAAGAAAAAAGAAGAACATGATCTTATAAAAATTGAATTAGGGCCTGTAGCTCAGTTGGTTAGAGCAGTGGACTCATAATCCATTGGTCGCAGGTTCGAGTCCTGCCGGGCCCACAGAGAATATGGATAGTCTTGATAATTATAAAAAAGAAATTGAAGAACTGAAACAATCGCTTGCTTCGCATAGGCTTTTTTCAAGTACACTCAATGCAGATCAAGTAAGACAGTTTATGCAGTCTCATATATTTTCAGTATGGGGATTTATGAGTCTGCTTAAGGGACTTCAATCAGGAATTACTGTCAATGACATACCTTGGATGCCGAATCAAAATACTAAAAATGGACTGACTAATTTTATAAATGAAATTGTATTGTGTGAAGAAAGTGATGACATTGATGATATTGGGTATATATCTCACTTTGAAATTTATCTTTTAGCTATGGATAAAATGAATGCTGATGCCTCACAAATTAATCTTTTAACTGAAAGATTGAAAAGTGAAGAGTATGATAAAAACTTTATTGATGAATTAAGCATATACGATGAAGTTAAGGATTTTATTAAATTTGATCTTGATATTGCACTATCAGGCAATTTACCAAAAATTGTTGGCAGCTTCACACTTGGTAGAGAAAAAGTTATACCAAATATGTTCAGCTATATAGTCGCATGCATTGAATATAATAATTCAACAAAAAATCTACTTACTTACTTAAAAAGGCACATAAATATAGATGGAGATAGACATGGCCCACTATCTATTAAATTGCTTGATACGATTTGTGATACCTATGAAGCGTATGAGCTTGCATATAATTCCGGTATTACATCTTTACAGTTAAGGCTTAAGGTATGGGATAGAATAGCTTGTGAACTTGGTATTGACTAAGTATCATAATATGATAATATACTTATATACAGACCTCCTCCGTATATAAAGAAGCCAGCAGGAAGCTGGCTTTTTTATTCATAAAGTAGAAAAGTTCCTGTCTTGATTTCATATGAGGATACCTCTTCTTCAGTGTTGATGCCAAGCAGAACGCTAATAGCCCTTATTGTATTTCCGTGAGAGACAACTAATATATTTCCACTGCTAGGTAATGAGTCAATAAAGCTCAATACTCTTAAGCTAACATCTTTTAAGCTTTCTCCATTAGGTGGGCTTGTACTCCAACCCCTTCTAGCAGAAAAAAAAGCATCATCACCAATTTTAGTTCTAACATCTGATTTATTTAATCCAGACCAGTCACCGTAACTTCTTTCTTTCAAACGATCATCATATGTTATGTCTACGTAATCACCTACGATACTAATTGCTGTAGTCATTGCTCTTTGCAAAGGAGAACTAAATACATAATCGAATACGACATCTGATAATTCTTGCTTAAGATTTAAAGCTGCGCTCATGCCTTTTTCTGTTAATTGAGGATCATGCCATCCTGTAAAAAGATGTTCCTTGTTATATTCTGATTGAGCATGGCGTACAAACCATATTTTTCTAGTTCCTTGAGATTTCATTTTTTATTTGCAATATCATTATATACTTCTTCATCATTATTAGATAATTTTCTTATTTTAAAATATTTTGAGGAGTGAAGACCGATTTCATATAATAGCCACATAGGCAAAGCAAGAAGTATTTGTGATATCACATCAGGTGGAGTCAGTAGCATACCAAGAGTAAAAGCGCCCACTATGATATATGGTCTTTTTAAAGCAAGTTTTTCTCTTGTTGTAATACCAGATGTTATTAATAGTACTGTCACTATTGGTACCTCAAAGGAGAATCCAAATGCAAAAAATAACGCTATTACAAAATCTAAATATCTTCCTATGTCAGTCATGACAGCAACATCAGTTGGAGCAATACCAATGAAAAAAACGAATATTAAAGGAAATACTATGAAGTATGCAAATGACGCGCCTAGATAAAATAAAAAACTGCTTGATAATATTAATGGAAAAATAAGTTTCTTTTCATGCGCGTACAGGCCAGGTGCAATGAACGACCACAGATGATAGAGAATATATGGTATTACAATGAATATGGATAAATAAATAACTAGCTTAAAGGGAATTAAAAATGGTGATGCTACATCTATTGCAATCATCTCGCTGCCATCAGGAAGAGCATTCAAAAGAGGTATAGATAAAATATTATAAATCTCTCCTGAGAAAGGAATTAATAGTATAAATATTACTAACACAGATAATAGGATTTTAGTAAGCCTACTCCTAAGCTCTAATAGATGCGGAACGAATGAATTTTTAATCGGATTTTTCTGATTTGTCTGACTCTGACTCATATTGTGTCTCTTTAATTCTTTTTTGTAATTCTGATATAGACAACTCTTGATCTTTCAATATTGATTTAATGTCAGTACTATCTACCTCGCTGTCAATTTGATCCTTTACTGAACTAAAGTAGCGTTGTACTTTACCGAACTGTTTACCAAGATAAGAGGCAACTTCTGGAAGCTTTTCAGGACCCAAGACAAAAAGTGTTAGGAGGAATAAAAAAAATAATTCCCAAAAACCTATATCAAACATCGTTAAGTATTTTTATTTTGATTATCGTCGTCAATTGTTTTATTGCTAGTAGAGTCTTCTTTTGAGGACTTTTTGAAACTCTTCATCGCTGCTCCTAAATCAGCACCAACGTTTCTAAGTTTCTTTGTACCAAACAATACAACAACTATGATTAAAATAAGTAATATTGACCATGGAGATATTCCGCTTAACATTTTATTACCTCATCATTTTCTGTTTTTTTTCTCTTCTATACCAGAAGTACCAAATCTACTTTCTAATTCCTCTAATATCCTAACATATTTAATGTCATGTGAAGCTAATAAAACAAGTACATGAAATAATAAATCTGCAGATTCATGGATAATTTGATTTTCGCTTTGTCTTGTAGCTTCTACGAGCTCACTAGCTTCTTCAACCACTTTATTACAAATATGATTATTGCCTTTTTTATATAATGAAGCGATATAAGAATCTTTAGGGTTTGAAGATTTTCTTTCTTCTATAATTTTGTCTAGTCTATCTAATATATCTTTCATTCAATCCTCACAAAAAATTATCTTACTGAAATACCTTTGGCTTTCAAGTACTCTTTAGCCTGACTTATCGTATATTCTCCAAAATGAAAAATACTTGCTGCCAACACGGCGTCTGCATTTCCTCTAACAATTGCTTGATATAAATGATCTAAGTTCCCAGCTCCACCAGATGCTATTACTGGTATAGTAACATTATTTGAAATTTTACTAAGTATCTCAACATCAAATCCATCTTTGGTTCCATCTTTGTCCATACTCGTCAATAAGATTTCACCAGCTCCTCTTTTTTGACATTCAAGACACCAATCATAGGCTTTAAGGTTAGTTTGTGTTCTCCCGCCATGAGTAAAAACAATATAATTATTATCAATTTTTTTCACATCCACAGCTACAACTATACATTGTCTCCCAATCTTATCAGTTACATCATCGATCATATCAGGATTAGACACAGCAGCAGTATTTATTGTAACTTTATCCGCACCTACAGATAATAAATCTCTTACATCATTAAAGTTTTTAACGCCACCGCCAACAGTCAGAGGTATAAATACTTCATCAGCTACTCTTTCAACTACGCTCAATATATTATTACGACCCTCATGTGATGCAGTAATGTCCAGGAAGGTTATTTCATCTGCACCCTCATTATCGTATTTTTGAGCAATTTCCACAGGGTCTCCTGCATCCACGATATCTATAAAGTTTGTCCCTTTTACAACCCTGCCTTTGTCGACATCTAAACAAGGAATAATTCTTTTAGCTACACTCATCAATAGCCTCAGACAGTTTGATAGAATCTTCATAAAGTGCTTTGCCTATTATCATTCCATTAATTTTTAATTTATCCATAGATAATATAGTTCTTACATCATCCATAGTTGTAACCCCTCCCGATATGATTGCGCTTGTAGTGATATAATTTAATATAGAATTTATTGAATTTTTACTTATGCCTTTCATCATTCCATCTTTGCTTATATCAGTGATGATAAACATTTTAATCTCATTGATTTCAAGATATTCAATAAAAGATTTTATATTCTCACTTTCAGTTTTTTCCCAACCATCGCCAGCAAGTTTACCGTCTTTAACAGCAATATCTATAGCAATACGTTGCCTAATACTTTTGTCCAAAGATAAAATAAATTCTCTATTCTTTAAAACTTTTGTACCAAGAATAATTCGATCCACACCATGACTAATGTACTTTTCTATAGTGTCTATAGTTCTAATTCCTCCACCAACCTGCATGAAAATATTTGGGAATGATTTTCTTATATCAAGAATATTTTCAATATTAGTAGGGATACCAGCCTTAGCTCCATCAAGGTCTACTATATGTATGAATTTGGTTCCATCTCTAATCCAATTTTTTGTAATGTCCTTTAGATTATCTGAGTAAATTGTTTTTGAAGCGTAATCTCCCCTTGAAAGTCTAACGCATTTACTGTCTATAATGTCAATTGCGGGATATATAATCATGTTAATTTTTCTGACCAGTTGATAAAGTTTGATAAGAGCTGTAAGCCATGTTTAGAACTTTTTTCAGGGTGGAATTGGCAAGCAAAAATATTATCTTTAAGAATGGAGGATGTAAAATTTATCTCGTAATCAGAATCTGAAAGTATATTAGTTTCAGTAGTTGCCTTCGCATAATAACTATGAACAAAATAAAAAAAAGATTTATCGGGAATGTTTTCCCAAAGAATATGATTATATTTTTGGTTTACTTTATTCCAACCCATATGTGGAACTTTCATATCTTTTTTTATAGTGCTTCTAAAATCTTTCACATCTCCAGTTATTAAAGAAAAACAATCAACGCCATCATTCTCAAATGATTTTTCAAAAAGAATTTGAAACCCAAGGCATATTCCCAGAAAAGGCTTATTCATAATATGTGTTTTAAGATTTGGAAAGTCAGACGCAAGTTTTTCTAAACATGAATTAGCTGCACCCTGCCCAGGAAGAACAAGTAATGATGCATCTTCAATGTCCCTTGAAGAATATGCTATAGAAAGATTATAATTTTTATTAATGACTTTTTTTAATGATTTTAAAACACTATGGAGATTACTCATCCCATAATCTATAACAGCAATATTTTTCATCAAAGAAATTCTTTAGTCGATGGTATCTTATTTATATTTTGTTTGTCAAAAGAGATGGCCATCTTTAAAGCTTTACCGAATGCTTTGAATATTGTCTCCGCTATATGGTGAGCATTCTTTCCTCTAATATTATCAATATGAATAGTAGCTTTAGCATGATTACTAAAGCCATGAAAAAATTCACTCAAAAGTTCAACATCAAATTCTCCTACTCTTGCTCTTGGGTAGGTTACATTATATATAAGACCTGGTCGACCTGAAAAATCTATAACAACTCGTGACAAAGCTTCATCCAGAGGGATATAAGCATAGCCAAATCTATGAATCCCTTTCTTATCACCAAGAGCCTTATCGAATGCAGCACCAAGTGTAATTCCAATATCTTCTACAGTATGATGAGCATCTATTTCAAGATCACCTTTTGCATTTAAGTCAAGATCTATTGAGGAATAACGAGTAGTTTGATCAAGCATGTGTTCCAAAAAAGGTAAATTTGCAGAGAGATTACTATTACCTGCGCCATCAAGATTTAAAGAAAGGGTAATGTCTGTTTCCTTAGTTTTTCTACTTTCCTGAATTTTTCTCATGTCATATATTAATATATTATTGATTACTTAGCCATTTCTTTACAAAAGTTATAACTCTCTCACTATTATCTGTATGATAATGATCTGAGGATTTTATTTTAATCTGTTGTGATTTAGCACTTGTTTCTTTTATAAGTTGCTTTCTTTTATTCGCATTTTTTAAAACTAAATTGAAATCATTTTCACCAAATAAATCTAATATTGGGACTTTTATCTTACTATAAGGATATTCGTAAATAAGTTTTTCGCCTTTATCTACAGCCCCACTTCCAATTAAAACTAACGAACTTATATTGTTAGTTAAGTTTTTGTTTTGTATAAATGACATCAACATATGAACACCACAGCTATGAGCAATTATTATTACTTTATTATTATTTTTATATATATGTTCAAGTGCAGATAATATTCTTTCGTCTGAATCATAAAATATTTTTGTATATTCTGAATATGTAGATTGTTTTTTTAATACTGGCAATTGAAGGCTATATGTGTTGTAAAGATTACTCAATACGACTCTTACAGGATATGCTAAATTTTGTTCATTAGGGCTTAATCCCCTCCCGTGTAAAAATAATACTGCAGTATTATGTTCCTCATTATATATCTCTAACATTGAATATTTCCCGAACTTGTAATCTATATAAAGATGTTTTCCATCAAATATTTCACTTAAGCTTTGTTCATATATCATTGACTCTCTTGATTTGTCTGGAATATATGTATGAGTGCAATGAACAATAAATGGAATTATCAGAAAAAATGTTAAGATTCTAGACAACAAGTTCATCAAATATACTCAATATTTCTCTACTAATTGTAGGCTCTAAAAGTGAGTGGCCAGCGTCCTCAGCAACTATTAATCTAGACTTTGGATAGACCTGATTAAGATCATATGCCTGTCTAATAGGACATACAACGTCATACTGACCATGTACAATTGTACATGGGATGCCTAAAATTTTATCTATATTTTTTATAATTTGATTCTCTTCAATAAAACAGTCATTTACAAAGAAATGAGACTCAATTCTAGCAAGTGATACTGAGCACTCATCAAATGCATCAACCACATTACGAGTGGGATATAAACAAGAAGATCTACCTTCCCATAATGACCATTCTTTGCAAGCCTTATTAGCAAGTTTTTCATTATCAGAAAATATCATTTTGTGATACTCAGATAGAATATCATCTAATTTAGCGTTATCTACTATAGAGATATAGTTTTCCCAATATGCAGGATAAATCTCAGATGCACCATATTGATAAAACCATTGGATATCATTTTTTCTACACAGAAATACACCTCTTAAAACCAAGGAAATAACTCTCTCCGGGCAAGTTTCAGCATAAAGTAATGCTAGTGTTGATCCCCAAGAACCACCATAAATATGAAACTTTTCAATACTTAGATAATCTGAGATTGCGTTTATGTCAGCTATTAAAAGATCAGTTGAATTTTCTGAAACCTCTCCATAAGGCTTGGACTTCCCACAGCCTCTTTGGTCAAACATAATTAAGTGATACTTTTCAGGATTGAAATATCTTTGATAAATTGAAGATGTTCCGGCTCCTGGGCCTCCATGTAAAAAAATTAATGGAACGCCATTTTTATTTCCGTATTCTTCAATATAGATTTCATGGATATCACTAACTTTAATTCGATGAGTATCAAAAGGTTTATTAATATTATAAAAATTCATATACAGTTATATCTTATAAATATCACTTCCATCAGGTCTGTTCTTATAAATTCTAAGTGTCCACATGTATTGCATTTTATTAATCATGATTTGTTTTTCTAGTACAGAATTTATCTTAGCACAATCATCCTGAAGATTATCTGATGGAAAGTTTTCAAGTTCAGGAAATACCTGAAAATAATACATATGTTTTTTTATGTCATATGTGCATGTACATGGCAGAACTTTAGATTTTGTAATTTTTGCAAGTTTACTAACAGACTTGAGTGCAGTTTTTTGAGTATCAAAAAAATTAGAAAACAATGAATCTTCTATACTTATATCCTCGTCTGCAAGCAAATAAAATACACTAGGTTTTCTCATATTTTTAATTATAGTTTTCATACCAATCTTGTCACGAGGATAAATCACAACTTTATCAGTGTCTTTACTTCTTGATCTACCAATAAACCAATTCAACAGCTGATTTTTAAAAGGTTTGTACATACTTAATAAATCATACTTAGATAATGCTCGACCACCAAAATCCAATGATAACATGTGAGGTGCTAATAAAATTATACTCTGATCTTTCTGTAAATGACTATCTATTAAGTTTAAACCTTTTTTATCAATCATTTTTTGTAGCGCTCCATCACGTCTCCACCAAAGTAAAGGTAAATTAATGTACATATGTCCGAGATTTCTGAAAAATAATTTAGATAACTTGGCTCGATCTTCTCCACTTAACTCGTTAAATGTTAACTTCATGTTTATCTCAACGATATGTTTTTTTGATTTACCAAAGTTATATAAAACCTTACCTATTAGTTCACCAAAAGGAGCTCTTAGGTATTTTGGTAAATATGCAACTAGAAAACTTAGGCCGAGAAAACCCCATGTAAGCCAATATCTTGGATGAAAATATTTGTATTCAAAAACCTCTCCATTAACTTCTGATTCACCAAATGGATTATTTTTTGATATAAAAGGTTTTGACATCTAATTAGTATTTCCAAAAATATTTAGTTATTAAGATAATAAATGTATAAATCTCAAGCCTTCCTATAATCATCATCAGTGAAAGTAACGATTTAGAAAAATCATTGAGAGTTGCATAGTTCCCATAAGCTTCTCCAAGAGCTGGGCCAAGATTATTTATGCATGCGGCAGTTGTTGAAAATGATGTGATCAAATCGTGTCCTGACATCATAATTAGTAACGACGATATAAAAAAAATGATAATATATAGAATTATGAATGACAAAATAGTCTCAATAGTTACATCTTCCACTTTTTTATCATTCACTTTTATAGATATCTGAGCTTTCGGATGTATTACTTTTAATAGCTGCTTTTTAATCGACTTTAGAGCAATAGTTATTCTTATAACTTTCATTCCTCCGCCAGCTGATCCTGCACATGCTCCTATAAAACTTGATAAAAATATCAGAGTAATGATAAACGTAGGCCATATATTATAATCTGATACAGTGAAACCTGATGTAGTTACGAAAGACAACACATGAAAGATTAAATCTATATTATTAATTGATGATAATCTCCCTCCAATTGAAAAAAGGAACACTAGAATAAGAAGGCCTATGATTATAACTACGAATGTTTTAGCTTCAGAATTAGAAAAATAATTATTAAAAGATTTTGTTTTATAAAATAAAAAATGTAGAACAAAATTTAATGCTGATAAAAACATGAATACCATACAGATAATTTTTATATAATCACTTGAGTAGTATCCTATACTTTCATTATGTGTTGAAAAGCCCCCTATAGACACTGTAGAGAAGCTATGACCAATAGCATCAAAAAAATTCATGCCTGCGAGTTTATAAAATATCATACATATGATTGTTAATATCAGGTAAACACTCCATAAACTTTTGGCGGTTTCTTTAATTCTCGGAGATAATTTATTGTCTTTGATGGGTGACGATGTTTCAGCTTTATATAAATACATTCCTCCTACGCCTAAGATGGGTAATATAGCTAAAACGAGAACAACTATCCCAATACCTCCTAACCACTGGAGTAGTTGACGGTAAAGTAGAAGTGGTCTACTCAATTCTTCAATATTTGTTATAACAGTGGCACCTGTTGTAGTCCATCCAGAAGTTGATTCAAAAATTGCGTCTATAAAGCTAAGATTGAGTTGTTTATCTAAAACAAAAGGCACTGAACCAAAGATACTTAATACAAACCAAAAAATTGCAACAATAAGAAACCCTTCTTTTATTTTAATTTGTGATTTTTCTTTTTTATTAGGAAAATATGTGATTAGCCCAGAAAAAAAAACTATCAAAAAAGATTGTAGAAAGTTGTCTACACTTACAGCATAGTAAAAAGATGCCATTAGTGGTATTAGTAAGAAAAAACTAAAAATTAATAGGATAATGCCAGTTATTTTAAGTATTTGATAATAGTTCATTTAGAAAAAGCCAATACTTACTTGGAGTAGTTTCGCAAGTTTAGAAAAATCCTTTTTATGAAGTAAATAAATAATTAATCGGTCATTGCTTTGTATGGTCACATCTTCATTTAATAGAATGACTTTTCCTTCTCTATAGATTGCACCTATTCTACAACCTGATGGTAATTCTAATTCTGATACTTTTTTGCCGACAACTTTTGATGTTTTATTATCACCATGAATAATTATTTCTAATAATTCTGCTTCTCCAAAACCTAGAGAATGGACTTTAACGACATCACTTGTTCTTACAGAAGCTAAAATAGAGCCAATAGTTACATCTTCAGGAGAGACAACAACATCAATTTCTTTAGATACAAGTTTTCTATATGAGAGTTTATTGATGATTGCTATTGATTTTTTTGCTCCTAGATCTTTAGCCAGTTTTGCAGATAAAATATTCATCTGATCATCATTTGTAACACTACAGAAATAGTCTACTTCTTCAATCCCCTCATTATCTAATAAGGACTCATCTGAAATATCATCGTTTAGAACAACTGTATCTTCTAAAGACTCTGATAAATATTCTGATCTGATTAAGTCTTTTTCGACAATTTTAGTGGAGAATTTTTGTGAAAGTTTATCAGCTAATGTCATTCCAACAATCCCTCCTCCTGCAATCATAATATTCTCTATGCGAGACTGATTTTTACTTAATTCACTCATAAATCTCATATTTTCTTCTGTTGCAAGGAAAAATAAATCATCACCTGTTTCAATAACAGTAGTCCCATTCACAGGTAGTATTTTTCTATCTCTATATAGCGCAATTACTTTTACGTCTACATTTGGTAGATGTTTTTTAAACTCTGATAACTTTCGACCGGCCAGTGGGCCATCTTTTAAAACTGTAGCTCCTATAACTTGAAGCTTTCCGTCAGCAAAATCATATGCTTGAAATGCACCTGGGTGTTCAATTATATTTTTTATGAAATCTGTAACTAACTGACTTGGGCTAATTATAGAATCAATGGAAAATAAGTCTAAATCAAATCCAGATGTACTTACTTGGAATTCTGAGTTACGTAATCTTGCTATTACAGTAGGGACGTTATACATTTTCTTTGCTAAGTGACAAGAGACTAGATTAACTTCATCGCTTGCCGTTGTTGCGATTAGTATGTCGCAATCGTTTACCTCTGCTTGTTCTAAAATTGATGGTGATGAAGCATTACCATGAATAGTTTTTATATCATTATCTTCTTGAAGATCTTCAATAACAGAGAGATTAGTATCGATAAGGGTTATATCATTTCCATCATCGGTAAGAATTTTTGCTAAAGAGGAACCTACTTGCCCTCCGCCTAATACTGCTATCTTTTTCATAGATGTGTCTGGTCATAATTCTACATCATAAAATATTTAAATTATAATGATTTATATGAAATATTAGCGCAATTACTAATAAGATTTTCTTTAATAGGGTGATTTGAATTATACAAATCTCTACTTGTGATAGTTTTTTTACCTTCAAGCTGAAGCTTTA
>CACLCV010000013.1 GCA_902605525.1 uncultured Gammaproteobacteria bacterium
AGCCAGTCCAGCAACTCCACCGCCAATAACAAGAATATTCTTTCCTGTGCCTTTCTGTTTGTTTTTTAATTTGACTTTATTAGATGAGGAATATTTTCCCGCAGCTCTTTTTGAAAAACATATTGATACAGATTCTCCATTTTCATTTTGCCCATGTCTACAATTATCCTCGCATGGTCTGGAACATACTCTCCCTAAAATTTCAGGGAAGAAATTATCATTAAAATTAATGTCATAAGCTTCGTTAAAATCATTATTGTAGATTGCTTCAAGATATCCTGGGATATCAGTATCTGCAGGACATGAGCTTCTACAAGGCACGCTGTTTTTATACAATTGTTTAAGTTGATTTTTACCCATTGAACTCCCCAATACAAACTTAGCAAAAAAAATAATTTCTCGCCAGTATTGATACAATCCATAACTCTATCGAGCGTTGTTTTCTTGTATATTAGTAAATACTAATATATTCTTAATGCTATATTTTTGCCTTATAAAGTATTACTATAATTTTAGAATTACTGGGAGATTATTATGAGTTGGAGTTTAGAAGGCAATTACGCAGAAAATTGTAATTGCGATATCATGTGTCCTTGCCTATATTTGCAAACACCTACAGAAGGTTTTTGTGAAGCAATGTTAGTTTGGGATATTAAAAAAGGGCATCTTAATGATGTAAAACTTGATGGACTTAAAGTTTCTATCTGGTTGCATGCACCAGGCCCACAATTAACTGAAGGTGGATTTAAAATTGCATTGTATATTGATGAAAATGCTTCAGATGAACAAGCAACAGCACTAGAAGAACTTTACGGTGGAAAACATGGCGGCCACTTAGGAGTCATTGCTAGTCTTGTTGGTGAGGTAATGGGCGTTAAAAAAGCAGCAATCACGTGTGATATTTCAGGGAATAAAAAAACACTTAAAGTCGCAGGTGCTGGCGAGTGGGATATGGATGCTGTAGAAGATGGTAATGGTAATGTTGCTAAGTGCGAATATCACCCATTAGCTATCAATCCTGGTTTCCCAGTTGAGGTGAGCAAAACAAATAAACAGTCTTATACTGATTTTGGACAAAATTGGAGTCCTAAACCAGATAGAGTTGGTCTATCAGGACCGTTCTCTTACGCACCGTAAAATCTGTTTAAATCTGTTAGTAAAAAGGAGAGGTTAAACTCTCCTTTTTTATATTTATTTTGATTAGCTATTTAAATATGCATAAGATAATACTCATTTGATAATTATGACTGAAGACTCTAAAGATAATATAGAACAAGATCTAAATAAGGCTATTAATTTTCTTGGACAAAATAAATTTTCAGAAGCAGAGTCAGTTTGTAATCAAATTTTAAAAGAAAAAGATAATTCGGATGCTTATCACATACTCTCATCAATCAAACTCTATAAACAGGAGTTTAATCAATCAATAGAATTAGTAAATAAGTCTATTGAAATCAATAGTGAGAATCCTGGATATTATGTGACACTAGGATGTGCACATAGCGCATCAAAAGATTATAAAAATTCTATCAATGCATTTAAAAAAGCTATTAGTTTAAATGCTGAAGTGGCACAAGTTCACTTTTACTTAGGTGAGTCATGTAGAAAACTAAAAAAATATAATGATGCAATAGCCTCATTTTATCGAACTATTGAACTATCACCAGATCATGCTGCTGCGTACATGTTACTAGGTTTAGTCTACCAAGAAAAAAAACAATTCGACTTATCTGTCCAGTCATTTAAAAAATGTATCGAAATTATGCCAGATTTTCCAGAAGCGCATCTTAACTTAGGTCTATGTTACTTATTAGTTGGTGATTATGAAAACGGTTGGAGAGAATACGAGTGGAGGAAAAAACTAACAAAATTACCGAGTGATGATTTGAAGAAAGAGTGGACGGGGCAAAGCCTAGATAATAAGACATTGTTAATACTACATGAGGGGGATGAAAATTTATTACATTTTATTAGGTTTGCAAAGGAGCTTAATAAAGATAATTGCAAAATTATACTACAATGCAGTAACGCAGCAATGGAATTGATGGTAAATCAGAAATGGATAAATGAAGTAGTTTCAAAAGACAGTATTCCGGAACACGATTACCACGTGCATATAGGATCTTTGATGAAAGTGCTTCAATGTAACCCAAATAATCTACCACAGGAATATCCTTATCTTGATTCAAAAACTAAAAAAGTTCAAAGTTCAGAAAAAGATAAATTAAATATTGGAGTTGTCATTGAAACAAGTCGGGAATCAAATGCCCATGATGATGAGAGCATTGATGAAGAGACATTTAGCAATGTATTTAATGATACTCATAACATAATTTGTTTAGATGAAAAGATAGAAAAAGCGAATCTTCCAACTCTATACAATAAACATTTCAATTACACTGATCTAGATGAACTGGCTAGATTTGTTTCAAGTTTGGATTTGGTAATTACTGTCGATCATCTTGTCGCACACCTAGCAGGGGCACTAAATGTTAATACAATTTTAATGCTACCTTGTGTACCAAATTGGAGATGGGAGATTACGCACCGCAATACGACACCTTGGTATAAAAGTGTTACTATATTTAGGCAAGAAACTCCCGGTGATTGGAAATCTGTAATCAAGAAAGTAAAAGAAAAACTAGAAGAGAATATTCATGTCTGAATTTTTAATAGAGCAGGCCATGAGAGAAGCAATAGATCTTCAGAATAGAAATCAATTAGATGATGCAAAATCTATTTATAAAAAAATCATAGCACATGATAAAAATAACAGTGATGCTTATCATTTGATATCTTTGATTTATCTTGTTGAAGGAAAACTTGATGAGGCAAAAAACAATATCATGAGTGCAATAGAACTCCAGCCGCAGATTTCTGTCTATCATAGTAACTATGGCAATATTCTCTACCAAAGTAATAACTTAGAATTTGCAATTCAAGAACATAAAAGGGCAATCAAACTTGACAAAAAAAACTTCCAATCATTTTACGGTCTTGGAGTAGTGTATTCGCATTTAAAAAACTATGAAAAAGCAATTGAGTACTATAAAAAAGCTTTATCACTAGATGGAGAGTCATCAGTTGCTCATAATAATCTTGCAAATATTTACAATAATGTAAATCCTAATTTAGCAGAAGAACATTATCTGAAAGTATTAGAGTTAGTCTCCAATGATGCAATGCCTTACATAAATATATCTAACTATTATCTTAAAAATACAAAATATAAAAAGTGTGTACAAATTCTAGAGGAAGCTTTAGATAAAGATATTAAAGTTAAAGAATTATATAATAATCTTGGAATTGCTTATTATGCAACCAAAGATAATATTAAAGCTAAAACGATGTTCGAGCAAGCCATTAAGCTTGATTCAGACTACAGTCATGCTCTGGATAACCTGAAAAATATTAATAATCTTGAGAAATAATATTTACTTTTAGTGCATTCCTTCTTAATATGTAAAAAGGGGGAGTGTCAATGAACAGATACATATCTGCACTTGCAGTAATTGTTATATCTTCTAGTCTTTATGCTGGAGAAGCAAGTAAGGCTGTTGATCAAATTAAACAATCAGCTATTAATCAGGCATTTTCTTATGGAGATTCTGCTATTGAATCATGGGCCCGAGATAATCTAACTAGCCTCAGACTAATTGAAATTGAAACTAGGTCTAGAGAAGATTCCAAACCTACCTTTAGAGCAATTTCATTGTTTGAAATCGGTGGTAACGACTTTAACAAAATATTGTCGCAAATATCTTATTCAACATTTGATGATGATGAGACACTCAACGCTGGGCTGGTTTATAGAATGATGAACAGTGATATGACAGTAATATATGGATTAAATATTTTTTATGATCATCAATTTAACACCGGTCATGCTAGAACTGGTCTTGGTTTTGAGATGAAATCAAGTGTCTACGATGTGAATATTAACTTTTATGATGCACAAACTGAAATACATCATGTTGACGGAGTCCCTGAAGTTGCAGCTGGAGGTTACGATGCTGAAATAGGTATGCAGGTTCCATACTTGCCTTGGGCAAAATTATATTACAAAGCTTACCAATGGAATAATGAAACATTAAATATAAAAGATGGTGAGAATATAAGTTTGTACATGGAGCCAACATCACGACTTGCTGTTGAAGTAGGTATGCAAGATGATGATACTATGAGTAGCAATGGGTTTATTAAATTAAATTATGTTCTATGCTGTAATGAGAGAAAAATGGGACCCTCTATATTTACTATATCTAATCAAGCATTTAACTATGGCAAAATTAATAGCGATAGAATGTACGAAAAAGTAAGGAGAGAAAACAATATCATCACTGTACGTGGCGGCGGTGAGTTTGTAGTAACAGCTAGCGGATTTTGAGTATGAAAAAATTAATATACATATTTTTCCTAATAATCATCACACCACTTAGTGGTATGACAAATACTTGTACTGTTACAAGTGGAGTTACCACCGTTGACAATGATAGTTGCGGAAGTCAACCAGATTCATATGGCATAAGAATGTACAAGATGTATTTATGCACTTCAGCACCAACTCAACCTACAACATCCAGCGCAGCTGATCTTACTGCAGGCGGATGTGTCCTAGTCTTAAATGGAGGAACAGATGGTGTTCGAGTTGATGTAACTGGTTCAACAAAAGTTAATTTCACTGGTGCTACATTTACGAAACCACCCGCGGCTGTCTACACTCATGGGTACATGCATATTGATAATATTTTTTACATTAAACAACAAAGAATATTCAATGAAGCCAAAGAAGGCAGAGTTGATGGTAATGATGAGGGTATCCACTGTTCTACGGTGTCAGGCACAGGCAATGAGACAGACGGTAAATCATCAACCTGTGGTAGTTCAGCAATAGCTGCAGGTACATGGGGGTCAATTCTATTAGATTTAGATGGTGGCACTGCTGGAATGCAAGCGACAGCTGAGGCTGAGAATTTAAATAATACTGGCAGCGATATAAAAGGTATACTCGTAGATACTGATGGATATACTGCTACCAACACAAATGATGTTGATTCGCTTGAAGGATTTCAAACTTTTGGAACTCCAGTAGTTGTTGGTGTCAATCTAAAATCTTTTGATATTGCTTTTGGTATTACTGAGGGATCTACAATTTTTGAAGATACCAATGATCCTCCAGTTGTAGGTTTTGGCAGTGGTCCTTTCCAAGCAGTCATAACACCTATTAATCATCAATAGCAGTTATTCGTGACAGGCAAACTCCTCTTTTAAACAAAGCTTTCTATTTCTGAGGTGAGATAGTATAAGCATTAGACTACCTGCAATTGTGATTAAGACAGTTATTAGTTCTTCCGAGTGTTCTTCTGCATGAAAGATTTCATGAAATAATAATGATGAAGCAAGTAATATTACTCCTAACGTACCCATAACCGCAACTTTAAGATCGCCATGTTTGCGACAACCTAGAACAAATGCAATAGCTGCACATGGAAGAATAAAGTAAATTAAAGCTTCATGAAATTCATGACTTGCTAGAAATGAATAGGGAGCAATTATAAAAATTGCAGGTAAAAGTACACAATGTATAGCACATACTGAAGATATTGTTATTCCCAGATTATCTATTATTTTTTGCATTGATGTAAAACGTATTATGCATACTTACAATTAAAATGATAGCATAAATAGCATATGTCAAATATCAAATACACATTATGTCTTAAAAATGGACAGGTTATGATTAACGACTCACTATGTTCAACAAATGTTTATATTTTGGATGGCAGAATATCAGCTATATCAGATAATAATTTTGATTCTGAGAAAACGATTGATTGCACCAACTTAACAGTTCTTCCAGGTGTAATCGATTCCCAAGTTCATTTCAGGGAACCAGGACTTGAAGGAAAAGAAACTCTAGAATCAGGCATGCTAGCTGCAGCATCAGGAGGTGTTACTTCTATATTTGAAATGCCCAATACGAATCCATTGACTATTACACCAGAGACCATCGAAGATAAATTAAATCGTGCCAGCAAAGGAGCTTGGACTGATTATGCTTTTTATTTAGGAGGTACAATGAGAACTTCTTCTAGTCTTAGTGTTTGGGAAAATTTGAAAGGTGTTTGTGGTATTAAAATATTTATGGGCGCAAGTACAGGAGATTTAGTTACTGCAACTGATGAAGAAGTCGAATCCGTTGTTTCAAACGGTCGCCGAGTGATAGCTGTTCATGCTGAGGATCAGATGATTATGGATCAGAATCAAAATACCATTCTTGGTGATAGTCAGGATGTTGGTATGCACTGCAAATGGCGTTCGCCAGAAAGTTGTTTATCAGCAACAATGCGTGTAGTTAGCCTTGCACGTAAACATAACAGAAGAGTTCATATTCTTCACATTACTACAGAGCAAGAAATGGAGTTTCTATCAAAGAACAAAGATGTTGCAAGCGTTGAACTACTGGCAAATCATCTAACATTACATGCTCCTGAGTGCTATGAAAAACTTGGAACTTTAGCACAACAGAATCCTCCTATTCGAGAGAAAAAACATCAAGATGCATTATGGGCTGCATTAAATTCAGGTATCGTAGATATTGTTGCATCTGATCATGCCCCGCATACACTTGATGAAAAATCTCAAACATACCCAAAATCTCCAAGTGGGACTCCTGGAGTTCAAACATTAGTTCCTATTATGCTTAACCATGTTAATAATGGAAAACTTACATTGGCTAAACTGGTTAGTTTATGGAGTTATGGACCTGAACGTATTCATAAGATTTTAAATAAAGGAAGAATCAAAGAGGGCTATGATGCAGATTTCACCATTGTAGATATGAATAAGGAAATGGTTATTCAAAATAGTCAACAAAGATCAAAAAGTAAATGGACCCCATATGATGGACTGAAAGTCAAAGGTTGGGTAACTCATACTATACTGAGAGGAAATTGTGTCATGCAAGACGACGAGATACTTTCTGAACCTTTGGGGCAAATGATTAAATTCAAAGAAACATTTAGTTAGAATGTCATGGATCAAAAATATCACTTGTTTTATGAACTTGCTTATAATCTAGCCCAAGTAGCATATGATCAAGATGAGGTTCCAGTCGGAGCTGTAATAATCAAAGATTCAACTTTTGAAGTTATTTCATCTAGTTATAATCAAATGAAACAAAACCGCTCATCTATAGATCATGCTGAAATGCTAGCTATAAGAATAGCGATGACTAGATTAGATAATGAGCGATTAAACGGATGCAGTATGATTATTACACTAGAACCATGCCCAATGTGTGCTCAAGCAATAAGTTTTGCAAGGTTATCTAAAATTATTTTTAGTGCTGAGGATAAAAAAAGTGGGGGTGTACTTAATGGGCCGGTAATATATAATTCATCATCTTGTCATCATAGACCAAGTATAATTAGGATAAATGATGAAGGTAGATCAAATAAGCTACTTAAAAAATTCTTTCAAAATAAGAGAAAAAATAAGGGAAATTAATGTTGTCAAGCTTGTACATCACCTTTTTTAAAGGTATCTTTAGCTCTGCTGTCGATAAGGTACATTTATTGCAGTGTATATCTAGAAACTATGAGCGAATTCCTAAAAACCTTTGATAAGTTAAATGATGCACAACTAAGATCTGCTGTTAAGACTCTTGGTAAATTACTTGGCAACATCATAAAAACACATGCTGGCCATGATGTCTACATCGCTGTTGAAAAGCTTAGAAAAGGGTTCATTAATCTTCGAAAAGATAATAACCAACATAAACATGATCAATTAATTAGATATATTGAGAAATTAGATCCCAAGACATTGAAAAATGTAATTAGATCGTTCTCTAAATATTTTGCATTAGTTAATGTAGCTGAGGAAGCTTATCAACATATCAGTAGAACTGATCGATTAAAGAGTGGCTTTGATTCATGGGAGGGATCTTTTGATCAAACATTAAGAGACTGCAATGCTTCAAATATAGATAATAGTAAGCTTCAAGAATTAATTGATTCTCTTCATTATGCTCCTGTATTTACTGCTCATCCAACAGAAGCAAAAAGAAGAAGTAAACTCGAAGCTATGAGAAGAATCTTTAATACTATTCTTGAACTTCAGAGATACAAAGGACAGTCAATTAAACGCGAAGAATTAATTGAGGAGCTTCAAGCAGAAATTTTGATTTTATGGAGAACAGACGAAGTAAGACTCAAAAAACCTACAGTGATAGATGAGGTGGAGAACGGTCTTTATTATTTTAGAACTTCTTTATTCAAGTCTATACCTGAAGTCTATAAAGATATGGAGAAGGCTATTAAAAGAGTTTACCACACAGATAATATCAAAGTTCCTAGTTTCATAAAATTTGGTTCATGGATTGGCGGTGATAGAGACGGTAACCCGTTTGTTACTCCAGACATAACCAGAGAAGCAGTTTATATGCATGCAGAAACTGCCATTCATGAGTACATGAGGAGAGCACAAAACTTATCAACTATACTTACTCACTCTCTAGAACTAACCCGACCATCAAATCAATTTTTAGAATCATCTAAAAGAGATGAGATTTATTTAATTGATGCATTCAAAAATACTACCCAAGATTTTGCGAAAGAGCCGTATAGAAGAAAATTTAAAATTATTAGATACCGTCTTGATCAACGATTGAAAGTTATTAATCAATTAAAAAATAACAAGCAGCCTCAAGCTGAACATGCATATGAGTCTGAGAAAGAGCTATTGAATGATTTATATGTAATAAGAGATTCACTTATTTCTGATAATGACTTGATACTTAGTGATTTTGGTCTAAATGATTTTATAAGATTAGTTGAGACATTTGGTTTCCACTTAGTTAATCTTGACATTCGAGAAGAGTCAACAAACCATACCAATGCAGTTTCTGATGTACTGAATGTTTCACTACAAATTGATTACGCATCTATGGATGAAAAATCTAGAATAAATGAACTTGAAAAGTTTATTAAATCAGATATCAACTTGGATCAAGTTTATGACAAAATAAACGAAGCATCTAAGAAAGTTATTGATGTATTTACTGTAATGACACGATTAAGAAATGAAATAAGTGTCAATGCTTTCGGTAATTATGTTATCTCAATGACCCATCATGCAAGTCATGTCTTCGAGGTCTTAGCTTTAGCTAAGCTATGCGGTCTTGTAAATAATGTAAATGGAAAGCTCGAATCATCCATTCAGGTTACCCCGCTATTTGAAACCATAGATGATTTAACTAGGATTGAAGAAATTCTCGAAGATTTATTTAGCAATAATACCTACAATAGTTTAATAGGACATTATAAAGATACTAAGCTTCAAGAAGTAATGCTTGGGTATTCTGACTCATGTAAAGATGGTGGCATTTTATCTTCTTCATGGAGTCTATACAAAGCACAGCTTCAAGTGCTAGACATTTCTAAAAAGTATAAAATCGAGTGCCGCCTCTTTCATGGAAGGGGTGGAACTGTTGGAAGAGGTGGAGGCCCAACTCATAATGCGATTCTGGCTCAGCCAAATGGGACAGTAAGGGGTATGATTAAAATTACAGAACAAGGTGAAGTACTATCATATAAATATGGACTTCCGCAATCTGCATCCTACGAATTAGAACTTGCATTGAGCGGATTGATGAAAGCGAGTAAACATCTTGTTGTAGATGAGGCAATACCTATAAACAATTTTGAAGACATGATGGGTAATATGTCATTAATGGGAGAGAAAAAATATAGAGATCTTACAGACGACAAGCCTGGGATAATGGATTATTTCTATGAAGCGACTCCAGTGCAAGAGCTTGCTGAATTAAATATAGGCTCTAGACCTTCTCATAGGAAACAAACAAATCGATCTAAATATTCCATAAGAGCAATCCCATGGGTATTTGGATGGTCATTGTCACGCCATACATTACCAGCATGGTACGGTCTTGGTACAGCCTTAAATAAAATTGTCTCTGAAAATCCGAGTAACATGGATAATCTAAAATCAATGTATACTGAATGGCCTTTTTTTAGTGTTCTTCTCGACAATATCCAAATGGCATTGTCAAAGTCCGATATAGGAATTGCTAAAGACTATGCGCAGCTTGTCCAAAACAAAGAAGCAGCCAAAGATATCATTGCAGATATTGAGAGTGAGTATAATGCAACTGTTGCTACATTATTAGAAATTGTTGGTTCAGATGAATTGCTTGCAGAAAATACTAAGTTATCATTATCATTAAAAAGAAGACAACCATACTTAGACCCGCTTAATTACATACAGGTAATGCTACTTCAAAAACACAGAAAAATATCAGGCGAGGATACAGTTAATTTTGATCCTTTGCTAAGAACAATACATGCAATTGCTATTGGCATGAAAAATACCGGTTAATAATGTCAAAAGTCCTAATTATATTAGGAGCTATTTTAATATTAATAGGCCTAATTTATCCATATCTTCACAGTTTAGGAATAGGACGTCTTCCTGGTGATATTGTAATTAAAAAAGATAATTTTAATCTCTATTTTCCAGTTACAAGTGCCATAATAATAAGTATCTTATTAACTATAATTTTTAGGTTATTTAAATGAGCGAAGAGACGAATCAATTAACAGATATGAATAGCGAATGCGGATCATCAGAGCCGTATGCATTACAAGTTACTGATAATAGTATGGAGCCAGAATTTCCTAAAGATTGTATTGTTATTGTTGATCCATCAGGGTCATGTGTAGATGGACAGTATATATTTGTTGAATATGATGGTGTTAGATGGTTTAGAAGATTTAAAGAAATTGATGGAGAAAAATACCTTCTTGCAGTCAATGATGAATACCCTGAAATAAAACTTGATAATTCATATGATGTTATTGGTATAATTGTTCAGAAAAACGTTAAAAGGGAAATTACACATTACAACTAATATGAAAAAAATAACAATTTACAGCACAAGAATTTGTCCTTACTGTGTGAGAGCAAAAAACTTCTTTAATAAAAAAAATCTCGAATACATAGAAATCATGATTGATAGAAATCCAGAGCAAATGAAAGAAATGATGGAGAAATCTGGAAGACAGTCAGTCCCTCAAATATTTATAGGAGATTATCATGTGGGCGGCTTTGATGATCTAATAGAACATGACATGGACGGAAAACTCGAAGGCTTGTTAGGTTAATGGACTTAAGAGAGAACAGGGCCATGGAACTTGAAAGCGGTATTGCTGCTTTTGAAACTAAAAACTTTGCACACGCAACCAAGCTATTATCTCCAATAGCCGAAGAGGGAAATGTCGACGCCTTATACCGTATGGCTATAATGTTACAAAATGGACTTGGCTGCTTAGCCAATGAGAATAAAGCATTTTTATATATGACAAAGGCAGCCGAAGATGGTCTGCCACTTGCAATGCATGCACTCGGATTCATGTACTTCGAGGGAGAGTGCACAGAAAAAGATTCGAATCTATGTATCAAATGGTTTGAACGTGCGGCAGCAAAAGGAATGATGGGTTCAGCAACCACATTAGGAATGATTTATGAAGATGGAAAAATAGTAAAACAAGATCTAAAAAAAGCTGAAGAATGGTATAAAAAAGCAGGCATAACAAAATAAGCCTCATGAAATATTTCCCCTTTTTCTTACAACTGAATAAACTCCCATGTTTAATAATCGGAGGAGGTTCAGTTGCAGAGAGGAAATTAGATCTTTTAGTAAAAGCTAATGCAGACATAACCATTGTATCCATTGAATTTACAGATTACATACTTGAATTGTCAAAGGCGAATAATATTAAGTGTATTACCAAAGAGTACTCACAAAAATTATTAGAAGAAAAAAGATATAAATTTGTAATTGCTGCAACTAATAATGTAACTTTAAATGAACAAGTAGCAAAAGATTGCGATAGTCATAATATTCTCATAAACGTTGTGGATCAACCCAAGATATGTGATTTTATATTTCCATCAATTTTAGAAAGAGGAGATATAACTGTTGCTGTCTCAACAGGAGGAGCATCTCCGGTACTTGCCAGGATGCTTAGAACAAAGTTAGAAACTATGGTTCCATCAAACTATGGAAAGCTAGCAGCAATAGTATCCGCTAATAGGATTAAAGTTAGAGATAAAATGAAAAAATTCTCATCTAATAAAATATTCTGGGAACAAATGCTTAATGGAAAATTCTTTGAATTAGTTTTATCTGGAAGAAACGAAGAAGCTGAATTATTTCTTGATGAGCAAATTGAAAACTTTAATGAGGATATTGCAAATCAAGGTGAGGTCTATTTAGTCGGGGCAGGTCCAGGTGATCCAGATCTCCTAACATTTAAAGCTCTACGATTAATGCAACAAGCAGATATTGCTTTATACGATAGGCTAGTTCATCCATCCATAGTAGATTTAATTAGACGTGATGCGACGAAAATATATGTTGGTAAAGAACGAGATAATCATGTGGTTCGACAAGAAGAAATTAATCATCTACTTGTGAAGTATGCTAAAGAAGGCAAAAAAGTTCTTCGTCTTAAAGGCGGGGACCCTTTTATCTTTGGACGGGGAGGTGAGGAGATTGAAACCCTAGCAGAAGAGAAAATACCGTTTCAAGTTGTACCAGGTATTACAAGCGCAAGTGGATGTTCGGCATACAGCGGGATACCTTTAACTCATAGAGATTATGCTCAAAGTTGTATTTTTGTAACAGGACATCTTAAAGAAGGAAAGCTTGACTTAGATTGGAAAAACCTAGTACAACCTAATCAGACAATTGTTTTTTATATGGGTCTTGTATCGATTAACATTATTTGTAATGAATTAATTAATAATGGAATGGATAAAAAAACTCCATGTGCATTAGTTCAACAAGGTACAACCAATACTCAAAAAGAATACATATCAGTATTAAAAGATATGCCGGCATTAGTTGAAGCCGAGAAACCTAAAGCACCAACAATATTCATTATTGGTGGAGTGGTATCGCTAAGAGATAAGTTAAAGTGGTATACGACTAACGCTGAAGATTAAAGTTTATCGGTATTCTTAGATCTATACTCTTCTTGCCTATTGAATCTGGTATTGGGGGAAATGGAGAGGATTTAAGTACAATTTTCTGAGCTTCTCTATCAAGTAATCTATAGCCAGATGAAGACACCGACAAATTAGTTACCGAACCATTTTTTAATATAGTAAATTCTACAACTGGTGTCCCTTCTTGGCGTCTTTGCAAAGATAAAAGCGGATACTTCTTATTTGAATCAAGAATATTTCTGATAACACCATAATAAGATTGATATATTTTTTCAGCTTTATCACCTTGTATCCTATTATCAAATATAGCTTGCTGTTCTTGCTCAATTTCTTTTAAAATTTCTTTTTCTTCACTCAAAATTGATTCGTTTTCTTGAATATCATCAGTTTTATCTTGTATCAATACCATTTGAATTTGCATACCTTGTTCACCAATCTGACTTATATCTTGTTTCATATACGTACTTTTAAAAGATATGAAAAATAGCATGTGTATGACTAATGATATAAGTATGTATTTATTTAATTGATCAGTTTGCATTTCTATTAGATAAAAGTTTAATATTTTTAATATTATTTTCATGAAGTTTAGTCAAAAGTATATTTACATCATTTATATACAATGATTTATCTGCAATGATTACAACTTCATTTATTTTATTTGATTTTAAGTAAGCACTTATTTTGCTAATATCTTTAATCTCATTATTAATAGAAAAAATATTGCTTTTATTAATAAATATCTTGGTTACTTCTTTATTTTCAAATCTATTAAGCTCAGCATTTGGAAGATCTATATCATCTTTGACAATTCTCTTTTCAATAACACCAGCAATCATAAAAAAAATAAGTAGTAGGAATATTATATTCACCAAGGGCAATAAACCATCATCATCGTATTCTCTTTTTTTTCTAGTTACTAATTTCATTTTTTTTTAAACCTATGCTTACATTGTTTAATTCATTTGTTTTGAGATAACTTATAAGATTTAAAAATCTTTGATAAGTCACATCATCTTTTGATGTAAGTATGATTGAGTATTTATCTGTGTCTTTTATTGCAATGTTAAGCATATTTAATAGCTCGTTATCATCGTATACCTTTCCCTCGCTAAGAACTGTTTGGTCTTGTCTTACTAATAATTTGATAATTTTAATATCTTCTTTACTCGACGTGGTAGATTCCTTGGTCATATCCATATTTATTTCACCCACTTTATTGAAGTTTGAGGCAAGCATAAAAAAAATTAATAAGATGAACACAACATCTATTACTGGCGTTAGGCTAATTCTTGTCATTTGAATACTGTAAATGAAATTTGTCTGATTTTAAAATATATTACTAAAAATCATCTTTTGGTCAGTGAAAGTGCACTATTTCTGTGAAAATAATAATCATTAGCTCTTGCAAATGAGAATCATTCTCAATATAATACTCCCAATTAATTTAAATTAATGGGAAAATTATGAAAAAAACAGCCATTCTTATTGCTTTTTTAAGCAGTAATGCATTTGCTGATGACTTGGCACCATTGAGTATTTTTGGTGGGCAACAAGCATCTGAAATTGCAGGTTCAGCAACATTTATCGGTGACGATGAATTGAAGCAATCTGGTTATACTGATTCAGAGAGAATACTAGGTAGAGTACCTGGTGTTTACTCACAAACTGAAGATGGACTAGGTTTGAGAACCAACATAGGTATGCGAGGGGTTAACCCAAATCGTACCAAAAAAGTTAACATTACAGAAGATGGAATCCTTCAAGGACCAGCTATCTACTCTAACCCTTCAATGTACTTTTACCCAGATTCTGGTGATGCCGAAGGCATCGAAGTTCTGAAAGGTGCAGCAGCGATTGGTAACGGGCCAAGAACAACTGGCGGATCCATTAACTATATATCTAGAAGTGTTCCAACAACTGGCAGCAAAGGATATCTTTCTCAAACTTTTGGAGATGAAGAGTATATGAGAAACCATTTTTACTATGGTAATACTTTCGGTCCTGTTTCATTTGTATTTGAAACTCATAAAGTTGGCTACGATGGATACAAAGATGTCGACGGCGCTAATAATGATGACAATACAGGATTTAGAAAAAATTCTGATTTATTTAAAATTCGTTATACAGGAGCTTCGTCTTATCTAGAACTTTCTAGTCAAAACACATCTGAAACTTCACATCAATCATATCTTGGTTTAACAAGAACTGATTTCAATGCAAATGAAGACAGAAGATATTCTGCATCGTCGCTTGATAAAATGGATAATGATTATCATAGATATATTTTAACTTACAACATGGACATAAACCCACAAACAAACTTTGTAGGTAAATTGTACAAATCTAAATATAGCCGTAACTGGAAAAAAGTTGGTGAAATGAAAGTTGCTCAAGACGGAACAGCTGACACTGATATATCTACAGTTGAAATGGGTGATATAGATTGGACAACTAACTGTGCTGCTGGTACTACAGCACAAAAAAGAGCATGTAACATTGTAACTAATGCGACTGCCATGGTAACCGGTGAATACTTTAAACGTTCTCTAGGTCATCGTGATTATGGTATGTATGGTTATGACATGAAATTAAACCATGTTATGGGAAATCATGATATTACTATAGGTTACAGACAACATAGAGATTATCGTGATAGACAAGATGGTGGTATTTTTGAGTACTTTACATTAGGTTCAAATAATACAGCCTTGAATATTGACCTTGACCATGATAATTCTGGTACTGCTAATGATGACTATGCTGATGCAGAGTCATTCTATATTACTGATCGTATTACTCATGGTAATTTTACAACGACTCTTGGATTAAGATCTGAGGATGTTGATTACTGGCAATATAACAGTGCTAGTACTGCAAGTAATAGCGAAACTATGATAGCAGCTAGTACAGTTTACAATATGGGTAACGGTAAATCTGTATTCGCAGCATTCAGTCAAGGGTATATGCCAACAGGCGTAAGCACAGTAGAACCTGAAGAATCAGATAACTTTGAAGTAGGTTATAGAGTTCAAAAACCAGGTAGCTACATGGAAATTATAGGTTTCCATACAGACTATGACACATTGATTGAAACATGTGGTATAACTGACGGCTGTGGTGATTCATCACAAAACGCAAAAAATGCTGGTGAAGCACATGTAACAGGTCTTGAATTTGTATACAACGTGGATAACATGTTTGGCGCACCACAAATGAAAGGTGCAGATAATATGGGATCAGGTATAAGATACCCACTTACAATTGCATTTACATTACAAGAAGCAGAACACGATGTAACAACTAGTTCAACAATTGTTGATGGTGCAAGAATTGCATACACACCAGAGCAAATTTATTATGTATCAGTAGGCGCAGAAACAAATGACTGGTCTACACAACTTTCTATGAAATATAACGATGATGTTTACAACAAAGGTGTAAGCACATCAGATAGAACTGAAAGTGCATCAATATTTGACTTTAATGCAAACATGGCGTTAGACAACATGGGACTAGCTGGAGCAAGAGCTTTTGTTAACATTGATAATGTTTTTGATAAAAGATACATTGCTTCCGCTCACAACTATGGTTTTAACCCAAACAAACCACAGACAGTCATGGCTGGAATTAGTCTTGACTTCTAGTAAAAATAAATTTTATATCGTTCTCCGATGATATGAATGAGTCTGGCCGGATTCCCTGCGGCCAGACTTTAGATTGAAGAGATGCTCATTTCCTTATTTCCCTATAAAAATGAGTATCTTCTTCTTTCATTCCAATAGATTATTTGTTAATTTATCCTAGGGGCATGAAAATTAATAGTTTATTCAAATTATTTCTAATTATATTTGTAGCAATACAACCATTGCATAGCTACACAACTATCAATCTATCCAATCCTGATGACAATAACGGGTTTGAGTATTTACATGCTGAATTATGTGGTACTAAATATTCTGGTTCCATTTCACACACTCAAAAGATTTCTGATCTACTGGATAAAATCAATACAGCTATCATAAGTGAAATGGCTGTTGACTGTGTTTGCTGTGAATCTTTAGACATT
Source organism: uncultured Gammaproteobacteria bacterium (assembly GCA_902605525.1). GTDB lineage: Bacteria > Pseudomonadota > Gammaproteobacteria > CACLCV01. The sequence continues at coordinate 17,105 of CACLCV010000013.1, forward strand.
ACATCCCTTGATTTATTTAATTTAACACCTAATAATTTTTTATTATCTACAGTATCTTTAACTTTGAATACGAATTTTTACGCTCCTAACGTAAAAAAGTTAATACCATATACAAAACAAGTCAGAGCACCTCCAATCGTTTAGTAATTTTTTAATTAATCAACGATTAATCTGGAGGACAATATGAACAGATTATTATTTTTTGTCTTCAGCATTACGCTTATAACAAATGTTTCAGCTGAAGATTTAACCGATATACAGATAAGTAGCCCAGTTATGGATAAAGCTACTATAAGTAATGAAGCTATTGAAGAAGTGGATACTAGAAATGCTGTTGACGGTGGAGACTTGCTTAAAAATATTAATGGCGTAAATACCATCAGAAGAGGTGGGCACGGTCTTGAGGCTGTAATTCGTGGGCAAAACGATCAGCGTTTGAATACATTTTTAGATGGCGCCATGGTTTATGGAGCTTGTTCTGCAAAAATGGATCCAGCTAGTACTTATGCGAACGTTAACAACTATGATTCAGTTACCGTTATTAAAGGAACTCAGTCAGTCCTCTTTGGTGCGGGTGGCCCTGGCGGTATTGTGAGTTTTAAACGTGTAACAAATCCTGTTACGAATCCCGAATTTCGAATTGGACAAAACTTTGATTCAAATGCAGGTGCCTATACGACAAGTGGTAATATGGTATTTCCACTATCATCCAAATCGTATCTAAGACTCAATGGCTCTTCTACAAATGCAGGTAACTATGAAACTGGATCTGGCATTAAACCACTGACAGAATATTCAACTACTGACTATACATTTATTTTAGGAACCCTTTTATCTGATGGTTCTAAATTAGAAGTTAACTATTCTAATAACAGACAGGACAAAGTTGGATATCCTGGTTTAGCTATGGATATTGCATATAGCTACACTGATATGTATACACTTAAATATCATAGAGTTACTCCGTTAGGTATTTTCTCTACCATGAACTTGGAACTCTTTAATACCGATATTGATCATCTAATGGATAACACAACCCTTGGAAGAAAGGCAGTCGGTGCGAATATGTCTATGGCTACACCTTCATCATCAGATACATATGGCGGAAGAATTATTGGTACTATTGGTTCTGATATTCGTGCCGGAATTGATTATGAACATAATACTAAAAATGCCGAACAAAACATGGTAATGAGTGGAATGAATGTTTTTATGACTTACTTATGGCCGGATGTTGAAACTGAAAAGCTAGGTTTATTCTTTGAGAAAGATACTAAAAATATTTCTTATGGACTTAGATATGATCAAGTAGAAGTTGATCCTACAAGAGCAACTGCTGACCCTGGTTCAGGTATGATGCAGAAAACTGCAAATCAAATTTATACTGCTGATTACACAGGGACAATTACAGCTACAAAAAGAGAATTTGATAATATAAGTGGTTTTATAAGAATGAATAAAGAGATAATGCATGGCGATTCATATGTAAGCTTTAGTGTGAATGAAAGAGCGCCTGATACTACTGAGTTATTCAATGCTAAAAATAATAGTACTGCCATGATGAGGCACGTCGGTAACCCAAACTTATCTAGTGAAAGACATATGACTTTAGAAGTTGGATATGAGGGCATGCTTATGGGCAATCATGTTACAGGTTCTGTTTTTTATAATGATGTCGATGATTATGTTACAACACATAGACTTGACGACAGCGCTATGAAGGCAAGACTTTATAAAAATGTAGATGCGACTTTATATGGTTATGAAATCACAGCACATCGTGTGGTTGCAGGAATTGATACTACCCTAAATCTTAACTACACACGAGGTGAAGATGATACTCAAAATAGACCATTACCACAGGTTATGCCTCTTGCAGGAGATTTAACATTTGAGATTAAATCAACACAATCAAATTACGGACTAAGAATCAATTTTGCAGATACGCAAGATAGATTTGATTCTAAAGTTCTTGATGTTGCCGGTGGAACAGCTGGATATACTGTCTATGATATATTTGCGGGTTTCGAACCTACTCCTAATCTGCGTTTTACAGTTGGAATGAGTAACATAACTGATAAAAGATATGCAACTCATTTAAATACATCTAATACTCTTGACGCAGCAGCAACTAGAACAGATGAGCCTGGCAGAAGTTTATTTGGTTCTATTAATTATGAGTTCTAAATTGTAATTATTTAGTCTAACAGGGAGAAATCTCTGTTAGACTATTGCTTTAAAGCTAAAATAACAATATGGAATTTGCATCACTACTAGTTAAAGGCGGCCCCGTCGTATATATTTTGTTAGGACTATCTGTCTATGTATTGTCTATTGTGATTTACAAATTACATATACTTTTCAAAGTCAATTTCTTTAATTCCGACGTCACTCATAATAGCGTTAAAATGTGGCTTAACAATAATAAAGAAGAAGCTTATACCGATATATCAAAAGATACGCATCCTCAAAAAGAAGTCGTCTCATTTACTATGTACCATTTACTTAAAAATAATATTAATCAAGATAAAGAGCGTTATCTAAGAGAAGAGGTATCGAGATTAAGTCAAGAAAGATTAGAATATTATGATTCAAATCTAGACACTTTAAAAGTGATTGCTATGGTCGCTCCTTTGCTCGGATTATTAGGAACAGTATTTGGAATGATAGATGCATTTCAACAAATGGAGATGGCAGGTAATAATATTAATCCTTCTACTTTATCTGGAGGTATTTGGGAGGCATTGTTGACCACAGCAGTTGGTCTGTCAGTTGCTATTCCTACTGTGTTGTTTGAAAGTTATTTTAGAGCTACTAACGAAAAGCTTAAAATTAATATAGAGCATTCTGTGACTAAACTACTAACATCTCACATGAGTTAATTACAACATCCTTTGTTAAATTTTTTCAGTCTCCAATAATTATAAGGCCAAGGTGTTAAGAAACCCGCAAGTAACATCAAAGGCATTACCATAAGATTAATTTTTGCACCACCTGTTACTAAATAATCTACTAAGTTCATTGCAATTTCCATACTGATCATTGAAATAAGACTCATTCCAATCGCTGTCCTAAACGCAGCTTTTAAATCCATTTGTTTTAACAAAATTATAGTTTCTAAAATAATACTTGTTAATATTCCGTTAGTCATAGCCAGTAGCATAATTGAAAGCGTGCTCCATGGAATTTGATTTACTTGAAAATAATATATCGTACCCATGTCACCAATACTGCAACCTACCAAGCACCACATGGTATTGTAGGCAGACTGTTTCCATGTATGATTAC
>CACLCV010000014.1 GCA_902605525.1 uncultured Gammaproteobacteria bacterium
TTGGTAAAAATCCAATGAAAATAAAAGAATTCATTGGTATTTTTGATACTGATAATGCACAGCTTAGAGATGATACACCTGGTATCGGTATTACCTTGATCTCAGGATTCAGTTTTGATAATAAATGATATCCGGGGTCAGATATTGATGGTGTTCCAGCATCGGTCACTAAAGCAATATTATTGGATTCTTCAAGGTAAGATATAATTGTACTTGCCTTTCTGACTTCATTGTCTTTGTTATATGATATTACTTTCTTTTTAATTCCATAGTGTGCAAGTAAAGATTTGGTTCTTTCAACACTTTCAGCAAAAATGAAATCTACATCCCTTAATACATTTTGTGCTCGGATAGTGATATCATCCAAGTTACCTATAGGAGTGGAAACAATATATAAGTCACCATACATAAGGATTACTTTATCATATGTTAAATTATATTAGATGATATAAACATAAGACCTAATGAATGTTTATGGAATTTAAAAAAGTTCTTTTTCTGTTTCAGTTAAACTTTCTTGAAAAGCTTCTCTATCAAATATTCTCTCTGAGTACTCGCTAATTATTTTATTATTTGAAGCTAAATCAAAATCCAGTGATTTTAATCTCCATAATAATGGTGCCAGGCTACAGTCTACGAGACCAAAATCATCGCTCATAAAAAAACTATTTTTAATCATAGGAGCGATTTCAAGTAAATAATTTTTAATTTCATCAACAAATTTCATATCCAAAACTTCACCTATATATAACTCGTTATATTTAACATACCAATGTTGTTCTATTTCATTTAATGCAAGCCTAAATTTTGCACGTGATATTGGGTCTACTGGTAATAGTGGCGGATGAGGAAACCTCTCATCTAAATACTCGATAATTACTCTAGAATTTTGAAGTATCAACTCTCTATCTACTAGAGAAGGATATTGATCATAGGGACTGATAACTTTAATCTCATCAGGAATTTTATTTGTATCAACCTCATGAACTTCAGCTGATATTTCCTTTTCTTTAATTACGATGCGTGTTCTGTGACTATCCAGACAGTTTGGGAGAGAAAACAATAGTATCGCAGATCTGCGATTAGCTAATAATGTCATTATTTAATGTCTCTCCAGTACTCAATCTTTAGAAGATACGTAATAAAGGCAAAAAATACAAGGAATAACATCACCCATAGACCTATTGAATACCTTTCTAGTTGAGCAGGTTCCGAGACATAAGTTAAAAAATTTACTAAATCAGTTATTTCTTGTTCATATTCTTTTTGAGTGAGCTGCCCCTCAACCTTAACAGTGAGAATATTGTTTTCATCCATTTCTTTTAAACCTTCCTTATACCACAATACATGAGGCATATTGACATTTGGATATAGAACATTATTTACACCCATTGGTCTTGTCTTGTCCTCATAAAAAGATGTTAGAAACGTATATATCCATTCGGGTCCACGTGAGCGTGCCGTCAGTGTTAAGTCTGGCGGAACAACACCAAATCCCTCTTTAATAGAATCATGATTTATGGCATTAACGATCGTAGAACCTAGCTTAGTTTTTTCACCTTTGCTAGTAGTAAGAATAAGATTAGATTTAATCATATCTTCACTAATTCCTAAATCTCCTACAAATTTACTATATCTATGATACTTCAATGTATGACAACCAGCACAATTATTAAAAAAAATTTGCGCGCCTCTTTGAAGAGATGCTTTATTTCCTAAATCAATTTGTACAGGTTTTAATTGACCGCCGCTTGCCGCATATGTAAGTTGAGTTGAAAAGATTAGGATAAAAAAAATTACATATTTTTTATTCATACATAGTTACTCTTTCCGGCACGGGCTTTGTTTTCTCATTCTTACTCGTGAGGTAAAGCATCACAAAAAATCCAAAGTAAACTAATGTGAACAATCTGCCTAGTATAGTCAAAATAGGTGTAGGGGCCATCATTCCAATATAACCTAGACCGATAAAACTTATTACAAAAGAAGTAAGTAATATTTTATATGTTAATGATCTATATCTTATGGATTTAACTTTACATCTATCCAACCAAGGCATTAAAAAGAGAACAAAAATAGCAAGACCCATCGCTAAAACTCCCCCTAGCTTATCAGGAATTGCCCTAAGAATTGCATAAAAAGGCGTAAAGTACCAAACAGGTACAATATGTTCTGGTGTTTTTAATGGATCTGCAGGAACAAAGTTATCTTTCTCAAGAAAAAAGCCCCCAAATTCAGGTAGAAAAAATACCACAAACATAAATATAGTTAGAAATACTGCAAGCCCAAAGATATCTTTAACTGTGTAGTAAGGATGAAAAGGTATACCGTCAACTGGTTTGCCATCTTTATCTTTATTTTGTTTTATCTCCACTCCATCAGGATTATTTGAGCCTACTGTATGTAAAGCTGCAATATGAAGATAGATTACAGCAAAAAGTAAAAGCGGAAGAGCGATGACATGGAAGGCAAAGAATCTATTCAATGTAGCATCTGAGATTACATAATCACCCCGTATCCATAAAGCTAAAGACTCACCTACAAATGGTATAGCACCAAATAACGATATGATTACTTGGGCTCCCCAGTATGACATTTGACCCCATGGTAGAAGATATCCCATGAAAGCCTCTGCCATTAAAAGTACAAATATAAACATTCCAAATAACCACAATAGTTCTCTTGGTTTTTTATAGGATCCATACATCAGCGCTCTCAACATATGCAAATAGATTATAATGAAGAAAAATGAAGCTCCTGTAGAATGCATATATCTGATTAACCAGCCCCATTCTACATCTCTCATGATGTATTCAACTGAGGCAAATGCTGACGCAGCATCCGGCTTATAGTTTATAGTGAGGAATATACCGGTAATAATTTGCATTATGAATACGAATAATGCAAGGCTTCCAAAAAAGTAAAAAAAATTAAAGTTTTTAGGTGCGTAATATTCCGATAGATGGTTTTTTACAAAGTTCGAAACCGGCAATCTTTCATCAACCCATGCCATAAATTTACTCATTATGTTCTATCCTCCCCAACGACTAACCTAGTCTCGCTTGCAAAATAATATGGTGGTACTTCTAAATTATAAGGTGCGGGCATTGCCTTATAAACTCTTCCAGATAAATCAAACTTTGATCCATGACAGGGACAGAAAAATCCTCCTTTCCAGTCTAGGCCTAAGTCCTTATTCTCTCCTGGTTTATACAATGGTGAACAACCCAAGTGAGTACATACTCCGACTAAAACCAAATATTCAGGCTTTACCGATCTAAATTTATTCTGAGCATATTGCGGTTGATATTCCTCATCTGATTTAGGATCAGCTAAATGCTCGGCATCATTTTTAATCTTTTCTAGCATCTCGGTTGTTCTGTGAACTATCCAAACAGGCTTTCCTCTCCATTCAACAATTTTAAAAGCACCAGGTTGGATTGCAGATATATCTATTTCTATAGGCGCACCTGCCATTTTTGTTTTTTCACTTGGGGACATTGAAGATAAAAATGGGATTGCAGCAAAAATTGCTCCGACACCGCCCACTACTTTCGTTACATTCGTAAGAAAATTTCTTCTATTTGATGAATTATTATTATCGCTCATGTCCCTGCTCACTTTTTTAATTCTGTCGATAATATATCATATAATGATTCTCTAATATATACTTTTAGACATAGAAATTAATATTATGTTTAAAGAACTTTTAAAATATATGGTAATTGGTATTGTTGCAGGCATTGCATCATACTTAGTGATTTTGGATACACCTGTTTCTATAAAAGTAAATCAGACTTCGAATGAGAATATTATATCGGGGAAAAATTCTTATAACTATGTATATGAAGCTGTAAAAGATTCTGTTGTTACAATACAAACGGACAAAGGAAGAGGCTCAGGTGTTATCGTAACTTCTGATGGGCACATTGTTACAAATGAACATGTTATTAGACAAGCTCAAATAGTTAACATTATAACTACTGATAATAAAATCTATCCAGCAAAAATTATTGGGGTAGATTCTATAACTGATATAGCATTATTGCACAGTAGTTATGAAGGTAAATCAATTACTTTTTCCGATTCAACATTGGTTAAAATAGGCGATATAGTTCTAGCTATTGGCAATCCATTTGGAGTTGGACAGACACTAACTCAGGGAATAATTTCAAGAACAAATAGTGGACATATAACTGAAAACCCCCTTGATGAATTCCTCCAATCTGATGCTGCTATCAATCCAGGAAATTCAGGTGGGGCAATGGTTAATACAGATGGAAATTTAGTAGGCATTAACACCATGAACTTATCTCTTGGCGGCGGCAGTGATGGAATTGGCTTAGCAGTACCCTCTAATCTTGTGAGGAACATCACTGAACAGATAATCAAGTATGGAAGAGTAGTCAGAGGCTATGTCGGTATGTCTGCCTATAACACCTCAAGCGGAGTAGTCATATCAAATGTAATAACAAATGGTCCAGCTGACAAAGCTGGATTAACCCCTGGTGATATCATTATAAGTATAGATGATATAACAATAGAGAATGTCAAACAAATAGTAAAAATTGTAGCCTCTCTTGAGGTAGATCAAAAAATTACCATGGAATATCGAAGAGGTGAAAAATTAGTTCAGTCTTCTATTAAAGTAACCGCAATGCCAGTAACTCATAAAACCATAAATAGATAGTTACTTTCTATACTTAGCTGATTCTGAATGTGAATATAAACCTTCGCTGTCTGCAATAGAAATAGCAATTTCTGAAAGCTCTTTTGCGTGAGCTTTTGATATTTGCATTATGCTAGACCGTTTTAAAAAGTCATAAACTCCTAAAGGTGAAGCGTATTTAGCCGTACCGCTTGTTGGAAGCACATGGTTGGGTCCAGCACAATAGTCTCCGAAAACTTCAGGGCTGGACTCACCTATAAAAATCGCACCAGCATTATTAATTTTTTTTGGCAAGTTTAATTTTTTATAGCCAAGAATCTCTAGATGCTCAGGAGCTATGTAATTTACTATATTCACAATGTCCGACTGTGTTTTTACTTTAATAAACAACCCTCTCGAAGTAAGTGATTTTTTTATAATGTCTTTTCTTTTTTGATTTTTAATCATTATGTCAATTTTTTTATTCACGTCTAAAATTAACTTGCCACTTGTTGTTAGTAAAATTGATTGTGCCATTTCATCATGTTCAGCCTGAGCAAACATATCAATAGCTATACACTCAGGATTCACATCTTTATCAGCAATAATTAATATTTCTGATGGTCCTGCAAAACTGTCAATACCAACTGTACCAAATACTTTTCTTTTAGCAGTAGCCACATAGATATTACCTGGGCCTACAATTTTATGAACTTGTTCGATAGTTTCTGTGCCATAAGCAAGAGCGCCAATCGCATGAGCTCCGCCAATTTTATAGATTTCATCGACATCACATAAATCTGCAGCAATTAAAACAAGTGGATCAAGTTTCCCATTAATTGGAGGACAAACCATAGTTATATTTTTTACACCAGCTGTTCTCGCAGGAATTGCATTCATTAATACAGTAGACGGGTAAGATGCTTTACCACCTGGTACGTAAATACCAACCTTCTCAATAGCTGTCACTTTCTCTCCAAGTATTGATCCATTGATTTTCATTGACCAACTTTTCAGCATTTGTTTTCTTGAAAATTTTTTAATATTTATTATTGCTTTTTTTAGACTTGTTAATGTTTGTTTAGATATATGTGAATAAGCTTCGGCGATTTCTGCTTTTGATGCAACAGATTCAGATATGCTTTTATAGGCAGTCTTGTCGAATCTTCTTGATAATTTTATTAAAGCTTTGTCTTTATTTTTTTTAATATCATCTAATATTTCAGAAACGGAAGTTTCTATGGCTTTCGAGTTTTCGACCTTCAACTTAAGATATTCATTTAAGTCTTTATTAAAGTTCGTTTTACTAATTTCTAAAGTTTTAATTTTCATAAATTATTTTTTAATGTTTCATCAAGTGATAAAATTATATTTTCAGTTTCGTTCCATCCTATACATGAATCTGTAATGCTTTGACCGTATTTTAGTTTTTCTCTACTATTAATTTTTTGATTGCCTTCTACAAGGTTACTTTCAAGCATAATTCCAATGATATTTTTTTCACCATTACATATCTGTTGTTTGACATCTTCGACAACAGTGGACTGTTTTCTATAATCCTTTTTACTGTTGGCGTGGCTTGCGTCAATCATGATGTTAGGTTTCAAATTATTATTCTCTAATGTAATAGTAGATTCCTTCACATCCTTAGAAGAGAAATTTGTTTTTTTATTACCTCCGCGGAGAATTATGTGGCAGTCATTATTGCCTGCTGTGTTGAATATTGCGGATTTTCCTTCTTTTGTGACAGATAAAAAACTATGCGAGTGTCTTGCGGCATTCATTGCATCAATTGCAATTTGAATACTGCCATCTGTTCCATTTTTAAATCCAACTGGGCAAGATAATCCTGAAGCAAGCTCTCTATGACTTTGACTTTCTGTAGTTCTAGCGCCAATTGCGCCCCAACTTATCAAATCAGATATGTATTGTGGGCTTACTAAATCAAGAAACTCATGACCACATGGTATGTCCATCTCGGATAAGTCTATTAATAACTGTCTTGCTATTTTTATACCATTATTGATTTTAAAAGATCCATCTAAATCTGGATCATTAATCAAGCCCTTCCATCCAATGACTGTTCTTGGTTTTTCAAAGTATACTCTCATGACCAATAAGATATTTTCTGATAATGAGTTTTTTAAATTTTTTAATTTGATAGCATATTCTTTTGCTGCATCAATATCATGTATTGAGCAAGGGCCAACAACAATTACAAATTTCTTTGATATTTTATCAAGGATATTTTTGATTTCAGATCTTGTATCAATTATAGTTTTTATTCCAGATTCTGAGGGCGAAAGCTCACTAATAATATCTTTAGGGCTTATCAGTTCTTGTGTATTGATTATCCTTATATCATCTGTTTTATTTATCATGAGTCTTAACCTTGTCTATGAATGAATTTATTTCTTCATTTTTTATCTTATATGAAACTTTATTTGCAATTAATAATGATGATATGTCAAAAATTTTATCAAATTCTTTTAATCCATTTTCCTTAAGAGTTTTTCCCGACTCGACTATATCAACAATAAAATCAGAAAGCGATAGAACTGGAGCAAGCTCTATGGAACCATATAGCTTAAGGATAGAACACTGTAGTCCTATCTCTTCAAAATACTTTTTTGCTGCATTTGGGTATTTTGTTGCAATTTTCATATTATTGAAATAAGAAGTATTTGGCTTTCCCGCAACTACAAGTTTGCATTTAGCTATTTGGAGATCTAAAAGACGATAATGATTAGCAATACTCTCCTCCAAAAGAGTATCAAATCCTACTATTCCTAGATCTACTTTGCCTGAGTCAATATAAACGGGAACATCGCTTGCCTTAATAACAATGATCTCAAGATTCTTCATATTGGTAGGAATTATTAATTTTCTGGAATCTATAGGATTAAATTTACAATTAATATTAATTCTACGAAGAATTTCAATAGCTTGTTCTAATATTCTTCCCTTGGAGATGGCTAATCTAATCATTTGGTAGCATTTTACATGGGTTTTCTTGAAATCCTAGCACCAATTAACTGTAGTTTTTCCTCTATACAGTCATAACCTCTATCTATGTGATAAACTCTTGCAATTTCTGTAGTTCCCTCAGCAGCTAGTCCTGCTAATATTAGGCTAGCTGAAGCCCTTAAATCTGTTGCCATTACTGGTGCTGCTAAAAGTTTTTTTGTCCCAGATATTGTAGCGGTATTATCGTCAACCTTTATTGATGCTCCCATTCTTTCAAGTTCTTGAACATGCATGAAGCGATTTTCAAAAATGTTCTCTCGAACGTAACTGTCGCCTTTTGCGACAGAATTTAGAGCGGTCATTTGTGCCTGCATATCTGTGGGAAAGTATGGATAAGCATTTGTTTCTATATCAACCGCCTTTGGTCGTTGTCTCATCTTTACTCTAATAGAATTATCAGTAGAAGTAATTTCTGCTCCAGCTTCTATGAGCTTTTCAATTACAGCGTAAGAATGTTTAGGAACAATATTGTTTATCTCTACATCTCCTCTAGTTATAGCCGCTGCTATCATAAAAGTCCCTGCTTCTATTCTATCTGGTAAGGGCTTATGTTTTGTTCCTCTTAGAGCGTCTACTCCATCAATCTCAATCATGTCAGTACCATATCCACTTATCTTGGCTCCCATTTTATTTAAAAATAGGCATAAGTCTGAAATTTCTGGCTCGTTAGCGGCATTGCTAATTTTTGTTAGTCCTTTAGCTAATGATGCAGCCATAATAATATTTTCTGTTCCAGTAACTGTTTTTTTCTCAAAAGTAATATTAGCCCCTATTAATCTCTTTGATCGTGCAGTGATATAACCTCTTTCAACTTTAATTTCAGCACCCATTTTCTTAAGCGCCTTTAGATGCATGTCCACTGGTCTTAATCCAATAGCGCAACCACCTGGAAGAGATACTTTTGCTTCACCAAATCTTGAAAGTAATGGTCCTAATACTAATATGGACGATCTCATTGTCTTCACTAAATCATATGGAGCATAGAAATTATCAATTGCTGATGGATCAAGACTAATATTCATAAATTCGTCCATAGTAACGCTGACACCCATTTGTGTTAGTAATCTTGTAGTAGTTGTAACGTCTTGTAAATGAGGTACATTTTCTAATTGTACAACTCCTGTTGTAGGCATTACAGATGCGCAAAGCATCGGTAGAACAGAGTTTTTTGCACCTGATATCTTTACGGAGCCAGACAAAGATTGACCGCCTTGAATTAATAATTTATCCATAGTTATTTTTTTAAGTTTGTTTCGGTATTCTAAGAGTTTATACTCAATAAAGCTATGATTAAAAAGATATCATTTTTTTACGAACACTATATTCTAGGCTACCCAGCTTTGGTTCTCACACTACTATCAATTATACTTGCGGTCTCGTTGAGTAACATAAATAATTTTAAGTTAGATGCATCTGCAGACACCCTAATACTTGATGATGACAAGGATCTAAAATTATTTAGAGAAATAAATGATCGATATGAATCAAATGATTTTTTAATTCTAACAGTTACAGATAAAAATAAAGATATTTTTGCTAATGAGACTCTTGAACACATACATAACCTAACACTAGAAATCGAAGAGTTTGCGAGTGTTCAAGCGGTGACCGCAATAACTAATATCCCCCTTGTAAGTAGTTCAAAAAAACCTCTAACAGAGTTAATAGATAATGTTCCAAATATTTTTAGTAAAGATATAGATCCTGAACTTGCTCAACAAGAGATATTAACAAGCCCGATTTATAGAGACTTGGTGATCAGTCAAGATGCTAAGACAACAGCTATGCAAGTGACTCTTAAAAAAAATATAGAATTAAAAGAAGCGCTTATAAAAAAAGAATTATATTACAAAAAATATAGACAGGATGCTTCTTTTGAGACTCAATATTTACTATCAAAACAAGAATATAATAGTATAACTGAAATTCAGAAAGAAAAGATTAGTAACCTCATAAAAGATATTAGAAAAGTTCAAGAAAAATATACTAGCGATAGATATGAAATAAGGCTTGGCGGTATACCTATGATCACTGATGATATGGTTACTTTTATAAAAAATGATTTAATAAATTTTGGTTTCGGAGTTCTAATATTCATTTTGGCTACATTGGTAATAATATTTAGAAAATTAATATGGGTAATGACACCGATAATTAATTGTATTTATTCTGTTCTGTTTATGATTGGTTTGCTGGGTTATCTTGACTGGAAAGTAACGGTGATATCATCAAATTTTATATCATTGATGCTGATACTGACCCTATCAATGAATATACATATTATAGTAAGATATCGACAGATATATACCTCTTCAAATCACGACAAAAGGCTTTCAATAATACAAACTACTCGAAAAATGATATGGCCATGTCTATATACAGCTCTAACAACAATAGTTGCATTTGCATCTTTGATATTTAGTGATATTAAACCAGTCATGGATTTTGGTTATATGATGGTACTTGGGCTTACTACATTATTTTTGACATCATTTTTTCTTCTACCTTGTTTAATTATGATTTTTTCAAATAGAAAAAATTCTATAGTCCATGAAAATCAGACGAAATTATTTGTTACTGATTTTTTAGGTACAATAACTATCAGTTCTGGTAAATCAATCTACGTTATATTTACACTTGTGACTCTAGTAACTGTATATGGCTTAAGTCTACTAAAAGTTGAAAATAGTTTTATAAATTACTTTCGAGCAGACACAGAAATATATAAAGGTATGCAGCTAATTGATAATGAACTTGGTGGAACAACACCAATGGATATAATTATCAAATTCAAGGACGAAAAAAAATTAACTTCTGAAAATGATGAGTTTGAAGATCTATTAGGTGATGAAGATGAACCTGTTGAATCAAACTGGTTTACAACTGACAAAATTAATAAAATTAAATATGTTCATGATTATTTAGATGAAAATTATTATATAGGAAAAGTCTTATCTTTTGCGTCCTCAATACGTGTTGCTGAAATTGTAAATGATGATAAGGAATTAAATAGTCTTGAAATGTCTCTGCTTTATAAAAAGTTACCTGATGAAGTTAAAGATATTGCAGTAACTCCCTATCTATCTATAGATAATAACGAAGCTAGAATTAATATCAGGATTCTAGATTCAAATCCTGATTTGAGAAGAGCTGATCTTATAAATAAAATTCAAAATGATTTGAATCAAGACCCATATCTTAAAACAGAAAAAATTACACTTACAGGGATTCTTCTTCTTTATAATAATATGTTACAAAGTTTATTTGATTCTCAAATAAAATCTTTAGGTTTTGTAATGTTAATTATAGCTACTATGTTCCTCATTTTATTTAAATCTATTGCATTAATGGTTATAGGAATTGTACCCAATCTGATTTCAGCATTATTAGTTTTGGGGATAATGGGTATTATGAAATTGCCATTAGATATGATGACTATTACTATAGCAGCCATAACTGTAGGTATAGCCGTAGACAACAGTATTCATTACATTTATAGGTTCAAAGAGGAGTTAAAAATTTGTGGTAACTACGAACAAACAATACTTATTTGCCACTCAACCATAGGAAAAGCAATTTTTTTCACAGGTATTACGGTTATATTTGGGTTTTCTATACTAATACTCTCTAATTTTATACCGACTATTATATTTGGAGTATTGACTGGTTTTGCAATGCTTGTTGCGCTGATTGCTGTTTTAACGTTGTTGCCTAGAATGCTTATCACACTTAAACCAATTAAGTAGGGCCTATTGTCCTAAACTAATTATAAGCGAATCAATCCCATTATTTTTAACATGTTCTCTAAAGTCTGCTCTGTAATTTTTCATTAAACTAATACCTTCAAAGATAATATCGTAGACTCTCCAGCCGTCTTTATTTTTGATTAATCGATAATCAACGTCTATATTGCCTGCTGCAATTATGTATTTTGATTTCACAAATGCAATTCTCTCTTTTTTTCCTGGAACAAATGGCAAGAATTCTATTTTCTCACCATCAAATGCTGTAATCGATTTCATATATGTACTCGTCATCCTATACTTAAATGCTTCTACGAAATCAGTTTTTTGTTGTGGAGTCATATCTGTCCAAATGCCTTTTCCAAGTATAATTTTGGACATGAGAATAATGTCAAGTTTAGGCATAACAACCAAGTTCATTTGGCTTCTTAAGAAATCTTCATCTTTCTCAAATCTATCTTTATGCTCAGATACTAGCGCACTTACCTCCTGGACTGACTTTTTAAGGAAATCATCAGGTTTTTCCGTTGTGTACCCGCTGGATGAAATGAATATGAAAATTATGAAGTACGATATTTTTTTAATCATGTTACATATTTTAGTATATAATCTAATTATGTCACCGATTAAATTTAAAAACTTCTTTGGCTTATTATCCGTATCACTTGCTATTTTATTATCTTTTTTATTAGCTCTTAATCCTAAAAATGTATATTCATCAGATGATGACCCACTTGAACCATTTAATAGGGCAGTCTTTGGTTTTAATGAAGTAATTGATGATGCAGTATTAGAGCCGGTTGCCAAAGGTTACCGTGCGATTACTCCTGATCCAGTTGAAGATAGTGTGTCCAACTTTTTCAACAACCTAGGAGAGATTAATACTATATTTAATAGCGCTTTACAGTTAAAGATAGATAAAACTGTATCTTCATCCGCGAGGTTTGTTATAAATTCTACTGTGGGTGTTTTTGGTTTGTTTGATGTAGCTTCAAGTCTAGGAATTGAGAGACATAGAGAGGATTTTGGACAAACACTTGGTTATTATGGCGTACCAGCTGGTCCATATCTAGTTTTACCTTTTCTGGGACCTAGTACTTTCCGAGATGCGCCTGGATTCTATGCAGACATAGCAGTAGAGAGAAGTGTCTCACCAGTACATACAGAACTCCATCATGAAGAAAGGCAACTAATCCAAGCTTCTAATGTTATAGACACTAGAGCGAACTTGTTACAAGCAACAAAAATCTTAGATACTGCAGCAAAAGATAAATATATATTTTTAAGGGAATCATACCTGCAAAAAAGAACAAAAATGATTGCGGATGGCAAAGATGTCCAAGATTTTGAAATCGATGTTCTTGAAATTAACTACTAGTTCAACACTTAACATAATTTAATTATAAATATGATGATAGAATCCATATCTATCTTGTTAATAGGACTGGCACTATTATTAATAGGATCTAATCTCTTAGTCACATCGACTGATAATGCTTCTAAGCGCTTTTCGATATCTGGTTTTTATGCAAGTTTCTTTATGATCGGTATAGCAACATCAGCACCTGAAATTTTTATATCAATTGAATCAGCTCTTCAAGATAAAACAATTTTGGCAATAGGAAATGCCCTTGGTTCAAATATCTCAAATATTGCTTTAGTATTTTGTGTTTCTCTTTTTTTTGTTAAAGGAGATTTGATAAGAGAGAATCTTCCCATAAGGCCCTATGTGAGTATGGTCTTATTATCTATTTCAGCTTTCGTATTAATGTTTTTTGATGAACGCCTAGATGCAAAAGACTCTTTAATATTGATTGTACTACTTATACTATGCGTTTATTATTTTCAAGCTCCAGAGGACAAAGAGCTTGCAGATAACAAAGGGCGTCCTAGTTTATCAAATATAATTTTTTACCTGCTGCTAAGTTTAGGCATGTTAATATACGGATCAACCTACTTCATAAATGGTGCAACTCAAATTGCAACTGCTCTAGGTGTAAGTGCGTATGTGATTGGTCTTACGCTAGCAGCTTTAGGGACAAGTTTACCTGAACTTGCTGCTAGTATTCAATCTGCAAGAAAAGGGAAATTTGACTTTATAGTTGGAAATATTATTGGTTCAAATCTCTTTAATATTGCAATAGCTATGTCGATTGCTGGGATAATCAGTGCTTCAAATATAGAATCTGACGCTCTTGTAAGAGATATCCTGATGCTTGGGTTGTCAACATTAGTTCTCTACCTTATTATTCAATCAAATAATATGTTTAGAACTGTATATTCAGTGGCATTAGTAATAACATACTTTTTATACTTAACATTAATTTTAAAATGATAATGAGAAATAAATCTAATATTAGCCTTGCGACAGAAATTATTAAAACTGAGATAACGGCCCTAACAAGAACTTTGAAAAGGATTGATTCAAGCTTTGATAGAGCATGTGAATTGATTAAAAAGAACTCAGGAAAAGTAGTTACAATAGGTCTTGGTAAGTCAGGATATATTGCTATGAAAATGGCTGCCACGTTAAGTAGTACTGGAACCCCGTCAATTTTTATACATGCAACAGAGGCTCTTCATGGTGACATGGGTGTTATAAATTCAAATGATGTAATTATATTTTATTCCAATTCTGGAGATACTGAAGAAATAGTTAAGCTTGTACCTTTGCTAAAAGTTCTCAAATGCAAAATAATTTCAATCACTGGTAATAAAAAATCACAGCTAGCAAAATATTCAAATTTAGTTCTAGATGCCTCTGTGACAAAAGAAGCTTGTCCAAATAACCTAGCTCCAACATCGAGTGTTATGTGTGCACTAGCTATTTCAGATGCTTTAGCTCTGACAGTCTCATCAAAAAAGAATTTTACAATGAAAGATTTCGCCAAAACTCATCCAGAGGGTTCTCTTGGTAAAAGATTATTAAAAAATGTGCAAGACATAATGATTAGGAAAAATATTCCTAAAATGAATATAGATGTAAGCTTCTCTCAGCTTATCAATATGACTACAAAATATAATTTAGGAATTGCTTTAATTATAAATAAAGAAAAAAAATTAGTAGGAGTGATAACTGATGGCGACATAAAAAGAATAATGAATGCTCATAAGAATATTGATGAGATTCTAGTCAAGAATGTAATGACAAGAAAGCCTTTATATGTAAGTAGTGATATCCTTGCAGCTGAGGCATTATCAGTTCTAGAGAAAAATAATATTAGCGTATTGCCAGTAATAGATAAATCAGCAATTAAAGGTATCATTACCATGCAAGATCTAATTAAATCTATTAACTAAAATGATTAACAAGTCAACATACATAAAATTAGCAGAGAAATTATATACAGATAAGCTCATTGATAAGGCTAGTAAGATAGAATTGCTAGCATTTGATGTGGATGGTGTTCTTACAGATGGCGGATTATATATTGATCATAATGGGAACGAGAGTAAGAGATTTTATGCACAAGATGGACATGGAATAAAAATATTACAATCAATTGATATTGATATAATGATTATATCTGGTCGATATTCGAAGTGTGTAAAAGAAAGAGGAGAAGAACTTGGCATCCAAAGAATTATTCAAGGTAGCAGGGATAAATTAAAATCATTTCATGAACAAAAAATAGATCTACCAAAAGATAAGTTATGTTATGTTGGTGATGATACCGTTGACATTGAACTTCTTCAATTTTGCGGGTTATCGGTAATTGTTCCAAATGCTAATCCGATACTAAATCTACTAAATTTTGACTGGGTAACTCCTAGACAAGGAGGAAATGGGGCAATTAGAGATATCTGTAATTTAATATACTTTTCTAAAATAATTAATGCTCAGTAAAATCAAAGTCCGGCTAACCTTGTTTATGTGTCTTCTTTCAAGCACAACTGTTTTTGGCAATTCGTCAGAAAGTAATATTTTGATCAAAAATCAATTATATAATTTTTCTACAATAAAAAATAACAAAGATATGGCCATTGATTGGGAACTTAAAGGAAGTATGTTGACAAAATACAGCAATAATATAACTCTAATTGAAAAACCATTTCTCAATATATATAAGACTACATCTACAGTTGATATTAAATCTGATACTGCCATAGATCCATCAGGTAATATGGAAGAAATATATTTAAAAAATAATGTATTTATTAACAGAGAGTATCTTCAAGATGGTATTTCAATGAAGATGTATACATCTTATGCAATTTTCTATGTATCAAAAAATTTATTTGAAACTGATCGTGACGTTACAATCATTACTTCTGATTCTACAACGACTGGTTCAGGTTTATCTGCTAACATGGATACTGGCATTATAAGAATTTTAAGTAATGCTAAAAGAATAATAAGAGATAATGACAAGTCGAGAATAATTGAAGGTAATCAAATGATTTATGATGCTAATAAAGAGAAATGGACAGTCAAAGACATAGCTGCAAATGATTTGAAAAAAATAATTACAAAAAAAGTTACTACAACATTTTACATCAAATAATATGTCTATTCTTAAATGCAATAATCTTGAAAAGAATTATAATACAAAAAAAGTTGTTCAAGATATATCTATAGAGGTTGCTTCCGGTGAGGTTATTGGTTTGCTTGGTCCTAATGGAGCTGGTAAGACAACAACTTTTTACATGATAGTAGGCCTTATAAAATCTGACTTGGGCTCTATAATAATTGATGATGTAGATATTACCTTGGTGCCAATTCATAAAAGATTTGAATATGGAATTAGTTATTTACCTCAAGAACCTTCTATCTTCCGTAACATGACAGCACTTGATAATATTAAGGCAATATTAGAAACAGACAACAAATTGAGTAAACAGAAAAAGAAAGATATTCTTGATGAACTAATTATTAGGTTTGATCTTAAAAATTTCTTAAATACCCAAGGTATGCAGCTTTCAGGTGGCGAAAGGAGAAGAGTTGAAATTGCCAGAGCATTAGCTTTAAGACCTAAGTTCCTACTTTTAGATGAGCCCTTTGCAGGAATTGATCCTCTTTCCGTAATAGATATTCAAGAAATAATTAAAGAACTGTCACTAGATAATATAGGTATCTTAATCACAGATCATAATGTTAGAGAAACCCTAAAAATATGTGATAAATCCTATGTAGTAAATACCGGGCAAGTACTTGCCTCAGGTAAAACAAAAGATTTGATTAAAAATGAGACTGTCAAAAAGGTATATCTGGGTCAAAAATTTAAACTATGAACAAACTAAAACAATCTACTCAACTAAAACAAAAAAAAGTCTTGTCACACCAGACAAGACAAGCTATTAACATTTTACAACTAAACTCTCTTGACCTACACAAAGAAATAGAAAATATTATTCTTGAGAATCCTTTTCTTGAAAAAGAAATAGATATGGAACCTAGTTATAACTTAGAACATTCTGTAAGATCTAATAATGCTGATATTGAAGATATATTAAGCTATCACCATGACTCAGATAATTTAAGAGAATATTTATATAAACAGCTTGATACGTCTTCATTTTCTGAAGAAGAAAAAAAAGTGGCTTTAATAATAATTGATTGTGTCGATGATAACGGCTATCTAACAGAAGATTTAAGAGAGATATTCATACAAGCTAACAGAATAAGTGAAGTATCTTTTCAAGATATATTCTATATACTTCATACTCTCCAAAGATTTGATCCTATTGGTACCTGTGCTATTGACCTATGTGACTCGTTAAATATTCAGCTAGATTATTACCATAAAGAATCAAATTATTATGATAATGCAAAACATATACTAGATACTCTTAAAGGAGTAGATATTAACGAAAAGTTAAATTTTGATAAAATAATCAAATTAATAAATAATGATGAAATTTCCAATGAAAAAACTCTAGCTCTTTTAAAGAGACTTAATCCAAAACCTGGATTAATAATCTCTAAAAAGCTCAATACTTATCATATCTATCCTGATGTAATAATATTTAAAAGAAATAATCAGTGGATAGTTGAATCAACAAAGAACACTCCTGTACTCACTATGAATAGGGAATATATTTCATTGATGAAAGATAGTAAAATTAAGTCAGATAAAAATTATTTAGAAAAAAATTATAATCAAGCAAAATTTATTATTAAATCTATCAGCAATAGAAACATAACCATACTTAATGTATGTAATGAGATATTTAAGAGGCAGTCAAAATTTTTAAATGATGGTGATATTGGAATAGTCCCAATGACTTTAAAAGAAATATCTAATTCTTTAGATATACATGAATCTACAGTATCAAGGGCTACAAATAATAAATATGTACAAACTCCTAGAGGAGTATATGAACTTAAGTATTTCTTTTCGTCAGAATTAAGCACTGATACTGGTAAAATGGTATCTTCGAAAGCGATAATGAAAATGATTGACGAAATCATAAAAAATGAGGATAAAATGAAGCCTTCAAGCGATAGCCAAATTTCAAAATACTTCGAAGATCAAGGAATTTCTGTTGCCAGAAGGACAGTGACGAAATATAGAGAGAGGTTAAATATAGAAAAATCAACAGAAAGAAGAGTTAAGAATTGAAATGATAAACATTAAACTAGAT
>CACLCV010000015.1 GCA_902605525.1 uncultured Gammaproteobacteria bacterium
TATATCACCATATGAAGGGGCAGCAACAGGATCTGGCGGCGAGATAAGAGATGAGGGTGCAACGGGTAGAGGATCGACACCTAAAGTTGGGTTTTGTGGTTATACATTATCAAATTTAAATATTCCAGGTAATATAAAATTTTGGGAAAAAAATTCATTTGATTACCCTTCAAGGATTAAATCATCATATAAAATTATTATAGAAGCACCAATTGGTGCTGCTAGGTATAATAATGAATTTGGAAGACCTAATATCTTTGGCTATTTCAGAACATATGAACAAAAAGATCATGATGTTTCAATCAATTCTACTTATGGTTACCACAAACCTATAATGATTGCCGGCGGCATTGGTTATATCAATAATAAATATACTAAGAAGAATAAACTCAGAGATGGCGATATGATAGCTATACTTGGTGGTCCATCATTTAGAATTGGTATAGGTGGTGGAGCAGCCTCATCTATGCAATCAGGTTCTAGTAGTGAAGAACTAGATTTTGCCTCTGTCCAACGTGACAACGCAGAGATAGAAAGAAGATGCCAAGAGGTTATAAATGCTTGCACTTACTTAGAATCTAATCCAATTGTTAGTATTCATGATATTGGAGCTGGAGGATTATGTAATGCAGTTCCAGAAATAGTTAATGATTCTAAAATGGGAGCACGAATCTCATTAGATGAAGTAGATGTAGCAGAAAACAATATGTCATCTTTAGAGATTTGGTGCAATGAGTCTCAAGAAAGATATGTCTTAATAATTAGTAAAGAAGACTATGACAATTATAAAGATATTTGTAAGCGTGAAAATTGTCCAACATATGTTATTGGTAATGTTACCTCAAAGAAACATTTAGTTGTTTCTCACCATGACAATACTTCCATTAATTTACCGATGGAATACTTGCTAGGTAAGCCTCCAATAGTTCCGATAAAAATTAAAAGTTCACTCGATAAAAGTTATAAAGAAGATTTAAAATATCCAGTTATAAGTAAAGCAATAAAAAATGTTTTACAATTACCATGTGTTTCTGACAAAGGGTTTTTAATAACTATTGGAGATCGCTCTGTTACAGGTTTAGTTGCAAGAGATCAGCTGATAGGCCCTGGTCAAGTTCCTGTATCAAATTTTTCAATTACAAAAACAGATATTAACTCTAAGCATGGACAAGTTCTTACATTGGGAGAAAAACCTAACATTGCCTCATTGGATGCTAAATGCTCGATTGAAATGGCTTTTGGTGAAGTAATTACAAACATATCGTCTGTTTATATTAAAGATATGAAGGCTATCAAATTATCAGCTAATTGGATGGCAAATTCATCATGTGATAAAGAATTATTAAACTTATATACATCAGTTGAACGATTAAGTTACTTATGCAGAAAATTTGATATTATCATACCTGTAGGTAAAGATTCTTTATCTATGTCCACAAAATGGAACGATAAAAAACAAAAGGAAGTAAAAAGTCCAATCAGTCTAGTATTGTCTGCTTTTGCATCAATAAATGATGTTGAAAAATATGTTACTCCCAGGACAGAAAAAAATTCCTCTTTGTTTCTTATCGATTTAGGAAATAATGCAAATAGAATGGGAGGATCTGCGTTAGATCAAACATGTAATATTGTTAATAATAAACCTCCAAGAATTAGTAGCATATCAAGTCTCAATAATTATTTTAACTGTACACAAGAACTAATAAAAAATAATTTATTATATGCTTATCATGATAGATCCGATGGCGGTTTAATAACAACCCTTATTGAAATGGGTTTTGCATCGAATATGTCTATAAAATTAAAAAAACAAAATCTTACATCTATAGACATACATAAATTTTTATTTAATGAAGAACTAGGAGGTGTTTTTTCAGTTTCCTCTAATAATAAAAATAAATTCATAAATATTCTTAAAAAGCATAAATTAATATCTCTATGTCACGAACTTGGCTCAATAAAAAAAGAGGAAAATCCATCTATAGAAATAATTGATGCTAATTATATTGAATCATTAAGTAATCTTAGAAAATATTGGAGCGAACTCTCGTATCTTATTCAGTCTAAAAGGGACAGTAAAAAAACTGCTTCAGAAGAATATCAAGAAAAAATTAATTACCACAAAAATATAAATAAACAGATAGAGCCTAAAGCTACCTATAGCTTTAAAGATAAGATTAAAAAATCTTTAATACATAAAAGTAAACCTAAAATAGCAATCTTTAGAGAACAGGGGATAAATGGTCATAAAGAAATGTCAAATGCATTTAATCTAGCAGGCTTTGATAGTTTCGACATAAATACTAATGATATTATTAGTAACCCTGAGATCCTTAATAGCTATAAAGGATTAGTTGCATGTGGAGGATTTTCATATGGTGATGTATTGGGTGCAGGTAGGGGCTGGGCAAATAAAATAATCTATAATGAAAATGCATATAACGCGTTATCGGAATTTTTTAATTCAAAAGATAAATTTACTCTCGGTGTATGTAATGGTTGCCAGATGTTATCGAATTTAAAGGAAATAATACCAGGATCTTCCCATTGGCCAAAATTTATACAAAATAATTCTAGACAATTTGAGGCAAGACAAGTACTTGTTAATATTCCTAAATCTAATTCAATTCTATTTAATGATATGCATGGTTCAATTATCCCTATTATTGTTTCTCATGGAGAGGGTAAGGTATTCAGTTCTAACAAAAAAGATCCTAAGAAAATAACTATGACTTATGTTGACAATAAAGGTAAAAAAACTATGAAGTATCCATCTAATCCAAATGGATCTCATGGTGGTGCTACAGGTTTTTGTAATAATGATGGTAGAATAAATATTATGATGCCCCATCCTGAAAGACTTATACATATTAATAACTTTTCATGGACACCATCTAAATGGAAAGTATCTCCATGGTTGAAAATGTTCATTAATGCAAGAGAGTGGGTTAATTAATGTCTAAGTATTGTCTTAAAGAAAATAATGTTACAGATGAAAAACTTTTTCATCAAAGAAGAGCTATTATAAAATCATCTATCGCTTTTTCATTTCTTACATTTTCTAATATAGTCTTTCCCAATACAAAATCATTATCATTTTCAAAAGATTTACAATATAGCACTAATGAGCAGACAAATACGTTAAAGCAAATTACTTCATATAATAACTTTTATGAATTAGGTAGTGGCAAACGTGATCCTATGATTAATGCTGATAAACTTAATACAAATAATTGGCAAGTAACCATTGATGGAGAGGTAGAAAATAAATTCACTCTTGATTCAGATGACTTCACAAAAAAATTCCCACTTGAAGAGAGAATATATCGATTAAGGTGTGTTGAAGCTTGGTCGATGGTAGTCCCATGGATTGGATTTGAGTTAAATCACTTAATCAAACTTGCTAAACCTACGTATAAGGCTAAATATATATCATTTGAGTCTGTATATGACCCGGAAAATTTGCCTGGTCAAAAAAGAGACGTCCTTGCTTGGCCTTATCGTGAGGGATTAAGACTTGATGAAGCAAGAAATCCGTTAACTATATTATCTGTAGGATTGTATGGACGTATGCTTCCTAATCAAAATGGAAGTCCTATTAGATTAATTGTTCCTTGGAAGTATGGGTTTAAAAGCGTTAAATCCATCAAAAGAATTAGCTTTGTAGAAAATATGCCTGATACATCCTGGAATCTAGAAGCGCCAAAAGAATATGGATTTTATTCTAATGTTAATCCCTATGTTTCACATCCAAGATGGAGTCAAAAAAGAGAGAGAAGAATTGGGGAATTTAGAAAAAGAGAAACTCTTATGTATAACGGGTATGCTGATAATGTAGCTCATTTATATGAAGGTATGGATTTAAAACAATACTTTTAATATTGTGTTTAGAACTCTCATAACTCCGTTAATTATTTTGTTTTCATACGCATTATTGAATGATGAAATATTTAATAAATTTAGCTTCCTGATAACTGCTTCAGGTTATTTAGCAATTGTATATTTGACTGTTGTTTTAATTATACCATTGATCAATTTTCAAAATAATATTTTTAATACAAAAAATATGGGTGTTTCAGCATTCTATTTATCTTTCTTACATTTACTTCTTTATATATATGATAATAACTTCGAGTTTGGTTTTCTTTTTGAGGATCTTGTTTATCGAAACTATATTACTTCTGGTTATATAGCTTTTATACTATTTCTGCCTATGTATTTCACTTCATTTAGTTTCTTCAAAAATAAATTTTCTAATTGGCGAAAAATTCATAAAATAATTTATTTAATTTATATAATTACTCTTATACATATTTATTTTGTTATTAAAGCTGATTATTATTATTTATTTATTTTTATAATGTTATTCTCTATTACAGTTTTAGTTAAATTATTTACAATAAAAAAAAAATATGAATAGAAGAGAATTTTTACAAGTCATGGCAGCAGCATACATTGCTGGTTTTACAAATAAATCTTTTTCTAAAAACACCACAAATTATCAATATCCCTTTAATGCTGATATCCGCCTCCTTCATATAACTGATACTCATGCTCAATTAAACCCAACTTTTTTTCGGGAACCAAATATAAATTTAGGTACCGGTGGAAATAAAAATGTTCCTCCACACATAGTAGGTGATAACTTTCTTAAATATTACTCATTGAATGGCGATTTTAATAAATATCTATATACCTATATGAATTTCAATGAACTTGCAGGACAATATGGGAAGTTTGGTGGATATGCTCATTTAAAAACTGTAGTTGATAATTTAAGAAAAGAATCAAATGGACATTCTCTTCTACTAGATGGCGGTGATACTTGGCAAGGGTCTGCAGTCTCTTTGTTTGAGTCTGGTAAAGATATGGTAGAAGCATCAAATATATTAGGTGTGGATGTTATGACAGGTCATTGGGAGTTTACCTTTGGAGAAGATCAGTTTATAAAAAATATTGATAACTTTAATGGTGAATTTGTTGCAAATAATGTTTTTCTCAATGATGAGGCCATCTTTAATGATATTCCTTCATATGATGACGAAAATCACTATCAGAAGCCATATACAATAAAGGAGGTCAACGGTAGACAAATAGCTATAATTGGTCAGGCTTTCCCATACACACCAATAGCTAATCCCTCTAGGTATGTACCTAATCTTACCTTTGGTATAAGAGAGCAGGAGCTCCAAGAAACTATAGACAAAGTAAAAGACCGGTATAAACCATCTATAGTGGCTGTCCTCTCGCATAATGGAATAGATGTAGATAAAAAATTAGCAAGCAGAGTATCAGGGATAGATATCATTTTTGGTGGACATACTCATGATGCTGTCCCAAAACCAATAATTATTAAAAATAATAGCGGCAAAACACTAGTCGTAAATTCAGGCTGTAACGGAAAGTTCCTTTCTTTTGTAGATATAAAATTCTCAGGTAAATCATATACATACAAATATAATTTATTACCTATATTATCTAATGAAATAGAACCAAACCGTAAAATGCAGGCTTTTATCAATAAGGTATCCAGCCCATATAATAAGCTATTATCTGAAACAATTGGATATGCAGACGATACTCTGTACCGTAGAAGCAATTTTAATGGTACGTTTGATGACCTTTTATGTGACTCAATGAACGAAGTGTTGGATTCTGAAATATCGCTAAGCCCAGGATTTAGATGGGGACCATCATTAACACCAAATCAGCCTATTACCATGTCAGATATATACAATCACACAGCTATCACATACCCAAATACTTATACTAGATATATGAGCGGTGAGACAATTAAAAATATATTAGAGGATGTTGCAGATAATATATTCAATATAGATCCTTACCTTCAACAAGGTGGCGATATGGTTAGAACAAGAGGGATTAAATACAGTATTAATCCTAGTGAAAAGATGAATAATAGGATAGAAAAATTGAGATTAAACAATGATATAGAAATAAAATCAAATAAAGAATATAAAGTTAGTGGTTGGGCAAGTGTTAATAATATTGAAGAAGGGAAACCAATTTGGGACATCACAAAAGAATATCTAAGTGCCATAGGTACCTATAAAGTAGATGAATCCCTTAAAATTAAGATAGTAAATGAAGATGGTAATATTGGTATTGAAACTTAGACAATATTCATAGTTGGTGGTAAAATTTTTATGCAGAATTACACTAAATGGAGACTGATATGTTTACTATGGATATGAAAATTGCTGGGTTTGATGATGAACTCAATGAAGCAATGAAAAAAGAAATCAAACGACAAGAAGAGCATGTAGAGCTTATAGCATCCGAGAATTATGCTAGCCCTAGAGTCTTAGAAGCTCAAGGATCCCTGATGACTAATAAATATGCAGAGGGATATCCTGGTAAAAGATACTATGGAGGCTGTGAAAATGTTGATGTTGCAGAAGAACTTGCAATAGATAGATTAAAAGAATTATATGGCGCAGATTACGCTAATGTTCAACCTCATTCTGGTTCTCAAGCAAATGCGGCAGTTTATTTAGCCTTATTAAAGCCTGGTGACACTATCTTAGGTATGTCTCTTGACGCTGGTGGACATTTGACTCATGGAGCAAAAGTTAACTTTTCAGGTAAAATATTTAATGCAGTTCAATATGGAATAAACGAAGATGGACTTATTGATTATGATGAAGTCGAAAAATTAGCTAATGAACACAAGCCTAAAATGTTAATTGGTGGATTTTCTGCATACTCACAAATTATTGACTGGGAAAGAATGGCTAAAATAGCTAAATCAGTTGGTGCATACTTTCATGTAGACATGGCTCATGTATCAGGACTTGTGGCTGCAGGCGTATATCCAAACCCAGTGCCTCATGCTGATGTTGTAACATCAACCACACATAAAACATTAAGAGGACCTCGTGGTGGGATAATTATTTGTAAATCCAATCCAGATCTTGAAAAAAAATTCAATTCACTAGTATTCCCAGGAACACAGGGCGGACCTTTGATGCACGTAATTGCAGCTAAAGCTGTAGCATTTAAAGAAGCTCTTGAACCTGAGTTTAAAAACTATATGCAACAGGTAGTAACTAACGCTAATGTCCTAGCTCAAACTATGATGGACAGAGGTTTTGAAGTCGTATCGGGTGGAACTAAGAATCATTTAATGTTAGTAAGTTTAGTTAAACAAGGTCTAACTGGGAAAGCTGCAGATGCTGCTTTGCATAGTGCTAACATCACTGTTAATAAAAACTCCGTGCCTAATGATCCGCAATCTCCATTTGTAACTAGCGGAATTAGACTTGGTACTCCTGCGATCACGACTCGTGGATTCAAGGAGAATGAGACTAAAATTTTAGGTAATTTAATATGTGATGTTCTAGATAACATGGACAATGAAGCTGAAATTAAAAAAATTAAGGAAAAAGTTCTTAATTTATGTTCACAATTTCCAGTTTATTCATCTAGTAAACAAGCAGTAGCCTAGGAAATTATATGCGCTGCCCATTTTGTGGCTCAGCAGAAACGAAAGTCATAGACTCACGTTTTAACGAAGACTCTTTTTCTGTCAAAAGAAGAAGAGAGTGCACATCCTGTGGAGCCAGGTTTAACACTTTAGAGACATCGGAACTTAGTTATCCAAGGGTAATTAAAACTGATGACTCTAGTGAAGTTTTCAATGAAACTAAAGTTCGTAGGGGCATTAATCGTGCATTCGAAAAAAGAAAAATTACTACAGATGAAATAGATGAACTAATACAAAAAGTTCTCACTAAATGTTCTCAATATCCTAGTAAAGAAATACCATCTTCCGCTATAGGCGAAGCAATAATGAGTGAAATTATATTAGTTGATCAAGTAGCATATCTTAGATTTGCATCAGTCTATCTTAGATTTGATAATGTTAATTCGTTCACTAAAATAATAGAAAATCTAGAAAAACAACCATCCCCAAGAATGATTAAAAATCAAAAAAAGATAAACATTGATGAATAATTCTAATGATATCAAGTTCATGCAAATTGCTATAGAACAAGCAAAAAAGGGAAGATATAATACACACCCCAATCCTCTAGTGGGAGCAGTCATAGTAAAAAATGATAAAATTTTAAGTAAGGGTTATCACAAAAAATTTAGAGACAAACATGCTGAACAAGATGCCATAGATAAGTCAAAAGAGACGCTCAAGGGAGCTACATTGTATGTAACTCTTGAGCCATGTCATCACCACGGGAATACACCGCCTTGTGTTGATGCCATAATTAAAAATCAATTTTCTCGCGTTGTGATAGCAACAAAGGATCCAAATCCACTTGTAAATGAAAAAAGTATTGGTAAGTTACGAGACAACGGTATAGAGGTAGAAACAGGAGTCTGTGAAGATGATGCAAAGGAACTAAATAAACCATTCTTTCATAAATATAAATCTTCTAAACCTTACATAAGGCTGAAAGTAGGAGTAAGTATTGATGGAAAAATAGCTGATGAAAAAAAAGAGAGCAAATGGATTACATCAATTGAATCAAGAAAATTTGTTCAAGAATTAAGAGCTGAGGTAAATGCCATAGTTACGACAAGTAGCACTGTTATTAGTGATAATCCACAGATGAATATTAGGGAAAGTTCTGTTCTAAAAAAAATTAATAATCAGCCTGCATTAATTATCCTTGATTCAAAACTGAGGATCCCGATATCATCTAATATATTTAAAACAAATCGCTTAATTATCATTTTAGCTGATATAAGATATGCTACTAATACTCCTTTACGTATTTAT
Organism: uncultured Gammaproteobacteria bacterium; assembly: GCA_902605525.1. Classification (GTDB taxonomy): domain Bacteria; phylum Pseudomonadota; class Gammaproteobacteria; genus CACLCV01. The sequence continues at coordinate 8,759 of CACLCV010000015.1, forward strand.
AACAATAATGTTGTAATTAAATATGTAGAGACAAAAGATGGAAAAATTCAGCTAAAAGATATTTATACGATTGCGAAAACATATCATCTTGATGACTTGCTTATAGAATCTGGAAGTACTTTTTCGAATACCCTATTGAGTGCGAATGGAGTTGACGAATTGATCTATTTTGTTGCACCAAAAATACTTGGTAATAAAGGACTAACTTTTTCTGGCCTTAAACCAATAAATAAACTTAAAGATAAAAAAGCTTTTATGATAAAAAATATTAAGTCATTCAATAACGATTTATACATAAATATGAGAAGGCATTAATGTTCACAGGAATTATAGAAAAAATAGGGAAAGTACGATCAATTGATAGAAAAGGTAATTCATCAGTCATCGGTCTACAAATTAATGGAGTAGATTATTCTTTAGGTGATAGTATTTGTATAAATGGGGTATGTTTAACTGTTGAAAAAATAGATCAAGATATATACTCATTTAGTATATCTCCCGAGACAAATAATCTGACAAATTTAAATCATTTAGAAAAGAATCATGAGGTAAATATTGAGACCTCGTTGACTATTAATAAATTAATAAGCGGACATATAGTTCAAGGACATGTTGATACGACCGCAGAAATAGTTGAGATAGAACAACAGGATAATTCATGGTTCATTAAACTTAAGCTCAATAAAGATTTTTGTAAATACATTATTCATAAAGGCTCAATTACTCTAGATGGAGTAAGCCTCACTGTTAATGATGTAACTAATTCTGGGTTTAATGTTATGATTATCCCTCACACTTATCAAAACACTATATTTAGAACATATGATATCGGAAGTATAGTAAATATTGAGATAGACATACTAGCAAAATATATTGAAAAATTGGGTAACAAAAATGATTAATTCGACTGACGAAATACTATTATCAATAAAAAATGGTGAAATGGTCATCATAATGGATGATGAGAATAGAGAAAATGAAGGTGATCTAGTCATAGCTTCTCAATTTGTTAAACCTTCAGATATCAATTTTATGGCTTCACAAGGAAGAGGTCTCATTTGTCTTACTCTAACAGAATCAAGATGTAAGTCTTTAGGTCTGTCGTTACTTAAGCAAAGTGGGAGTGAAACCTCTAAAGAAACAAATTTTACAGTATCGATAGATGCACTTAAAGGTGTAACTACGGGTATTTCAGCTTCTGATCGTGCTAAAACGATAAAAGCGGCCGTTAGAAAAAATGCAAAGCCATCTGACTTTGCTCAACCTGGTCATATATTCCCAATAATGGCTAAAAATGGTGGAGTACTTACGCGAGCAGGGCATACAGAAGCTGGGTGTGATTTAGCAAAACTTGCTGGTTTAGAGCCGTCATCGGTAATTGTTGAAATTCTTAATGAAGATGGATCAATGGCGAGGAAAAAAGATTTAGTTGCTTTTGCAGCTAAACATAAAATTAAAATTGGGACTATTGAGGATTTAATTAAATATAGAGTGTCTAACGAAAAGACAATTCAAAGGATTAGTCAGCAAATAATAAAGACAAAGTATGGATTATTCACTTGTGTATTTTATAAGGATATCCTTACTGAAAATGTACACTTTGCTCTTATTAAAAATAAAATATCGCCTCAGAAAGTAACACTTACAAGAGTGCATGTTCAAAATACATTAACAGATACTATAGGCCTATTATCTCCAAGTAGTTGGCCCCTGGATCATGCTTTAAAAAAGATTAGTAAATCTAAACAAGGAGCTTTAGTTTTCATAACAAATGTTATGTCTGAATCTGATACATCTAATATTGAAGCAATACAACAAAAAAAATCAAACAAAGGTATTTATGAAGATTATAGAACAGTTGGTATAGGAGCTCAAATTCTAAATGATATTGGTGTAAGAAAAATGAATTTAATGAGTGCTCCTAAAAAATATCATGGTATTAATGCTTTTGGATTAGAAGTTGTAAAACATATAACTAAGTAATCATATGACTAATATTGATAATAATTCAGATCTACTTATTTCTTCGAACACATCTTCAAGAGGATATGAGCTGATTGATCTTGATTTAAATAATAAAGAAATATCTAATCTTGATATTATCGTTCTTTACTCTAGTTATAATTTATCTATTAATGAGAGCTTACTTAACGGATATCTAAACGAGCTCGATGCTATTAAATTTAAAGGGAAAATAGCTATAATTAAGGTTCCTGGTGGTGCTTTTGAATTACCTGTTTTATCATCCCGAATTATTAATAAATATAATCCAAAAGTTACATTAGTTGTTGGGTGTATAGTCAAAGGTGATACTAAACATTATGATTTTTTGTCGACTACTGTTACTAATGCTATAAGCACTCTATCTATGGAAACTGGTATACCAATTTTAAATGGAGTATTGACTGTTGAAAATAAACAACAAGCAGTTGATAGGGCTGGAAAAAAATTTAATAAAGGCCTTGAATATGCTAACGCTACTATAGAAATATTAGATCTTCTAGAGAAATTATGATCAGTAAAAAATATAAACCCCAGCTAATAGCAAGAGAATCAGCTGTTAAAATTTTATATCAAATGAAAATTAAAGATGATTCATTAGAAGATGTTATGTTCAGCTTTGTAGAGAAACGACCATACGATAGAGAATTATTATTATCAATATTGAATAAGTATATTAGTAACACTAATAAAATCACTGATCTTTTAACTTCTAAAACAGATGTATCTTATGAAACTATACCCGTGCTAGATTTATGTATAATTCATTTGAGTGTATGTGAGTTTTTATTCATAAATGACTCAAAAAATATCGTTATTAATGAATATATTAATATAGCTAAAAAATATTCATCGCCAAAAATGTATACTTTTCTTAATAAGGTACTTGATGATGCTCTCTAAGTACAGCTTATGAAGAGTGAACAGGATTTTGTAACTTTCTTAGAGAAGCTAAAAAGCTATGATCGTAAGATCATAAAAGGTGTTGGAGATGATTGCTCAATCATACGTCTTGAAAAGAATAAAAAATACGTATTTACAACAGATACTTCATTATTAGGACCTCATTTTACAAAAGACTATACTCCCGAAGAAATTGGTTATAAATCTTTAGCCACAAATATCAGTGACATTGCATCAATGGGCTGTATACCTCTTTATGCAATGTATGCCATTACAATTCCTAAAATGTCTGAAAAATGGCTCAGAAGCTTCTACAAGGGAACAAATAAGTTATTAAGAAAATATAAAATTTCAATTATTGGTGGTGATACAACTAGGGGGCCGCTTAGCATTACGATTCAATTGATAGGGATCCAAAATAATAGAATTCTTAAAAGAGATGGTGCAAAGGTTGGTGACGATATTTATGTATCAGGGACAATTGGTAATGCAAGAGCAGCTTTAATTATGGCCAAGAGAAGCATAGGGCATAAATATTTTAGGAAATATTTAGTAAATCCCATTCCACGAGTGGATCTTGGTTTAGAAATTTCTCGATTCGCGTCATCATGTATTGATATTTCTGACGGATTAGCAAAAGATTTAAAGAATATAGCAATATCATCTAAGAAAGGTTTCAAAGTTGATATAGATCAGATTCCAGTTTCACCAAAGTTAAGCCAATATATTTTGCCTAAGCATAGGGAGGAATGCATACTAGGCGGTGGTGAGGACTATGAACTTTGTTTTACTGCGAATAAAAAATATTATATAAAAATCAATAATATATCATCTAAACTAAAATTAAATCTTAGTAAAATAGGAACTATCACCAAAAAAGGTTATCAATATACACAAAACGGTAAAGTTGTTAAGGTTCAGTCAAAGGGATATGACCATTTCACAAATAATTAGCTATTTAGTCATGACTTCTACATCAAATCTACTCAAATAATCAATAAGTTTTATTAAGGGAAGGCCCATTATTGAAGAAGGATCTGCACCGTTCATTTTCTTAACTAGATTGATAGCTAATCCCTCAATCCTTATACTTGCAGCACAGTTAAGTACATCATCTCTAGAAAGATATTTATTAATAATATTATCATCTAACTTATTGAAAAATATATTGTAATTATTAACAGATGCATAATATTTACCAGTTTCTGAATTTAATACACATAAACCTGTTCTAAAAATAACCTTATTACCTGAGAGCATTCTCAATTGTTTCTTCGCATTTTTTTTGGTAATTGGTTTGCCGATTATTTTACCATTTAAATCTGCTACTTCATCAGAACCTATTATTATGCTTTTCTGATTACTACGCGCAACTTTTGATGCTTTCTTGATGGACAGTCTTTTTACATAATCTTTTACAGCTTCATTGTTTAATCTCCTTTCGTCAATATCTGGACTGATACATTTGAAGGGTATATTCAGCTTATCAAGGAGCTGTCGTCTGAACTTTGAACTTGATGCTAATATGACTTTCATAATTTCAATACAAGATAATACAATAAAAACTATAAAAGGGTTAATTTTAGTATTAATAATTGCTTGTAGGTTTAATATTGCTTAGAATACGATATCTAAACGATATGGAACGATAATATGGCAGTACAAAAGAGCAAAAAATCAAGATCAAGACGTGATATGAGAAGATCTCATGATTCACTTTCTGCATCTTCTGTATCTTCAGACTCAACAACAGGATCAAAACACCTAAGACATCACATTGCTAAAGATGGCTTTTACCGTGGTAAAGAGATATTTACACCAAAAGTAAAAAAACCTAAAGAAGAATCTACTCAAGAACAGTAGAATATCCATATAATGCCAGGATCTATTACGATAGCATTGGATGTAATGAGCGGAGACAATGGACCAACTCCGGCCATAGCAGGTGCCATTAAAACACTTCAAAATATAAATGATCTTCGAATTATGTTAGTTGGAGATGAAGGTATTATAATTCAAGGTCTTTCTAACATTGATGAATCTTTAAAAGAACGGATAACAATAATTCATACAGGAGAATTCATAAAAATGGATGAGGATATCGTTAGTGCCATTAGAAACAAAAAAAAATCATCTATGCGATTATCAATAAATCAAGTTAAAACAGGAGATGCTCATGCATGTGTGAGTGCTGGAAATACAGGAGCATTGATGTCACTATCTAAAATAATATTGAAAACTATTGATGGCATTGACAGACCAGCTATATGTACATCATTACCTACAAAGAAAAACTTCATGCAGGTTCTTGACTTAGGTGCAAATATTGAATGTGATGCGCAAAATCTTTATCAATTTGCAGTAATGGGATCTTCTGTTGTAAAAAGTCTAGAGATTTCTAATAATCCTAGAGTGGGTTTATTAAATATTGGTTCTGAGGAATTTAAAGGCAAAGATGAAATAAAACTAGCTGCAGAATTACTTAACCAATCAAACTTAAATTATCAAGGCTTCGTTGAGGGTAATGGTATGTTTAGTGGTGATTATGACGTCATAGTTACCGATGGATTTACTGGCAATATTGCATTAAAAAGTATTGAGGGTGTTGCAGGTATGATAAAACATTTTATCAAATCTGAATATAACAAAAACTTATATAATAAGTTATCTGCAATTGTTAGTTTACCAGTTATGAAAGGAGTGAAGAAAAAAATGGATCCAAGAGTTTATAATGGAGCTTCATTTCTAGGATTAAACGGTATAGTAGTAAAAAGTCATGGAAGTGCTGATGATTTTTCGTATAACAATGCAATTCAGACTGCATACTATGAGTCAAAAAATAATTTATTAGAAAATATAAAACAATTCACGGCAAGAGAGCTTAATGACTAAATTTACAAAAATTATTTCAAGCGGAAGCTACCTCCCAAAAAAGATTCTTACTAATAAAGAGCTAGAAAGCAGAGTTGATACCAGTGACGAGTGGATATCAGAAAGAACGGGCATAAAAGAAAGGAGAGTCGCTGATGACAGAGAAACCTCAGTAGATCTAGCATATAATGCATCTATAGATGCTATAAAGAAATCAGGTATTAGTAAAAATGATATTGGAGCAATTTTTTTAGCCACATGCACTCCGGAGAGAAAATTTCCAAGTACTGCAGTATTATTACAAAATAAGCTTGATATCAAAGATGCTTTTTCTTTTGATATTAATGCTGCTTGCACAGGATTTGTATATGCACTAGATGTTGCGAAAAAATATATTGAATCTGGACAAGTAAAGTATGCTCTTGTTGTAGGAACAGAAAAAATAACTTCGCTCCTAGATTGGACAGATAGAAATACATGCGTACTTTTTGGCGATGGCTCAGGCGCAATGATAGTAGGAGCGTC
>CACLCV010000016.1 GCA_902605525.1 uncultured Gammaproteobacteria bacterium
TAAGTTTTTCCATGAACATAATTGCTTACAAGAGTTTTAAAGTGATTGCCTCTATGTTCAAAGTCTTTGTATAAAGAAAAACTTGACGAACCTGGAGATAAAAGTACAGTGCAATTAGATTTTAAATTAGAAAATATATAATCTGTGGCGTCTTTCAAGGTTTCAAGGAGAATAGTATCTATATTTACTGATAATTGATTATTAACATATTCTCTATTTTCACCAATTAATATTAGTAATTTGACTTTATTATTAATTATATTTTTTAATGCATTATAAGAAATCTTTTTATTATCTCCCCCCATAATTAAAACAATATTCTCTCCTACAGACTCCAATGCATTAAATGTTGAATCTGAATTAGTTGATTTTGAATCATTAATATATGTTACGCCATCATAAGTACAGAATCTTTCTAGTCTATGTGATAAATGAGATCGTTTAGAGAATCCATGTATTATCTCATCTAAAGAAAGTCCCAATATGCTTAAAACTGCGATACAGGCTGATAAATTATAAGCCTCGTGCCTCCCATTAATCTTATATTTTTCATCTTTATATGAAATAAAATTATAGTTTTTAATTGTTAAATTTTCTATAGAGCTATTATTAACATATATCGAATTATTCTTTACATCAAAAGTAATATCTTTTTTAGAATATTCTAGATTATTATTTATAATTTTATACTTTGCATTATCAAATATTTTTAATTTTGTACTGTAATATTTTTTCAATGATTCATGTCTCTCTATATGGTCCGTTGATAGATTCAGAATAACAGATATATAAGATTTTAGTTTTTTAATATATTCTAATTGGTAGCTTGATATTTCCAGGACTATAAAATCATAATTATCCTCTAGAGATTTAAAAACGGATACACCATTATTGCCACATGCTAGAGTTTTAATATGGTTACTATTTAGTATATCTGATATTAAGTTTACAGTTGATGTTTTGCCATTTGTGCCTGTAACACATATGCAGTTTATTTTTGTAATAGTTTGAAGAATTTCTATATCTGTAGTTATACTACAGTTGAGTGTTATCAGTTCTTTAACTATAAGATTTTTTTTTGAAATTCCAGGGCTAATGATAATATGATCAATATTATTTAAATTTATTATATTATCCTTAAGAAGTAACTGGCGATCTTTAATTTCAAGGATTTCACTTGTCTCTAATGCTTCATAGGTAACTGATTCATTGTCAAAAAACTCTTTGCAGCTTAGATAAGTCATGCCTTTCCCGAGTATGAGAAAGGAGTCTTGATGTATATTCATCTAATTTTAAGTGTAGCCAAGGCGATTAATACTAATATGAACGTAATAATCCAAAACCTCATAATTATTTTTGGTTCTGATAATCCCGATAATTCATAATGATGATGAAGTGGTGCCATCTTAAAAATTCTTTTACCTTTTCTTAATTTAAATGATGCAACTTGAATAATTACAGATAATGCTTCAGCTACAAAGATTCCACTCATGATTGCAAACGCTAGTTCTTGTTTGAGAATGATTGCTAATAAACCAAGAGAGCTCCCCAATGACAAGGAGCCACAATCACCCATGAATATTTCTGCAGGGTATGAATTAAACCAAAGAAATCCTAATCCTGCTCCGACAAGTGATGCAGCAAATATAGCAGTTTCTCCGGTACCTTCAATATATGGTATCAATAAATATGATGAGATATTTATATTACCATGAACATAAGAAAAAATGACAAAAGCTGATGCAATCAAAATACAAGGTAATATAGCAAGTCCGTCTAATCCATCAGTTAAATTCACCGCGTTTGATGATCCAATCAAAATAAAAATTGACCATGGAATGAAAAGTATTCCTAAATAAAAACTGTTTTCTTTTAAAAAAGGGAAAACTGATTCAATACTTCCAGTGTCCATAAAGAAATATAAAAATAACGTTATGATTGAGGCAAATATTATTTGTAGGAGAAGTTTCAATCTTCCTTTTATACCGTCGCTATTTCTTTTTATAAGTTTCTTATAGTCATCATAAAAACCAATAGCACCAAACCCAAGTATTCCAAATAATAGTGTTAATATATAATTATTAGATAAATCTGACCACAAAATAGTTGATATAACTACTGAAGATATAATTATAATCCCGCCCATAGTTGGAGTTGTATTTTTATCATCAAGATGACTTTTAGGACCATCTGAACGAATAGATTGATAGAATTGTTTATTCTTGAGATAAGATATAATATAAGGACCAAGAATAAGAGAAATCACAAGAGATGTCCCTGCTCCCATTACTGTCCTCAATGTCAAATATTGAAAGACGTTAAAGCCTGAATTGTATTGAGAAAGATATTCAAACAAACTTAGAAGCATTTTCTATTTTAACTCCTGTACGATGTAATCAAAATTCATAAAACGTGATGCTTTTATTAAGATAGTTGAATCTTCGTCTGAGGTTATTTTAACCTTTTGTACTATCTCATTCATGTTATCTGAAGTATAGCAATTATCACCAAAAATTTGTTTAGCATCTTCTCCATATTTTCCCATATAAAATAAAAATTCTATACCTAATTGCTTTGAGAGTTTAAATATTGATTGATGATGTTTTTGAGAATTTATACCTAACTCCCCCATATCTCCCATAACAAAGATCCTGTTCTTACTATAACTAGCTAATTGACGCAAAGCAGACTTCATAGATTCGGGGTTAGCATTGTATGAGTCATCAATAATCATAGATTTATTCTTTGAGTAGAGTGTATAAAACCGACCCTCAATTCCAGAAAAGGATTTTAAACCATTAATTACATCATCAATAGTAGAACCAGATTCCATTGTTATTGCAACGCTAAATAGTATATTTATTGGTAATATGTTCGTAGTATAATCTTTATCAATATTAAATTTACCATGCGGTGTCGACACACAATAGTCCTCCTCATCAGATTTCATAACATAATCTGCATTACCTATTAAAGAAAGCGTTGTTATTTTCTTACCCTCATTAAGCTTTTGCCATCGTGAGAAATTTGCATCGTCTATATTTAGAATTATATGCTTAGTTTTATGATGAGAAAATATCTCTTCTTTTGTTCGGATAAGATTTTCCATACTTTTAAATGACTCCATATGAGCCTCTGAGACATTCAATAAGGTGGTCAAATCTGGTTGCGAGATTTTAGTTAAATAGTTTATATCATTTTTTTTACTTGCCCCATGCTCATAAATACATTTCTCTGTTTCATGGGAAGCATTCAGAACTGATAATGGAAGCCCTATTTCATTATTATAGTTTCCTATTGTTGCACTTGTTCTAAATGAAGTACTTAGTATAGATGTGCATAATTTTGTTACTGTAGTTTTGCCATTAGTGCCTGTAATACCAATCGTATATGGTTGACCTATTTTAATTTTATATTTTGTAGCTATGTTAGCCAGTGCTTGAATGGAATTTTTAACAATTATAGTTGGAGTAGACGAGGATATAAAGTTATGAGGCTTTTCACATATTACACAAGCTGCTCCATTATCAATAGCGTCTTTTATATATTTATGTCCATCATTATTGATTCCAGAAATAGCCAAAAAAAGATCTCCTCTTTTGACTTCTCTACTATCGATTATTATTTTACGGATTACTCTGTCGGTTCCTTCAAAAGAAGAAGATAAATACTCGGCTACATCTGATACTCTAAGATTCATAGTTATTGATAAGGTTATTTAGATAAATGATATCATTATGTTTTACTTTTGAACTATCCTTAATGAGATAACTCTCATTTCCTTTGCCTAGTATAAAATTAATATGTTTTTTTGATGAATAGGTAAATAAATGTTTTATTGCTGTTTTGCGCGACTTGATAACTATATACCTTTTTCTGCCATTAAAACCAGAGGTTATATTGTTAACTATTGAAGAGAGTTTTTCGTTACGTGAATTATCTTCAGTTATTATTGAAAACGACGAATTACTGTCAACAATTTTTCCAATAACAGCTCTTTTTGATGGGTCGCGATCCCCTCCACAACCAAAAAGCGTAGTTATATGATTATATGATTTAAATTCTTTATAGATGTCTCTGAAAGACTGTATTGTATGCGCATAATCAATTATAAAAGTGCCTTTACTTCTGGTCTTAATAACTTGCCTTCTGCCTGGCAATTCAAAAAGAGCGGTAATTGATGAGTTAATTAGTTTCATACCAAAATTTTCAAGTTTTAATATTGAGCAAATCATCAATAAAGAATAAATATTAAAATGATTTTTTTTAGCTTTGTCGAAAGTAACAATATGATTATTTATTAATATTTTATTATCTTTCATATGTCTTGATATAATTTTCTTATTTTTATACCTTGATTTTGAAAAGTAAAAACACTCTAGATTTCTATATTTATCGAAATTGTTTTTCATAAGTATAGATGAATCATAATTTAAAATAGCTTTTTTACTTTGTTTCAATATTGATAGCTTCGAATTAGAATAGTTTTTGATTGTTTTATGATAATCAAGATGATCACTATGGATATTTGTTATGCACGCATAGTCAAATGATAAGCCCTTTACTCTTCCTTGATGTAAACCTTGTGATGAACATTCAATAATAATATAATCACATTTCTTAGAGACAAAATTTCTATAATATTTATAGATTATGTCAATAGGTGGGGTTGTATAATCACTATCCACTAATGTAGGATAAATTCCGCATCCCTCGCTTGTTATTACCCCCACTTTCTTTTTTAAATAGGTTAGTGATTGTGCTAATAATAAAACAGAAGATGTTTTACCATTTGTACCCGTGATACCTATAGTTTTAACTTTATGTTTATATCCTATAAGATCAACATTAAACAACATATGAAAAAGATTATCTAAGTTTTTTTGAATTAAAAAAGGTATAGAAGTCTTTAGGTCGCTTCGTTTGTATAAAAATTGCGTAACAAATCCGGATGCTCCATTAAATATTGCATTTTTTATATTTTTAAAGTTTTTCGATTCATCAGAATCAATGGATATGAAAATTTGCCCTGATTTAACTTTTCTAGAATCTATACAAAACCTATCACTAAATTTAATAGCCCTTTTTGAGTTACTAATGATGAATTTTTCTAAGTGTACTATATTATTGTCTGTTATTAGCATAACTCATATCGTTTAAAATTCTCATTGAATGTTGCATAAATTCGCCAAAAACAGGTGCTGCATGAAGTCCTCCAGAGCCTTCTTTATTTTTTGGGCTCCTGACAATGACAGCAGCAACATATTTAGGTTCAGGGTCTCCTAGTATTCCAACAAATAACGCGTTATGTTTATCTTTTGCATATTTACCATCTATGATCTGTCTAACTGTACCTGTCTTGCCATAAACCGTGTATCCTTCAACTTTAGCCTGCCTTCCTGTTCCATCGTTTGAATGAACTACATCTCTCATCATATCTAATACTTTTATTGAGTCATCTCTATTTAAAATATTATCTTTTTCAAAGTCTTTATTATTATTTTTCAAATAATTTATTTGTACCCTGTTGCCATAATTAGCAAGTGTAGTGTAAGCACTTGCAAGATGCATTAGTGATGTTGAGAGACCATATCCATAACCGAGACTCATATGGCCTGAATTTGATAACTTAGATGAAAGCGGCAAAGAACCAGTTTTTGATCCGGGTAAATTTAGAAATAGTGATTGACCGAAACCTAGTTCATTTAATCCGTCTATAAGCTGTTTCTTCGAGAGTTTACTTGAGACTTTTGCTGCTCCGATGTTACTAGATAATTTAATAATATCTCTTGGACTTACTTTTCCTAAATATTTCCAATCTTTAATTTCTTTATCTTCAAGTAGAATAACGCCCGGCTCAGTATTTATTATTGTTGATTCACTAATTACTTCATTGTGTAAGCCGTAATATATTATCAATGGTTTTATAGTAGATCCAGGTTCAATTAAATCATAGACAGCCCGGTTTTTAATTTTCTTCCCACTAAACTCACTCCTTCTATCTGGATTAAATGATGGATAGTTAGTCATTGACATTATGTCGCCTGTATTTGATTCAATTAAAATTATAGAGCCGCTCTCAGCTTTAAATTTTGTAATATATTTTCTGAGGGTTTCATATGCAATTATTTGTATTCTTTTATCCAATGTGAGAAAAATATCTTGGCCTGGGATTGGTTTTCTTATAATACCTATTGTTTCAATGGGACGACCGATATTATCTTTTTTCACTTTTTTTAATCCATGCTCTGGTAATAGAATTTTATTACTTATGAATTCAATACCCTCTTGTCCTTTATCATCTATATTTGTAAATCCTATAATATTTGAAAAAGGTTTACCGCCTAGATAACTTCTTTTATTTTCATTAATAAAATAAAGATTAGGATTATTTAAGCTCTTAATTTTCAAATAGAAATCTTTCGAGACATGTCTTTTTAAATAATATTCTTTTTTATTTTTATTTTTATAAATAATTTTTTTTAATTTTTTTTCAGATAAACCAAGATCCTTAGATAATTCCATAATAGATTTATTGTTACTTTTATATAATCTACTCGGATTAATGCAAAGAGTTTTTATTGGTAAAGACATTGCTAAAACATTATTGTTTCTATCATAGATACTTCCTCTTTGTGCGGTGAGTTTAATATTATGTATTTGCCTTTTTTCAGCCACTTCAAGAATATTCTCTTTGCATGATCCTTTATTAAAATAAAAACAATCCGTTGCATTAACTTGAATCTGATATAGTCTAAAAATTATTATTATCAATACAAGAAAGGCTGCCATTATAAATAACGGCAGCCTCAGTTTCTGATTTTTTTTTATATTATTAATCAGCTTGTTGTCTTAAAAATGCTGGAATATCGAGAGATGTCTGATCTTCCTGCTGACTAACATTTACTTGTGTTATTGCATCATTTTTTGCTTCACTATCACTAGGATATGAAACACTAGGATTATTAGCTGTGCTTTCTTGTGTGCTTTGGTTAACTTCAGATGAATTTACATCTATTTTATTATCTTGTGAAAAACCAGTAGCAATAATAGTCACACGTAAATCTCCGATGTTATCTTCCTCTTTAATACAGCCAGTTATAATTTTAGCATCTTCATTTGCTATTTCTCGAATTTTACTACCAATAACCTCGAATTCATCAGTAGTTAGATCAGAACCAGAAGTGATATTAACTAATACACCGCTTGCGCCTTGAAGATCAATATTATCTAGTAGCGGACTACTAAGAGCTGTGGTTACAGCATCAATAGCACGATTCTCGCCTGAGGAAACTCCTGATCCCATCATGGCTTTTCCCATTCCAGACATTACTGTTTTAACATCAGCAAAATCGACGTTCATGAATCCTCTGATAGTTATTATCTCAGTTATGCCTTTAACAGCTCCTCTTAGAACATCGTTAGCGTTTTCAAATGAGGAAAATATAGACTCCCCACCGCCATATACTTCTTTTAATTTTGAATTAGGTATCACTATAAGCGAGTCCACCCACTGCTCAAGGTTATCAATGCCTTCTTGAGCGTTAGACATTCTCTCTGGACCTTCAAACTCAAATGGTTTCGTTACTACGGCAACCGTTAAAATACCAAGATCTCTCGCAATCTGGGCAATCACAGGTGCGGCACCAGTTCCTGTTCCACCACCCATACCAGCTGCAATAAAAAGCATATCAGCACCTTCGATAGACTCTTTTAATATTTCACTTGCCTCTAATGCTGCTTGTTTACCTTTTTCAGGATCTGCCCCAGCACCTAAACCTTTTGTGATTTCAGAACCAATCTGTACGGTAGTTGCACCATTCACATCTCTTAATGCCTGGACATCTGTATTTGCAATTATGAAGTCAGCTCCATGAATTTGAGACTTTAGCATTGATATGATTGCATTACCGCCACCACCTCCAACACCAATGACTTTGATAACCGCGTTCTGATTATAATTATTTACTATTTCAAACATGGTGTTCCTCCTAATTGTTTAAGTTCATGATTAAAATTCTTTCTTTAGATGGAAGGCCCATTCCAAGTGCTTCACCTAAACCGCTCTTTTGAAGTTTACTATCAGTGAGATTTACCTTTTGCTCTAAAAGCTCTCTATATCTCTCTGATGTTTCAAATAATATTCGCTCATTCTTTGAAACTTCTATATTAAGTATTCTGTTTTGGTATTTAACAAAAATAGCGCTAAATGCAGATACAGTAATCAAAACTATTAATATTAATGTTGTCCCAAGGTTCATGATTGTTTCTCAAGTACATTAATTTTGGCAGATCTTGAACGAGGATTTATTTCAATCTCTTCATCGGATGGCTTAATTTTTTTTATTAAATTAAACATTTTGTCCATAAAATCTTGTTTTATTGGCATTTTTCTTGGCGCTGATAAGTAATGATCTGTATATATTAGAAAATCTTTAATCACTCTCTCTTCTAGAGAATGATAAGTGATTAATACAAGCCTTCCTTTTGGTGCAAGAACATCGAAAGATTTCTCTAAAACATCCTTCAGTACATCCAATTCTTTATTGATAAATATTCTTAGTGCTTGAAATGATCTTGTAGCATTATGTTTATGCTTATCATTTACTAAAACAGATTTATTAATAATATCAACAAGTTCAAAAGTATTTGTTATTCTATTTTTTTCTCTGTACTTAATGATATTTCGAGCAATTCTTTTTGAGAACTTTTCTTGACCATACACTCGGAGTATTCTTTCAATTTCTTTTTCTGGTAATTTATTCAAGTAATCAGAAACAGTTTTACCTTCTAATCTATTAAATCTCATATCTAATGGAGCGTCCTTAGTAAAGCTAAAGCCCCTATCGCCATCATCTAAGTGAACTGATGAAACTCCTAAATCAAATAGTATCCCATTTACAGCCCCATAAATGTTCCACGTCTTCGCGTATTCATGAAGAGAAGAAAAACATCCATGTCTTAGGGTAAATCTCTTCTCATCTGATAATTCATTAGAATTAAATTCGATAGCATCAATATCTTTGTCTATTCCATATATTCTAGCTTTATTGCTTGTTGAATCTAGAATCTCTCTTGTATGCCCTCCATAGCCTAGAGTTGCATCTATGTAAATTCCATTTTCATCTGTAATTAGCTGATGAATAGAGTCTGCTTTCAATACTGGGATATGAAAAGATGTATTATCCATTTTTTCTAAACTCCATTATTTTTTCATATGCAGTTGTAATTTTTATAAAGATTCTTTGAGCATCAATGTTGTCATTGTTTTTATCAGGATGATATTTAGATGCTAGGCGTTTGAATGCTTTTTTGATAATATCCAAATCTTCATTTGGAGATACGCCAAGAGTTTTGAAATAGTTGTTATTGATCATATGCTAATATCACTTAGTGCTTCAGCATCATCATTAGAAGTCACCTCGTCTCTCCACTTATCTACATTTTGATTCCATAAATTTTGATCCCATATTTCGAACTTATCACCCTGACCTATAAGTATGATTTTTTTAACTAGTGATGCATACTCTCTCAATGGTTTAGAAATAAGTATTCTGCCGGAGGAATCAACATCAATATCTTCAGCATGACCCACTAATAATCTTTGTATTCTTCGAGCATTCTTATTAAATGATGGTAATTCATTGATTTTGCTTTGTATTTTCGCCCATATACCAGAGGGATAAAGTAGTAGACATTTTTCTTCAGTATCGATGGTTATAACCATAGAGCCTTTTAAAAGTCCCGTGATATGGTCTCTGTAGGTTACAGGAATACCTAATCTACCTTTTGAATCGAGGTTGATGTTATGTATACCTTTAAATAAATTATCCATTATTCTCCACTAATTGACAAAATATTCCATTTATCAACACTATATGCCTTATTTTTATTATTTGCAAGCACAAGAAGCGTTAAATCAATGATTTTTCGAAAAATATGAAATATATTAATCTAATATAAATCAATATCTTATAGTGTATATATGAGGATGTGAGAGTTAGTTGATAAGCCGGGTTCTGTCTTGTACAGCCATTTATCTAGGGTTATTGTCACCAATAACCTCATAAGCAGCAACCACGTGATTATATTGGGATTAATCACAAATTTGCCTTGCTCCAAGCGGGGTTTACTTTTGCCTAATTAGTTACCTAATCAGCGGTGAGCTCTTACCTCACCTTTTCACCCTTACCTTCAATGAAGGCGGTTATTTTCTGTAGCACTTTCCAAAACTCACATTTTCCAGGTATTACCTGGCGCTCTTATCCCTGGAGCCCGGACTTTCCTCTATGTAGAACATAGTAGCTGTATAACTAACTCTCAGATGTATTATAAATTTCTACTGGCAGTAATCAATCTATTTTCTTGCTACAAGATACGCTACCCATGCTGGATCTGCATCACATTTAGTGACCTTATAAAACCTTTCTGTTTCTTCATTTTTCTTCTCATTCCAACCTTGCATATATACATCTACTTTGGTGAATCCAGCTTCTTTGAGGCATTCTTGTATTTCCGGTAGCATCCATAATCTCCACTCATAGGTAAATGCTCTTTTACGTGCTGTTTTATCAGGAAACTCAAAATGGATATGACATTTGATCTCATGAGTAATAGGATTAAAAGACGACTGATCCCATACATATGTAAAATTTTTGTGTTTTGTTCTTTCCTCCAAAAGCTGATGAGCTTCATAACCGCCAAATGCATCCAGCATAAATATTCCTCTGTTTTTCAGTTGTTTATATGCATGTTTGAAATAATATATTAATTTTTTTCTCTGTTTAAAAACAAAATAGCTGAAATTTGTGGCTAAAATGCAGTCAACTTTATCAGTATTGAACTTTGATGAATCTCCGTAACAAATCTTGATTCTTTTTTGCTGTTCTGAACTAAGTCTTGAAAGAGCTGTATTCTTCGCCTCTTTAATCATGGTTCTATCTAAATCAACAGCAATGGCAATATTATCTTTATTATGGCGAACCCACTCAGAGGATATTAAAGCAGAAGCACAGAAATCCTCTCTAAGACTCTTACATTTTGTTTTGTTATATCTCTTGAATAGCTTGTTAATGAAACTTACTTCAAATTCTGTACATTGAACAGACTCCTCATAGAGTCTGTTAATATCTGCATTACGAGCAGTTAACTTTCTTCTCTTCATAGTCATTCTCAACAAAAAAGTTCTCTAAATTCTCAATACGTTGGTCAGAATTAACTAAATTATGAAGATATATTCTCCATTTTTTAGATAGTGCTGTGCCTTTATATAAATTAGTAAGGTGTTTTAGCGCATATTGCTTATTAAGTGCCTCCTCAGCATCTAATCGACTAATGTATTCGCGAACAACATCTTGGATTGAAAAGGTAACACTATTTGAAAAAATAATATGCTCTACTTCTGACAAAAACATAGGATTGTTATAAATTTTTCTTCCTATCATGACGCCATCATATGTATCCAACATTTTTTTAATTTCATTGATATCTTCAATACCTCCATTGATATAAATATTAATGTGAGGAAATAATTCTTTAAGTTTCAAAACATCATGATACCTAAGTGGAGGAACGCTTCTATTTTTACGAGTTGATATACCATTTAAAATAGCATTTCGAGCATGAATATAGTACGTGTCACACCCAGACTCGCTTGTTATTCTAATAAATTCTTTAATATTTTTTAAATCATGGTCATAACCTAGACCTAATCGGGTTTTTATTGATACTGGGATATTTGTTTGAGCTTTTATAGCTTCTACATATTGAGCAACTTTAATTGGGTCTTCAATTTGACATGCACCAAAGCCGCCCTTTACAACTTTAGAACTAGGGCATCCAATATTTAAATTAATTTCATCAAAACCCTGCTCCGATACAATCTTAGTACATTCTATAAATTTATTTCTATCATTGCCTGCAAGTTGAATAACTAGAGGATGTTCTGTTTCATTAACTAAATATTTTTTAAAACTGCCTCTGATAAGAGAATCGACTGTTATCATTTCAGTAAATAAGACAATATTTGGGGAAATTATACGTACCAATTTCCTAAAATATTTATCTGTTCTGCCTACCATAGGTGCCAAGAAAACTTTCATATCTATTTATATAAGTTATTTATTTCTAATTATCCGACTATAATATTGTAATGTCACACAAATTACAAAAGGATGATGTATCAGTTGCAATCTTAGCTGGTGGCAAATCATCACGAATGGAAGGTAAAGACAAAGGATTAATAAGGTTCAATGGAAAATTAGTGCTTTCAAGGATTATCAGTATAGCAAATGAATTCTCATCAGATGTATTTGTGATAGCAAATAACAACCTCAAAGAATATGAAAAAATACATAAGAGGGTATATACAGATATCTTAGATGATTTCCAGGGACCTCTCTCAGGTATATACACAGCTCTTAAAAAATGTAAAAACCATAAGTTAGTAGTATTGCCATGTGACGGACCTTTTATAAATAAAGCATATTTTGAAACCCTGCTTAATCATACTGGAAATAGCTCAATAAAAGTAATTAAAACCGGGGATAGATTACAGCCTGTATATGCTTGCATAGATTCATCTTTAGCTAATAATCTTCAAGAATTCCTACAATCAGGGGAGAGAAAGATCGATAAATGGTATACTTCATGTGGATTTGATGAAGTATTATTTAATCATGATAATGAAATGTTCTTAAATATAAATTCAAAAGAAGATATAGAAATAAATAAAAATTTAATAAGTAAAATATATGGATAAAAAAAAGATTGCATGGTGTATAACCGGTTCTGGTCACTATCTAAAAGAATCAATAGAATTATTGCTTACACTTGAGAATGTTGATTTATATTTAAGTAAAGCTGGTGAGGAAGTATTAAAATGGTATAACTATGATTTATCAATCTTTAAAAAGAAGAAGATAAAAATATTTAAAGATATAACATCTAGTTCTGCCCCAGTTAGCCTTTTATATGAATCAGTTTATAAATTGATTGTTATCTCACCGGCTACTTCTAACACTATTGCATTAATGGCACAGGGTATTTCAACTAATTTGGTGACTAATATGTTTGCACAGGCAGGAAAATGTGAGGTCCATTCTTTAGTTTTTGCATGTGATACCGAGCCTGTTGTTATAACTCAAGCGCCTAAAAAGCTTGTGACCCTATATCCAAGAGATATAGATTTAAAAAACTATAAAACATTAAAAAAATTTAAAAATGTAACCGTTGTTGATAATGTGAAAGCATTAAAAATGAGTCTTAAGAAACTAAATAAATGAAAAATATATTATTTATTACGGGTAAGTTAGCAGAGAAAGGATTAAGAACAGTTGTTGAATCTATCGAAAATAAAGATTTTACATATGAGATAAGAAATCTAAATGTAAATGTTGCTGCTTTACTTACAACAGATATGATTGAGAGAAGAATAGGAAATATAGATTCTTTTGATGAAATTATTATCCCAGGAAGAGTTCGCGGGGACTTAGAATCTTTGAAAGAAAATATTAATAAAAAAATAATACGTGGTCCTGATGAACTAAAAGACTTGCCCACACTTTTTGGTGCTAGTCCTGTGAAATATGATTTATCGAAATTTGAAACATCTATATTTGGAGAAATTACTGATGCTTTAAATATGACAGTCGAGGAAGTAATCAAAAGAGCTGAATATTTTAGATTGGAGGGTGCTGATGTAATTGATATTGGCTGCTTACCAAATAAAAAATTTCCTCACTTGGAAGAAATAGTGCAAGAGCTAAAAAATAGAAACTTTTATGTAAGCATAGACTCCCACAACACTGAAGAACTAATTAGAGGCTCAAAAGCAGGCGCAGATTATTTGCTAAGTATTAAAGATGAGACTTATCACATATTGGAAAATTTAGATTCGTACCCTGTTCTCATTCCAACAGATTACAATATGCCGAATTTCTACAAGCTCATTGATAGAGCATTACAGGATAAACTTACTTTTATAGCTGATCCAATACTGGACCCTATTTCTTATGGCTTCACTAAGAGCATAGAGAGGTATATCTACTTAAGAGAAAAGTATCCTGACATACATATTATGATTGGGATAGGAAATATAACTGAGCTCACACATGCTGATACCTCCGGTATGAATATGATAATGCTTGGTATAGTTGAAGAATTAAAATTGAATCATATTCTTACTACACAAGTAAGTAGACATTGTTCAACAGTAATTAGAGAAACTGATTTGGCAAGGAGAATAATCCATGCAGCATCAGAGAATAATATTACTCCAAAGCATATCAATAATGGCTTATTAATAAATCATGGCCATAAAGATTATGCTTACACGTCTGATGAATTAAGTGATATGAAAAGTAATATAAAGGATAAGAATTATCGTATATATGTAAATGATGATGGAGTGCATCTATTCAATAAAACGATTTATAAAGTATTTTCAGATCCTTATGATTTTTATGAATTCCTAGAAGTAGATGAAGATTCAGGGCACTCATTTTATTTAGGTGTTGAGCTTGCTAGAGCACAAATTGCATATCAATTAAGAAAAGAGTACTCACAGGATGAAGAGTTAGATTGGGGTTGTTTGATAGACAAAAAGGCAGATAATAAATTACAGTCTAAAGAATTAGGACCAACATTTAAGAAAAGAAAATGATTCACGAAGTAATCGTCACTACAATCAATAAAGATAAAAAAGTACATATTGCGCCGATGGGTGTGAAATTTCTTCGGTCTGATTCAAAAAAATTAGTACAGATTTCACCTTTCAAGCCTTCTCAAACTTTA
>CACLCV010000017.1 GCA_902605525.1 uncultured Gammaproteobacteria bacterium
TTTTTTTATTATTAATTATAACTTTCATTATTTCTTTACTAAATTAGGCACGATTGGACTCGAACCAACGACCTCCACCATGTCAAGGTGGCGCTCTAACCAAGCTGAGCTACGCGCCTGTAAGAATTGGTAAATTAACATGTCATTGATGTGTAGACAAGAAAACCATTAAGATTTAGCTTTTGGAAACATTAGATATTTTTCTTGTAATTCATTAATTTGGTCCCTAATTTTAGCTGCTTGCTCAAACTCCAAGTTCTTTGCATGATTATACATCTCTTTTTCAAGTTGAGAAATTATTGATGTGACATTATCGCTATTTACTTTAGTAAATTTTTTCTTACTACTACTGACTAGCTGTAACTTATCAAGTGCATCGTTTTCAATATATGAGTCTTCGTCCAGAGCTTGACGTATATCTTTTTTAATGCTGACAGGTTGAATATTATTATCTTCGTTAAACTGAATCTGTATGTCTCTTCTTCTTGAGGTTTCATCCATCGCTCTTTTCATAGATCCTGTTATATTGTCGCCATACAAAATACATCTTCCGTTTATATTTCTAGCAGCCCTTCCTATAGTTTGAATTAAAGATCTATCTGATCTTAAAAAACCTTCTTTGTCGGCATCAAAAATTGATACCAGCTCAACTTCAGGAATATCTAAACCTTCACGTAAAAGATTAATGCCAACTAAAACATCAAACTCCCCTTTTCTTAAATCTCTGATAATCTCAACTCTCTCTACAGTGTCAATATCTGAGTGAAGATATTTCACTTTTATATTATGTTCTTGCAGGTATTCGGATAAGTTTTCAGACATTTTTTTTGTTAATGTTGTTATAAGTACTCTGTTTCCATTCTTTGTAACTTTATGGATTTCAGATAAAACATCTTCCACTTGACTAGATGAGGGTCTAACTTCAATAACAGGATCAATTAAGCCAGTAGGTCGTATCACTTGTTCAATGATAGCTGTTGATTTATCAAGCTCATATGGTCCTGGTGTTGCTGAAACATAGATGGTCTGGAAATTATATCCCTCAAATTCATCAAATTTTAACGGACGGTTGTCCATAGCAGATGGAAGACGAAATCCATAATCTACAAGAGTTTGTTTTCTTGATTGATCTCCTCGATACATGCCTCCAAGCTGGGGGACTCCAACGTGACTCTCATCGATAATTACTAAACCGTCATCTGGCATATAATCTAAAAGGCAAGGTGGAGGGTCACCAGGATTTCTCCCTGATAAATATCGAGAATAATTTTCAATGCCAGAACAATAACCCATCTCTTTCATCATTTCTAAATCATAATTGGTTCTTTCTCTTATTCTTTGTTCTTCTATAAGCTTAGAGTTATCTGAAAAATATTTTATTCTCTCTTTGAGTTCTTTTTTTATTTTTATCATCGCATCATCAATCTTGTGTTGAGGCGTTACATAGTGTGTTTTCGGATAAACTGTGACTCTATTAAGTTGTTTAACCACATCCCCAGTTAAAGGATCAAAAAGAAATATATTTTCTATTTCATCCCCAAATAAATCAACTCTGACAGCATGCTTTTCAGAATCACCAGGAAATATATCTATTACTTGACCCTTTACCTGATATGTTCCCCTTCTAAGTTCAATATCATTTCTTACATACTGTAGCTCTGTAAGCTTTCTAAGAATATCTCTTTGATGAATGACATCACCTTTTACAACGTGAAGTATCATTTTGAAATATGTCTCTGGATCCCCCAAACCATAGATAGCTGATACAGTTCCTACTACTATCGCATCTTTTCTTTCGGTTAGTGATTTTGTTGCTGATAATCTCATTTGTTCAATATGTTCATTAAGAGATGCATCTTTTTCAATAAATGTATCTGATACTGGGACATATGCCTCGGGCTGATAATAGTCATAATAAGATACAAAGTATTCAACAGAATTATTTGGGAAAAATTCTCGCATTTCAGCATAGAGTTGTGCAGCAAGTGTTTTATTAGGTGCCAATACAAGAGTAGTTTTGTTAGTTTGAGAGATAATATTGGCCATAGTGTATGTCTTTCCTGAGCCTGTTACCCCAAGAAGTGTCTGATGACTTAGGTTTTTTGATATGCCGTCAACTAGAGCTTTGATTGCCTTTGGCTGATCTCCATTGGGTTTCATGTTAGATTTTAAGGTTAGTCTTTTCATGATAATCTTTTCCGCTCACTTACTTAATTAATACATTCATGATATTATAACCTTTTTACAGGAACTCTATTGAAATTTTCAAAACGTATAAATTTAATTCAGCCATCTTCTACAATGGCATTAACATCTAAAGCAAATGAACTCCGCCAAAAAGGTGAAGATATAATTGTACTTACCGTTGGCGAACCTGATTTTGATACACCAAAATATATTAAAGATTCAGCTAAAACTGCTATAGACATGGGTATGACCAAATATACAGCTGTTGACGGGACGCTCTCACTCAAAAAGGCCATAATTAAAAAATTTAAATCGGAGAATAATTTAGATTACGGTTTAAACGAAGTGGTTGTTTCAGCAGGCTGTAAACAATCTATATTCAACTTCCTTCAAGTTATTATTGATAATGGTGATGAAGTTATTATACCTCAGCCATACTGGGTCTCATATGCAGATATGGTCAAATATTCTGGTGGAGTACCTGTTATGTTAGAGACAGAATATGAAAATAATTTTAATATTGATATTGATAAATTTAAAAGTCTCATAAATGAAAAAACCAAACTTTTTATGATTAATAGTCCAAATAATCCGAGCGGTAAATATTATGATTCAAAGTTATTAAATGAATTGGCGTCAGTGCTTTTAGATCATAAAAATATATTTATCTCATCTGATGACATTTATGAGCATATACATTGGTCTGACGAAAAATTTCATAATATACTCAACGTTGCTCCTCTTCTAAAAGAACGCACGGTTATTCTCAATGGAGTTTCCAAGGCATACTCTATGACAGGGTGGAGAATAGGATATGCTGCAGGTAATAAAGAAATTATTAAAAAAATGAAAACCCTACAGTCACAAAGCACTTCATGTGCTAGTTCGATATCTCAATCTGCAGCAGAGGCGGCTTTAAGTAGCGCTTGTCTTGAGCTGCCCGATATGAATAAACAATACAAAGAAAGGCATGATTTTGTCGTCTCAGAATTAAATCAAATTCAAGGTGTAGAATGCAAGCCTACTGATGGGACATTTTATGTTTTTCCCTCTTTTAAAAATTTTATTGAGAAAAGTGAAATTGTCTCAAATGATAAAGAACTAGCTTTATATATTTTAGAAAAATCAAAAGTTGCTGTTGTGCCAGGAAGTGCCTTTGGTATAGAAGGTCATATAAGAATATCTATTGCTATCGACATGTCTTCTTTAAAAAATGCAATGGAACGGCTTAAAAACACTTTGACTCTATAATTTTGCAGCTCTTTTTCTTTCGTGCGGATCTAAATATTTCTTTCTTAGCCTCAAGCTCATAGGAGTTACCTCTAGTACTTCATCCTCGTCTATATAGGCCATCATTTGTTCTAAGGACATTTTTCTTGGTGGTACTAATTTTACTGCTTCGTCAGTACCTGATGCGCGAACATTTGTTAATTGTTTACCTTTTAAAATATTAATTTCAAGGTCATTCGGTCGATTATGTTCGCCAACAATCATGCCTTGATAAACTTTTGTTTGTGGGTCAATAAACATAATTCCACGATCTTGAAGATTGAATATCGCATACGCTACTGAAGTTCCAGTTGAATTAGCAACAAGTACACCGTTTCTTCTAGATGCAATATCACCTTTGAATTCATTATAACAGTCAAACAATCTATTAATTACTCCTGTCCCTCTTGTTTCTGTCAAAAACTGGCTTTGATAGCCTATTAGTGATCTTGATGGACATTTAAATATTAATCGAGTTTTACCAGAAATATTCGTCATGTCTATCATTGATGCTTTTCTCTTATTCATACTATCGATAACGGTACTTGAGTATTCATCATCAACATCTATTATGACTTCCTCGATTGGTTCTAGTTTTTGATCTTTTTCATTAACCTTGTAAACTACTTTTGGTCTTGATACAGTTAATTCAAAGCCTTCTCTTCTCATTGTTTCAACAAGGACGCCGAGTTGAAGCTCTCCTCTTCCGCCAATTTCGAATGAATCTCTTTGATCATTTTCATTAAATGAAATAGCCACATTAGTCTCGTCTTCAGCTAGAAGTCTTTCTCTTATAAGAGTTGATGTAACTTTTTTACCTTCTAAGCCAGATATTGGTGAATCATTAACTGTTATAGTGATAGACATTGTTGGAGGATCAATAGGTGTGGATTTAATTGGCGTATCATTCATATCATTACATATCGTGTCCGATACAGATGTTTCAGCTAGCCCAGCAATGCAAATTATATCTCCTGCATATACAGTATCTACAGGTATTCTCTCTGTTCCCTCATATTTAAATAATTTTGTTAAACGACCAGATTCAACTCTCTCTCCTGAAAGATTGATGGCTTTAACGTTATCATTAACTTTTGCAGAACCTTGTTCAACTCGACCAACTAAGCATCTTCCTAAATATTTATCAGATGCAAGTAATGTACACAGCATTGCAAATGGTTTGTCATGGCTGACTTTTGGCTTTTCAACATAATCTAAAATCAAATCAAGCATTTCATGGAGATTATCTTGTTTTTTATCTAAATCAGAAGTACACCACCCGTTTCTTCCAGATGCATATAAAATTGGAAAATCTAATTGCTTATCTGTTGCGTCTAATGATACGAAGAGGTCGAAAACATCATCTATTACTTTATCTGCTCTACTATCAGTTTTGTCAATTTTATTGACAACAACTATAGGTCTTAGCCCTTGAGCTAGTGCCTTTGATAATACAAATTTAGTTTGTGGCATTGCTCCTTCAGCTGCATCGACTAATAGTATTACTCCATCTGTCATACTTAATACTCTTTCAACTTCTCCACCAAAATCTGCATGGCCCGGAGTATCGATAATATTGATACGGGTATTTTTCCATAAAACAGAAGTAGGTTTTGCTAAGATAGTAATACCTCTCTCTTTTTCTAAATCTCCGGAATCCATAACACGCTCTGACACTAGTTTATTTTCTCTAAAAATACCTGCTTGCATCATTATAGAATCAATGAGTGTTGTTTTACCGTGATCTACGTGAGCGATAATTGCTATATTTCTAATTTGTTCCATTAATATTAGTCTCTCAAGAAAAGATTTTTCAGCACTATACTACACAATGCACTACAAGTCCTCAAAAGTTGAAATTGAATAAGAATTCATTCTCCTCGGGACGGACTCGAACCGCCGACCTGGTGATTAACAGTCACTCGCTCTACCAACTGAGCTACCGAGGAATAATGACAAGATATTAATAAAAAAGTATCTAATCTTCAATCTTTATTTAAATAGATTGAATCTAGTATTTATTTTCAGATAGATAGCTGATTTAAATACTAACATTTATCTTCTTTTCAGGCATATTATTTTTCAATACAGATTTTTTTTAAAGAAATGTCTTTTAATAATCTGTATGTTAATATTTGCATTGTATATGACGTATGTAATCACAGAAAATTGTATAAAATGTAAATACACAGATTGCGTAGAAGTTTGCCCTGTGGACTGTTTTCATGAAGGACCAAATTTTCTAGTAATAAATCCTGAAGAATGTATTGATTGCAGTCTTTGTGAGCCAGAATGTCCTATAAATGCGATAGTATCTGAAGATGATTTGAAAGATGAGGATAAAAAGTATTTGGAAATAAATACAAGATTATCAGCGACTTGGCCATTAATTACAGAAGCTAAAGCTGCTCCAGAGGATGCAAAGGAATGGGAGAATAAACCAGATAAACTTAAATTATTAGAAGAATGATATTCTATAAATTCTCAGTATTATCAAATATTTGCGGATGGTAATCTTCAAATCTCGTACAGTGTGATAAAAAGGTTAATTTCGCTGTACCAGTAGGACCATTTCTATGTTTTGCTATATTAATTTCAGCAATATTCTTATCTTCAGAGTTGGGGTTATAAACATCGTCTCTGTAGATGAACATTACAACGTCAGCATCTTGCTCTATGGAGCCAGACTCTCGTAAATCTGATAAGAATGGCCTTTTGTCGTTTCTTTGTTCTAGACTACGGTTAAGCTGGGAAAGTGCAATTATAGGTATATCTAGTTCTTTTGCCAAACTTTTTAATTGTCTAGTGATTGAGGCGATTTCATTTACTCTATTTTCACTTTTTTCGGGGAGAGTCATTAATTGTAGATAATCTAAGATAATCATATCAATGCCAGTTTCCCTCTTCATTCTTCTAGCTCTTGATCTAAGGGTCATTGGTGTGATGCTCCCGGTATCATCGATATACAGGGAACAATCTTGCATCATATCTATAGCTTGTGTAACTGCTCTTGTATCATCATTTGAAGACTCATAGTCTCCAGTTCTAATTTTAGAGAATTCTACAGTACTTAAGGATGATAACATCCTAAGCGCAATAGATTGAGAAGACATCTCCAAACTAAAAAATCCTACTTTCTTCTTCTGATTAAAAACAATATCCTGAGCTATGTTCATAGCTAATGCAGTTTTGCCCATAGACGGTCTTGCAGCTATTACTACAAGATCAGAATTTTGAAGCCCTCCCATCAACTCATCAAGCTTTTTATACCCAGTTAATAAATAATCAATAATATTATTATTTCTTTTATTATAAATTGAATCCACCATATCATTAACGACTGGACCTATTTTAATGAGACCCTCATGTTTTTTTGTATCAGATGCAATTGAAAATATATCAGCCTCTGCTTTATCGAGAATTGTTCTAAGGTCTTCAGAGCTGTCTTCATGAATACTCTCAATTGTTCTAGTGCTGGCACTTATAAGTTTTCTCATCACAGATTTTTCTCTTACAATTTCAGCATACTTGATGATATGTGCGGAAGTTGGGACGGTTTTAGCCAGTTCTTTCAAATACTCAATACCGCCAATTTTTAATAACTTATCTCTCGATTTAAGACTTTCCTCAAGAATTAATATATCTAAAGGTTGATCATTTATTTGAAGGTCATAGATTTCAGAAAATACATCACGATTGTTTGAATCATAAAAGTCAGCGGGAGTAATTATATTGGATATTTTCTCCCAAGATTCAGAATCAATGATTAATGAACCTAATAGTGCTTTTTCAGATTCTATTGATATCGGTGTTTTTGGAAGTGAACTCATTATCAGTATATTAGCTGATAAATAATAGATTTAGAATCTTGACTTAGACAGTTTCTTCAGTATCTTCAGATTTTTCAGCAATTATTTCAATATCACATGCTACTTCAGGATGAAGTGAAATATTAGCACGATAAGTTCCAAGCTCTTTTATTGCTCCAAAAGGTAAATTTATTTGTTTTTTTTCAATTACATGACCGTCTTCTTTCATTTTATCTATGATATTTTGTAGTGTTATAGATCCAAACAATTCATTGCTATCCTCTTTTGTTTTAACTTTGTGCAACTGATTATAACCATTAAGCTTTTCTTTTAATGACATAGCAATATCTTTAGCTTCCTGTTCTTTTTTAATAAGCTCATCCTTCATTTTATTTATGATTTCTAAATTCTCACTAGTAGGTGTTAGTGCTGATTGAGTAGGTAATAAATAGTTTCTGGCATAGCCAGCTTTAACATTGATTTCTTCACCAACTTTACCTAAATGCTTAACATCTCTGAGTAAAACTAACTTCATTGCCTTTTATGATTATCGCAATATGGAATCAATGCTAAAAATCTTGCTATTTTGACAGCTTTGTTCATTTTTCTTTGCTGACTAGCATTTAAACCTGAAACTCTACATGGAATGAGTTTTCCAGCTTCAGAAATATACTTTTTTATGTATCCTAAGTTTTTGTAGTCAATTATATCTTTACTTTTGTCCATATATATTATGCTGATTTTAAGTTTTCTTTATTCATGAATGATGGCTCCGTATGAGCATCTTTCGTATTAATTATTAGATGTCGAAGAATATGATCATTGAATTTAATTAACTCATTCAATTGGTCAATTATCTTATTATCGGCTTTGAAATTGATTAATATATATCTAGCCTTATTCTCGTTATTAATATCATAAGACATCTTAAGAGGGCCCCAATCTTCATATCTATCAATCAACCCATTATTTTCAGTAATTACCGACTTATACTTATCAATCGTCTGATTTGTAAGGGTATCTTCACCGACCGAAAACATTAATACTAATTCATAATTTTTCATAATTTTACCTAGGGTGATACTACAGTACTAAGTTAGTTTTTTCAAATATTGACTGAATTATTTATCTATATTTTGCAACTTCATATAATACAATCCCGCAAGCAACCGAAATATTGAGACAGTCTACAGAGCCTGCTATAGGTATTGAAAATAAATCATCACATGAAGCCTTTAAAGATCTCGAAATCCCTACATCTTCAGAACCCATGATAACGCATACACCCTCATAATCTAATATTCGAATTTCACGATAATCTGAGTCGGCTTTGTGGTCTGTACCAAGTATTTTTACGTTATTTTGCTTCAATTTTTTGACAATTCCATTTAAATCATTTGATTCATAAATATACAAGCCTGATGTACCGCCACATGATGCCTTATGAACTGCAGGTGATATAGGAGCTGAATTTGATTTTCTTTTAATTATTAAATCACAGCCGACTGCATTAGCGGTTCTGATGCATGCTCCTAAATTACCAGGATCTTTAATTTGATCTAAAATTAAAATAAATGGCTTCTTATTTATATTAAGAAAGTTATCTAAATTAAATACTGATAGATTTGCATCTTCTAATTCACACACAACTCCTTGATGTTTCGATGTCGCACATAATAGTGTTAACTTATCGACGGTAACTTCTTCAGTATATAAACTAGAGTTAATAGCTTTTTGATATAGTAATAATAAATTTTTACTTGTTGCACCTTTTTTAAAATAGATTTTCTTTATTCTTTTCTCATCTGAATTTATAATATTTGATATAGCATGAATACCATAGATATATCTTGTTATGATATCAGGCATCAAAAATATTTATTTTTTGGATAATTTCATTTCTTTTAGGACCAGTTGATATGATATCAACAGATGTATCTGCTAGATTTTCTATAGTTTCAATATATGCCTTAGCATTTTTTGGAAGATCATCATATTTTGTAATACCAACTGTTGATTCATTCCATCCAGGGAGTTTTATGAACTTTAAATTTTCAACCTCAAATGTTTCATAATTTATAGATCCATAATCAACACAAATAGAAATTTCGTCAAAACTATCTAATACATCAATCTTTGTCAAAGCTATACCTGACAAGTTATTAAGACGGATTGATTTTTTTAAAACTTTTAAATCAAGCCAGCCACATCTCCTTGTTCGTCCTGTAGTAGCTCCTATTTCTCCACCTATTTTCCCTATCTTTTGACCAATATCATTATGTAGTTCTGATGGGAAAGGACCATGCCCTACTCGTGTTGAATAAGCTTTTGTGATGCCTAGACCATACTTAATAAGAGACATGTTGGCACCAGTCCCAGATACAACTCCAGAAAGTGTCGTATTAGATGAAGTTACATAAGGAAAGGTTCCATGATCTACGTCAAGCATAGTGCCTTGGGCTCCCTCAAAAACAACTCCGCCTTGTTTACATAAATCATTAATATACTCATCCGTATCAATTATGTATTTAGAGATTTTATGATATTTTTCTAATAATTCTCTAGCCACTGAATTAGTATTTATACATTTAGTTTTAAAATAGTTTTCTAAAATAAAATTATGGTATTCCATCGAGCTATCTAATTTTTTTAGAAAAATGGTTTCATTTTTTAGGTCAAGTAATCTAATACCTTTTCTAGAAATTTTATCTTCATAGCTTGGACCAATACCTCTTCCTGTTGTACCTATTGATTTTTTGCCAAGCTTTCTCTCTCTCGCTTGATCAAGTGCAATATGAGTTGGCAAAATAAGATGACAATTCTCGCTAATAAAGAGTTTATTAGATAATGAAATTCCATTTTCTTCAAGCTCAGTAATTTCAGCAATTAATGCATCTAGAGATACTACAACTCCATTGCCTACAACAGATTTTACATTGTCACGGAGGATTCCAGAAGGTATCAAGTGAAGAATAAATTTTTTATCATTTATGACAAGAGTGTGACCAGCATTGTGTCCACCTTGAAACCTAATACAGGCATTTGCATTCTCTGATAATACATCTACAACTTTACCTTTTCCCTCATCGCCCCAATGAGTTCCTATTAAGAAAATATTATTTTTCATATATTGTTATTACATCTTTTAAATCTACACTAAAGCCAGTAGCATGCCTTGTAGTTCCATCCTTCAGGAGATATGACTCATAACGACCTCCAAAAGCAATAGGTGTACGCAGCTTTTCAACGTAGAAAGTATAATTAAAGCTTGTCTCATAATCCATTGAGTTAAGAGAGCATAAATCTATAATTATTTCTATATTTTTGAGATTTTTAATCTTATTAGTTATTGATCTTAAGCTTTTGATATTAGATTGAGATTTATAGTTATATTTTTTTGAGAAATCTTGAATTTTTTTTATGATATTTATTGTGCCATCTAGCTTCAATAAATCGTTCAATTCATTTAGTTTTCTGCTGGAAAGCTTTTTAGTCTTGTAATATTGATTTATTTCATCAATGGACTTGAGGCTTATTAGATCAATAAGTTGCTTTTTTTCATTATCATTAAGCTTTAGACTTTTTATATACGTATTAATAAAGAATGAGTCACTTAATTCTATTATTATCCTTTTGGTTTTTGATAAGGTAACTATTTCGTAACACATTTTCAATAAACTAATATCAATATCGTCAGATATATTCCCAAAGTATTCAGCGCCTACTTGAAACGGGTTATTACGATCAAATGATGATTCTGATTCTCTGTAAATATCACCCATATAAGAAAATTTATTTGATTTATCTTTTTTATATGACTGATAATCTAATCTTGATATCTGTGGAGTAATATCAGCCCTTATACCCAATTCTTTTCTGTTTGAAAGTGATATCGTATAATTTTTCAAATTATCACCATTAAGATTATTAAGATTGTTAAGAGAATCTATCACCGGAGTCACTACAAATTCATATTTATACTTATTGAATATTTTTAATACTGAGTTTTTTAGATTTTGAAATAAAATAGCTTCGACGCCAGTGTAATATTCAATTCCATCAGGTATAAGAAATTTCTGTGAGTTCATGTCTACAAAACCAAATAATATATAATCAACCCAAAGATAATACATGCAAGGCCAATGATTCTCAATGATTTATCATTCATATCTATTATTGAGGAAAGTAAATTTTTGAACTTACTTGGGTATATAAGCGGAATAATGCCTTCGATTATTAAAATAAATGCAAAAACTATTGCTACTGTTTCTAAAGTTGTTATTTTGTAACACCGTCAGTGTCATTAAAATATTTAAAAAAATCAGAATCTGGTTTGAGAAGTATCATATTCCCTTTATCATTAAATGTTGATTTATATGCCTCTAAACTTCTATAAAATGAGTAGAAGTCAGGACTAGCAGAAAATGCATCAGCATAGATTTGAGTAGATTGAGCATCACCTTGTCCTTTTATTTCTTGTGACTCTTTATAAGCCTCAGCTAAAATTGTTTCGGACTCACGTTCGGCAAGAGAAGTAATGCCTTTTGCTTCTTCTTTACCTTTAGATCTAAATGATTTAGCCACTGTAGCTCTTTCTTTTACCATACGAGCATATACAGAGTTACTAACCTCGCTTGGTAAATCAACTTTTTTAAGCCTTACATCAACCACAGTAATTCCTAGTGTTTGAGATAATTGATTAGCTTCTTTTGTGACTTTAGCCATTATCTCTACTCGATCACCAGATACGACATCATTAACTGTTCGTTTACTAAATTCACTTTTTGTTAAATCATTGACTATTTGTGATAAACGATTGACCCCGATTCTCTCATCACCCTTAGATGATCTGTAAAAGTTTCTAGGATCAGATATTCTCCACTTAACGAATGAATCAACTATAACGTTTTTCTTTTCGCTCGTAAGGAATTGCTCGGGTTTAGAGTCCATTGTTAACAGTCTTGAATCATATTTTTTAACATTATTCAAAAATGGAATCAAAAAATATAAGCCGGGCTCATTGTAAGTTGTTACAATCTCACCTAATCTAAATTTTATAACAACTTCTCTTTCATCAACTATAAATGTTGAAGATATTGCAATTAATACTAAAGCTACTAATCCTGTAACTAAGTTTCTACTATTCATTATATAAGTCTCTTTTTCTTAGATTAAAATTATTTTTGTTTGCATTTATGCGATCCATTATGCTGGTTTCATTATCTGATTGTTCTATTTCATTATTGACTCTGGGCTGCTTATTGTTGTTGATAAGTTGATCTAACGGGAGATACATCAAGTTATTACCGCCTTCAATATCAATCATGACTTTGCTGCTATTAGATAAAACTGATTGAACCGCTTCAATATATAACCTTTCTTTAGTAACGTCAGGGGCTTTTTTATATTCATTGAATAACTGAGTAAACCTAGATGCCTCACCTTCTGCTGCATTAATCAACTTAACTCTATATGCTATAGCTTGCTCCAACATTTGCTTTGCCTCACCTCTTGCAAGTGGGATAATTTCATTTCTATATGCTTCAGCTTCATTGATATATCTTTGCTCATCTTCTCTAGCTTTAATTGCATCAGAAAACGCATCCTGAACTTGCTCGGGTGGCTGTGCCTCTAGAATATTAAGTGTTTGTATATTTACACCTGCTCCATAGCTATCAAGAACCCCCTGAAGTAATTTTTTAGTGTCTGCAGCTACTCCAGTCCTACCTTCAGTAATAATATAATCCATAGTATTCTGGCCCATAACTTCCCTAATAGCACTCTCCCCGGCTTGTGAGACAGTTACGTCTGGTTCACGTAGGTTAAATATAAAGTCGCTGGCATCTTTTATGTCATACTGTATTGCAAAACTGATACTTACAATATTCTCATCCTCTGTAAGCATGACAGCTTTTTGTTGAACAGATCTCAGATTACTCACATCCACAATTTCAACAGCTTGTATAAATCTTGGATACCAATGAGGTCCAGGCATAGTAATCTCATTAAAGCCACCAAACTGAAGAACGACACCTCTTTCTCCGTCATTTACGATATAAATTCCAGATAAGAGATAAATTACTACGATTATTGCAGATAAAAATCCCGCACTTTTTTGAGAAGAAGGAGGAATGGAGCCCCCTTTACTGCCCAATAAATCCTCTATTGTTTTTTTAAAATCTTTAAATACTCCATCTAAACTAGAGTTATTCTTGTTTCTGCCCCAAGGGTCTTTATTACCAGGTTCGTTCCATGCCAT
>CACLCV010000018.1:5000-11697 GCA_902605525.1 uncultured Gammaproteobacteria bacterium
AACTAAATGTGTTTAAAAAAAAGATCAGCAATAATCCCAATAATTATATTGCCCAACCTATTCTAGATTTATCATCTGTTCCAATATTTAAGAATAAATCCCTTTCTCCTCGGCATGTAGATTTAAGACCTTTCACGCTCATTGGTAATCGTAAAAGGAAGTTGGTTCCAGGAGGGCTGACAAGAGTAGCTCTTAAAGAAGGTTCACTTGTAGTTAATTCATCCCAAGGTGGTGGCGTAAAAGATACATGGGTATTAAAAAATTAAAAAATGTTAAGTAGAACAGCAGAAAATTTATATTGGACAGCTAGGTATATAGAAAGGGCAGATTCTATAGCAAGATTACTAGAAGTTGCTTATAGAATACATTTAATTCCCAACACTAGTGAAGGATATTTAAATGAGTGGGAGTCCATTTTATCTGCTGCTGGCATTAAAGAAAGTTACTTGAATAATTACAAAGAAATCAGTAAGAATAAAATTGAATATTTCCTGCTTTTTGATCCAAACAATAGTTCATCTGTAAAAGCCTGTATTGAAAGTGCTCGCAATAATTTGAAGATGGTTAGGACAGCAGTGACCCTCGAAGTCTGGAACACTGTTAATACTTGGTATCATGAAATTGATAAATACGATACTGAAAAATACGATACAAAAAATCTTCCCATGACTTTAGATTGGATAAAAAAACAAGTCAATCTTATCAAAGGAACAATAAATAACACTCAACTCATCAATGATGGATTTGATTTTATATATTTAGGTATTTTTTATGAAAGAGCAGATTTTACGGCACGTATAATTGACGTTAAATATTATATCTTGTTGCCAAGCAGTTCTTATGTGGGCACACAAGTCGATAATTTTCAATGGAGCATAATGCTAAGATCTGTCTCAGCATATCGAGGATTTAAATGGGCATATGGAAATAGTCAAATTGATTATACAAAGATAATTGATTTTCTTATCCTCAGCGAGTTATGCCCTAGGTCAATTTTTTACGCACTTGATAAGATTCAGCATCACCTTGGAAGACTTACTAAGTTCTATAAATCTGATAATAAAGCTCATAGAAATATTAAAGCGATACACAAGGGCCTTATTAATAGTTCAGCAGATGAAATTATAGAGTTTGGTCTTCATGAATTTTTAACAAAATTTATTGATGACATGTCGACTACATATTCTGATTTAGAAGAGGTATATTTTTTAGGAATTGATAAATGATTATTAAGATAAATTATAAAACATCTTACAAGTTCACATCGCATGTTCCAAGATTAGTCCAGTCCTTGAATATTTACCCAACTGAATGTAAAAATCAAAAACTTATTAATTGTGATATCAAAGCATCACAAGGCAAGCTTGAAGAAAACCCGGTTGATGCTCTTGGCCATAAGACATTCAATATTTATATAAAAAATCTTATTGAACCTCAAACAATAACGATGAAAAGCACAATAGAGACTAAAGACTATTCAGGGGTAATGAAAGGTCTTAATGAATCTGTCCATCCTAGCTGTTTTCTAAGACAATCAAACCTAACTAAACCTAATACGAAAATAATAAATTTAGTAAAAAATACAAATAAAAAGGATTCAGTGGAGTTTTGTCATAGACTTAATAATGCTGCTGCTGATTCGATAAAGTACTTATCAGGATCAACTAATATTTTCACATCGGCCATAAATGCTATAGAACAAGGATCAGGAGTCTGCCAAGATTTCTCTCATATTCTCATCAGCCTTGCAAGATCACATAATTTCCCTGCAAGATATGTAAATGGTTTTCTTTTAGATGATTCTGAAATTGCAGAAAATGATACTCATGCTTGGGTCGAGATATACATTAATAATTTAGGATGGGTTGGTTTTGATCCATGTCATAAAAGATGTATCAATGATAAATACATAAGGGTAGGTTGTGGGTATGATTTCTCTTATACACCGATGATTAAAGGCGTTAAAAGCAACTACAATGGGGAAGAATATATGAGTAAAGAGCTAGTTGTCCAACCTCAATCATCACAATAAAACGCTGAGCTTTAAATCAAAATCCTTATGTAAATATGAAAAGCATTACAGCTGTGATTAATCCTATTACTATAACTAATACCATAAGTTGATTGTTTGCTGCTTCGCTGTTAACGATTTTTTTGTAACTATTATAGAGTTCGTATGCGGTATAATTATTTTGGTGAACATCAAGGTATGCCATTCTTCTAAGTCTTTTATTGGATACTTTAGTGCCGTTTGCATTTAGCAATCCATATGCTTCCTTTAGGTAGTCAAAACTTACAATTCTCATATATATCCTTTTAGCGAGTTTGCATCATAGCACGTCTTGTTTATGATTTAGTATTTATCATGCTTCCAGACTAGACTGGTATTGTGGGGATTAGGAGTCAATACCAGCCATAGACAGGGCTCGTGACCAACTAAGGGGTGAATGAGGAAACGTTCGTCAGTCACGAGTATGCTACTACTGATTTATCATGCAATATGTGTGCCAACCATCAGTTGTTAAATTTCAATTTAAATGCCTACATAATACCAATAATCATCAATTTAAATTCAAAAGCGCACCAAAATATACAGCTCTGGAATATCATTTTCCTGAACTTCTGGTAAACATATAGCTGTTGAATATTTTTTGTATCAGTAATACACTTCATACATTGTTTTTTGGGGCTATAGCTCAGCTGGGAGAGCATCTGCTTTGCAAGCAGGAGGTCGTCGGTTCGATCCCGACTAGCTCCACAAAAAAGCACATAAAACCTTAAATATTTCTACTATTTATGGAACTTTGCTATATAATACTTTTCGGTGAGCATTAAAAGTGATGTTCGCTTTTTTTTGCTCTGATGAAAATTTGGAATTAATGTACATGCATTTTTAAAATCTAGTGATTTTGAAAACGAGAACTCATATATCTGAAAAGATATAATGAATGTTACTTTTATTTGAGAACCAAATAGACACTTTGATAAACGATTTTGAGTTTATTTAAGTTATAAGGTCAAGTGAATAAGCGCATGTGGTGGATGCCTTGGCGGCATAAGGCGATGAAGGACGTAGTAATCTGCGATAAGCTTCGGTAAGCTGATAAACAAGCTTTGACCCGGAGATTTCCGAATGGGAAAACCCACTCTACATAAGTAGAGTATCTCCATCCGAATTTATAGGATGGTAGAAGCAAACCTGGAGAACTGAAACATCTTAGTAACCAGAGGAAAAGAAATCAATTGAGATTTCCTGAGTAGCGGCGAGCGAAACGGAAATAGTCCAGTCACTGAATCCAAATGATATTAGTAAAACAACCTGGGAAGGTTGGCCATAGAAGGTGATAGCCCTGTATACGAAAATTGAATTTGGTGGGTGACGAAGAGTAGAGCGGGACACGTGGTATCTTGCTTGAACATGGGGGGACCATCCTCCAAGACTAAATACTCTATGCCGACCGATAGTGAACTAGTACTGTGAAGGAAAGGCGAAAAGAACCCCGGTTAGGGGAGTGAAATAGAACCTGAAACCGTATGCGTACAAGCAGTGGGAGCCCCTTGTGGGTGACTGCGTACCTTTTGTATAATGGGTCAGCGACTTACATTTAGTAGCAAGCTTAACTTTTATAAGGTAGGCGAAGGGAAACCGAGTCTTAATAGGGCGTTTAGTTTCTAGGTGTAGACCCGAAACCGAGTGATCTATCCATGGCCAGAGTGAAGGTGGGGTAATTCCTACTGGAGGCTCGAACCCACTTATGTTGAAAAATGAGGGGATGAGCTGTGGATTGGAGTGAAAGGCTAATCAAACTCGGAGATAGCTGGTTCTCCGCGAAAGCTATTTAGGTAGCGCCTCGTGTATTACTGTTGGGGGTAGAGCACTGTTATGGCTAGGGGGACATCCCGTCTTACCAAACCATTGCAAACTCCGAATACCAACAAGTAGAGCACGGGAGACACACTGCGGGTGCTAACGTCCGTAGTGGAGAGGGAAACAACCCAGACCAACAGCTAAGGTCCCAAAATTATGACTAAGTGGAAAACGAAGTGGGAAGGCCTAGACATCCAGGAGGTTGGCTTAGAAGCAGCCACCCTTTAAAGAAAGCGTAACAGCTCACTGGTTGAGTCGGCCTGCGCGGAAGATTTACCGGGGCTAAGTCATATACCGAAGCTTTGGATCCTAGTTCACTAGGATGGTAGCGGAGCGTTCTGTAAGTTGATGAAGGTGTATCGTGAGGTATGCTGGAGATATCAGAAGTGCGAATGCTGACATAAGTAACGATAATGTAGGTGAGAACCCTACACGCCGAAAACCCAAGGTTTTCTCCGCAACGTCAATCGGCGGAGAGTTAGTCGGTACCTAAGGCGAGGCCGAAAGGCGTAGTCGATGGAAAACAGGTTAATATTCCTGTACCGCTTTTAACTGCGATGGAGAGACGGAGAAGGTTAGATCAGCCAGTCAACGGTTATACTGGTGTAAGTATGTAGAGATTACTCTTAGGAAAATCCGGGAGTATTTATTTCGAGATACGAATGCGAAGCTTTTTCTTCGGAATTAGCGAAGTGGTCGATACCATGCTTCCAAGAAAATCTTCTAAGCTTCAGGTTAAAAGTGGCCGTACCCTAAACGGACACACGTGGGTGGGATGAGAATTCTAAGGCGCATGAGAGAACTCAGTTGAAGGAACTAGGCAAAATGATACCGTAACTTCGGGAGAAGGTATGCCTTTGGTATGTGAAGTCACTTGCTGACTGAGCAGAAGGAGGTTGCAATAAAATGATGGCTGCGACTGTTTACTAAAAACACAGCACTCTGCAAACTTGAAAGAGGAAGTATAGGGTGTGACGCCTGCCCGGTGCCGGAAGGTTAATTGATGGGGTTAGCTTGCTTGCAAGCGAAGCTCTTGATCGAAGCCCCGGTGAACGGCGGCCGTAACTATAACGGTCCTAAGGTAGCGAAATTCCTTGTCGGGTAAGTTCCGACCTGCACGAATGGCGTAACGATGGCCATACTGTCTCCAACCGAGACTCAGTGAAATTGAAATTGCTGTGAAGATGCAGTGTACGCGCGGCTAGACGGAAAGACCCCGTGCACCTTTACTACAGCTTTACACTGAACTTTG
Organism: uncultured Gammaproteobacteria bacterium; assembly: GCA_902605525.1. Taxonomy (GTDB): domain Bacteria; phylum Pseudomonadota; class Gammaproteobacteria; genus CACLCV01. The sequence goes on from CACLCV010000018.1 coordinate 10,121, forward strand.
AATCTAATTGTGTAGGATAGCTGGGAGCCTTTGAAGCTGATGCGCTAGCATTGGTGGAGGCAACCTTGAAATACCAGCCTATTATCTTTGGAGTTCTAACCCAGGACCGTTATCCGGTTCGGAGACAGTGTATGGTGGGTAGTTTGACTGGGGCGGTCTCCTCCTAAAGAGTAACGGAGGAACGCGATGGTACCCTCAATACGGTTGGAAATCGTATGATGCGTGTAAAGGCATAAGGGTGCTTGACTGCGAGACAGACATGTCGAGCAGGTACGAAAGTAGGTCTTAGTGATCCGGTGGTTCTGTATGGAAGGGCCATCGCTCAATGGATAAAAGGTACGCCGGGGATAACAGGCTGATACTGCCCAAGAGCTCATATCGACGGCAGTGTTTGGCACCTCGATGTCGGCTCATCACATCCTGGGGGTGAAGCAGCTCCCAAGGGTATGGCTGTTCGCCATTTAAAGTGGTACGCGAGCTGGGTTTAGAACGTCGTGAGACAGTTCGGTCCCTATCTACCGTGCGCGTTTGATATTTGATGGATGTTGCTCCTAGTACGAGAGGACCGGAGTGAACCTATCCCTGGTGTTCCAGTTGTCTCACCAGAGGCATTGCTGGGTAGCTATATAGGGTTGTGATAACCGCTGAAAGCATCTAAGCGGGAAGCCATACCAAAGATTAGATATCACTGGACCTATAAGGTCCCTAAAGATCCGTTGTAGACTACGACGTTGATAGGCTAGGTGTGGAAGCTTGGTAACAAGTGAAGCTAACTAGTACTAATTGATCGTGAGGCTTGCTCTTATAATCTTAAGTAAACTCGTTTTTCTAGATTAAATAGCATGTACATTTTCCAAATCAAATTAATGTTTGATGACAATAGCGTATAGGAACCACCTGATCCATTTCGAACTCAGCAGTGAAACTATACAGCGCCGATGGTAGTGTGGGGTCTCCCCATGTGAGAGTAGGACATCATCAGCTTAGATATTAAAGGCTCCTTTATTGGAGCCTTTTTTATATTAATTCACATATTTAACGTTAACAGGTACTGTCGACAAAGTTTTTTATTATATTATTTACATTTCTATGTGCTTTTTCATTATCTTGATTGTCTTTATAATCATCAGCATAATTAAATTTATACAGGTATAGTGGTTTTCCTTCATAACTTTCTAAAAGACAGACTTTTTTCTTTGATAGGACCTCACTCCACTTATCTCTGACAATCGACCAATAATTTTTAGTTTTATCCCAGTAGTCGTGAGCAGGCTTAAAATCATAATTAGATATTCTTTGATATCTTGCGACACCGTATTCTGACCCCAAGTAATTATTAGGTATAATTATTTTTTCATTAATTTCTTCCATTACCCAGCCCCACGACATAATTGTTATTTTATTTAAACCCTTTAGAAGATCATAGTCATCTCTTACAGAAAATTCACGTCTCGGTAAAGGCCTAGGAGTTGGTTGACTTACCCACCTTGATGCGGATTTACTATGTACCCATTCACCAAAAGATTCATATCTAGGTGAATCATCAACCTGATAAACTGTTTGACTCCATGTATTTC
>CACLCV010000019.1 GCA_902605525.1 uncultured Gammaproteobacteria bacterium
CTTTTAATCTTTTTTCTTTTTTCTAAATTATCTGGATCCAAAGTGTATTTTTGAAGAAGCTTTACTCTATTAGACATTTGAGCACCTAGATTTACCCAGTGGTCTAATCTATCGTGTTTTAAAGTAATACGCTTTTCTGATTCTAGATTAGGATCGTAGCTTCCAATTCTCTCAATACATTTGCCGTCTCTTTTAGCTTTTTGGTCTACAACCACAATATGATAATACGGTCGTTTTTTACCTCCGCCTCTTGATAGTCTTACTCTTACCATTTAATCCTCTTATTTTGAACAACGTGATTATAGCACCACAATATTAAAATACTCAGCTTTTTGACTAAAAAACATAAAATATTAGTCTAAAAGAGTATTTTTTATATATAATCATCAAAGATGCACCTCAATACAATATGTGAAGCTAAACCAGTGAATATCAGCGCTTTCAAATAGGCAATGACTTATTTGCCTCATATTATTGGAATAATTTATTTTGCCATGTCAGCCTGCTTATTAAATTTATATATGGGCAGAGACTGTAAAATACCATTGAGCATATCATATCTAAGAGTTATCGGATTATTTCTATTCGGAATATTCGTATTCAACATAGCATACCCTTTTAATATTTTTAGTTTCGTGAGCGCTTTATTTATTACTCTTTTTATAATCAATATTTTTTATATTATTTTAAATTATTACAGGTCGATAGATTACATAGGATTAATACTTAACCCTATTATATTTATATCTTTGCTTTTTTATTTGACTCTTAGTTTTTCATCTAGTGGAACTGAAGTTGAAAAGAATTTATACATTCATATAATTTTTTCACTAGCTTCATATGGGTTCCTAGTACTTGCGGGCATGCAAGCATTTATCTTAAAGTATCAAATAAATAGTGTGAAAAATCTTCAGAACTCTTCTATATTGAACTCATTTCCATCTATTGAGGAAATGGGAAGTATTATGTATCAGTTAATTATTGTAGGGTTTATTTTACTTACGTTGTCTCTTCTCTCTGGGCTTCCATATATTTCTATTAGAGTTGATATAGATATAGAACAAAAAATATTATTTTCCATAATAGCATGGCTGACATTTCTATATTTAGTAATTAAGAAAGCGTATTATGGAATTAAAGACGTTGCTGCAGCTAACATGACTATTGGTGGTTTAATATTTCTACTTCTTGCATACTTAGGTACAAAGTTACTAATTAACTAAAATATATTTAAATGACTACTTTATCTATAGATAGCTTATTTCTGATTTTAGTATTTCTACTAGTTCTATCGGCATTTTTCTCTGGCTCAGAAACTGCTTTGATGAGTGTAAATAGATACAAACTTAAGCATCGTGTTAAAAAAAAGGATGAATCTGCTTTAAAAGTTAATTACCTATTAAATAATCCTGAAAAGACCTTGGGATTAATTCTTTTATTAAATAACTTCGTAAATATACTTGCATCAGCAATCACAACTCTTATTGCAATAGAATTATATGGCGATAATGGAGTTGCTATAGCTGCAGGATTTTTAACATTCATAATACTAGTTTTTTCAGAGGTGACACCCAAAACATTTGCCTCTCATTACTCTGACAAGATAGCTTATAAAATTTCATTCTTCTTTTATTATAGTCTAAAGATATTTAATCCAATTGTTAAATTCATAAATTTTTTTTCTAGGATCATACTAATGATATTTGGTTTTGATAAAAAAAAGAATCGTCATGATGATTTGTCAAATGAGGAAATTAAAACAATCATACAAGAATCGTCAAATAAAATTACAGAAAATTATGAAGAAATGGTTTTAAATCTACTTGATTTACAAAAAGTGAGTGTAGAAAATGCTATGATACCTAAAAATGATATAAAAGGTCTTGATATTAATGAAAGTGAGGAAAATATAAATTCTAAATTAATAGATATTAAGCACACTAGGCTTCCAGTCTATTCTAAATCATTAAATAATCTCAAAGGTTTTATCAATAAAAAACATGTTCCCGGTTTACTTAAAGAAAATAATATTATTAATATTAATCAATTGATTTCTTGCTTATCAGAGCCTTATTATATTCCTGAAGATACATCCCTGCTAAGTCAGCTTATTATATTCAAAAAAGAAAAAAAGCGAATAGGCTGTGTTGTTGATGAATATGGCGATATAAAAGGCATTCTAACTCTAGATGATATTCTTGAAGAAATAGTAGGTGAATACAATGCAGATCAACAGAAAAAAAATATAGTAAAAACTATCTCTAGGAATCAGATAGAAGTTCATGGATCTGTTCAGCTAAGAGAGATAAATAAAATTTTATCGCTAAGTCTCTCGGAAAGCTCAATTACGACGATTAATGGGTATATACTTGAGTCTTTACAGGAGATACCAGAAGTGGGTATGACTTTTAAAAAAGATAATACTATTATAGAAGTTAGAGAGGTTAATAATAATTTTGTTGAGAAAGCACTAATTACAAAAAAAATATGAATAAAAAAGTTAATAAAATAAGTAACTTTGAAGAAGATTTGAAAAAACTTCAGAGTATCCTGGATGATATTGAGTCAGATAAACTTACTTTAGAAGATTCCATAAAAAAATATAAAGAAGGTATGGAGTTGTCTAAGAAATGTCAAGATGCTCTTAATGAAGCTAAACAAGTAATAAAAGTACTTGAAGATGAAAAATAAAAGTTATCCTATACTTGACCAGGTTGAAACACCCGAGGACATTAGAGTTCTAGATATAAAAGAGCTTGAAAGCTTAGCCTCAGATATAAGGGAATATATTTTAGATACAATTTCTAAAACTGGTGGACACTTAGCTGCCGGATTAGGTACGGTCGAGCTCTCAATTGCACTTCATTATGTTTTTAACACACCCGTAGATAAAATTATTTGGGATATTGGCCATCAGTGTTATCCACATAAAATATTGACAGGCAGAAAAAATAAATTAGATTCAGTGAGAAAATATAGGGGAATCTCTGGTTTTTTAAAAATAAAAGAGAGTGAGTATGATGTATTTGGTGCCGGCCACTCAAGCACATCAATCAGTGCTGCTCTAGGTATGGCTATTGCAAGAGATTTTCAAAACAAAAAACACAATATTATTTCCATAATCGGTGACGGAGGCATGACAGCTGGAATGTCTTATGAGGCGATGTGTCATGCAGGATATTTGAAAACAGATATGCTTGTCATACTTAATGACAACGAGATGTCAATATCACCAAATGTTGGAGCACTTAATAAGTACCTAACCAGATTAATGTCTGCTATAAAGGAAAAGGGTAACAATCTACTTGACGAGAGAAATCCTATCAAAAAGATTGCAAAAGCTATCAAAGATAATACACAAAATATACTAACCCCTGGGCATTTATTTGAAGAGATTGGTTTCAGTTATCATGGTCCTATTGATGGGCATGACCTACGGTCCCTCAATAAAGTATTAAAAAATTTGAAAAGTAAGAAAGGTCCAATATTACTCCATGTTATTACTAAAAAAGGTAAAGGTTATAAAATAGCGGAGAAAAATCCAATCAAATATCATGGAGTCACGCCATTTGATATTGCTACAGGCGCTGCTGACAAACCTAAACTTAAAAACTCTCTTACATATACAAATATTTTTACTAAATGGATTAATTATACAGCTCAATATAATGAAAATTTTGTAGCTATTACACCTGCAATGAGAGAAGGTTCTGGTTTAGTGGAATTTGAGGAAAACTATCCGAAAAGATTTTTCGATGTTGGTATTGCAGAACAACACTCCGTAACTCTTGCTGCCGGATTGGCTATTGGTGGATTAAAGCCAATCGTTGCAATCTATTCAACATTTCTTCAAAGAGCATATGATCAGTTAATACATGATGTTAATCTTCAGAATTTAAATGTTATGTTTGCCATTGATAGAGCAGGCCTAGTAGGTGCAGATGGTGAAACTCATCATGGTATATATGATATCTCTTTTATGAGAGTACTTCCTAATATTGTTATCATGACTCCCTCCAATGAAAATGAAATGTGGATGATGTTGAATACAGGTTTACAGTTTGAGGGACCATCTGCAATTAGATATCCGAGAGGTAATTCATCTGGTAACGAAGTTATAATTACAGACGAAACTATTGAAGTAGGTAAATCATTAACTGTTTGTGAAGGAGGCACTATAGCAATATTAGTATTTGGTGAGCTTTTGAATAATGTCTTTGATATATCAAAAAGACTATCACTAACGCTTATTGATATGAGATTTGCAAAGCCTTTAGATACAAACAAAATAAACGAATTGTCTAAAACTCACAAATATTTTATCACACTAGAAGATAATGTCGTGATAGGAGGTGCGGGCTCTGCAGTAAATGAACATATCATGCATAACGGTTTAGATATAAATATCATAAACTTAGGTATCCCTGACAAAATTATTTCTCATGGTAGTCAAGACGAACTTTATTCCGAAATTGGCTTGGATAAGAAATCATTAGAAATAAAAATAAATGAGTTATACAATCACATCTCTAAAAACGAAAAAGTGCTTAAATAAATGTTTAAACTAATTGTAAAAAAGGAATTTTCATCAGCCCATATACTTCATGGTCATCCAGGAAACTGTAAAAGGATGCATGGGCATAACTGGCTTGTTGAGGCAGAAGTTCAAGGAGATAATACCAACGAAATTGGTATGGTAATAGATTTTAAAGATATTAAAAATAACCTTAAAGAAATAATTTCTAATTTAGATCATCAATTTCTCAATGATTTAGAACCTTTTATCAATGAAAACCCAACAGCAGAAAATATATCGAAATATATTTATAAAGAACTATCAAATAATATTAATACTGATAATATAAAAGTCAGTAAAATAAAACTGTGGGAAACAAGTAACGCAGCAGTAACTTATACAGAGTGAATATATGTCAACATCAAAGTCAAAATTAGAAATTTCAAATTTACCAGATACACAAGGACAGGCTGATACAAGAAATATGCCTATCAATAAAGTAGGAATAAAAGATATTCTTCATCCTATGGTTATAAAACAAAGGTCTGGAAAACAGCAATCAACCATTGCTAACTTTAATATGTATGTAAATCTTCCTCATGATTTCAAAGGAACTCACATGTCTAGATTTGTTCATATTTTGAATAATCATGAAGAACAAATAACGGTTGATTCATTTAGAAAGATGATTGATGAAATGCTAATACTTTTAGAAGCTGATTCAGGTCATATAGAAATGAAGTTTCCATATTTTATAAACAAAACTGCTCCAGTTTCTAAAGTACAAAGTCTCCTTGACTATACAGTCTCATTTATAGGAGAAATTGAAGATGGTAAATCCAAGCTTAAAGTGAAAGTCTTGGTTCCAGTTACAAGCTTGTGTCCATGCTCAAAAAAAATATCTGAATACGGAGCTCATAATCAAAGATCACATGTGACTATCACTGTAGCAATAAAAGATTTCATTTGGATTGAAGAAATAATTGATATTGTCGAGAGTGAATCTTCTTCAGAATTATACGGTCTTTTAAAAAGACCTGATGAAAAGTTTGTTACAGAGCGAGCTTATGATAATCCAAAGTTTGTTGAAGACATGGTTCGTGATATTGCCGTTCATTTTAAGAATGATGAGAGAGTAACAGAATATACAGTTGAATCAGAAAATTTTGAATCGATTCACAATCACTCAGCATATGCACAAATTCATAAAGTTAAAGACTAGAAAATCTATCTAAGTTTAATGTATAATCCTCTGAGCACTTCATCTGATGCTGCTGATTGCATTTGATTAAAGACACCATCTTCAATTGTTATAAGTGTCGAATCACGGTTTTCTCCACCTTGGGTTAACCTTAAAGAAAACGTCTCTGTGTTGTCCTTACCAAAAAATCTATCAAAGAATCCTGGGCTCTCATTTTTTGTATTTTTCCTTATAATAATTTTACTTTTCTCAAGATATTCGCTCTCTGTAATTATTGATCTATCTCGTAAGGATCGTAATTTATTTAACTCCATGGAAACTTGTGGGCTTGTATTATTCACAGAATCACCCAATGATACTTGAATTAGTCCGTCTGAGGCATCCTCAGATAAAATATTTATACCAAGAATATCTAAACTGGATATGATTTTTGGATAAACTCTTTCATAAATATCAGGTACGAATAATGTTTGAAGGCCCTTCTCATCAGTATAAATAGAGACTATATTTCTGTTACCTGATCTTTTAGCTACTATATACCCTGAATTTTTAGCTTCATCTCCACCTAGATAGATATACATTCTGCTGAGCATCTCATTTTGAAATTCCTTATCTCTAGGTCTATTCTGCCATCTGAATTCTGTATCTCCATCGGACATGAATTCTTTACCATAGTGTGAAATCAATATATCAAATCCATTTTCTTTTTTTACTATTCTTGTCTTATAGCTATCTCTTGTTTCTGGTGAGACTAGCAATGGCACATATCTACCTACGTACCTTTGTATAGTACCTAGTTGAACTTCACTAAGGTTTTCAAGATAATTAGTTCTCATAGATGATACAGTCAAGTCTTCACTAAGGATTTGAAATCCCTCCTCTACCCAGAATGATTTGATTCTCTCCCATAGAAGGATTTTATCCTCAGTTTGGACTGATAAGAACATATCCTGGCCTTGCTTAAAAAGTTTTATGCCCTCAAGCTTTGTATCAATTGTAAAAAGCTTGTTACTATCATTATCTATAACTTCTGGCAATGATAATGAGCTTATAGTGTTTGGTTGGCTAAGATTAGGAGGTATGACTAAGTCAATCTGGCCTGATGAATAATCTTCATCTGTTTTATATACAAGTTTTTCATTTCTAGGATCCGAAATAACATTTTTAACATAGTCAGACATCCCAGCACATCCTGTTAGTGCAAATACTATCAACAAGCTAAAAAAATATTTATTCATTTATTATACCAGTGTTAATGAGAGCGTTATTTAACGATTCATCATACTTATCATCCATCCATGTTAAAGGTAGTCTGATACCTTTTTTGATCAAACCCATTCTGTTTAAACACCACTTCACAGGTATCGGATTAGATTCACAAAATAATATATCATGTAGAATTTCTATTTTTGAATTAATTTCTTCAGCTTTTTCTTTATCACCCTCAATTGCGTACTTGCACATCATATGCATTTGTAATGGTGCAACATTCGCTGTTACCGAAATATTTCCAGAAAAGCCATCAATAATATCTGACATTGAAGTCTTGTCATCTCCAGTAAAAATTTGAATATTTTCCGAGCATAGTTTCATGAGGTCCATAGATCTATCTTTGTTTCCTGATGCTTCTTTAATCCCTATTATATTATTATGTGTAGATAATCTCTGTACAGTTTGTGGAAGCATATCTACTGATGTTCTTCCAGGTACATTATATAATATTTGAGGAATGGCAACGGTGTCAGCAATTTTTTTATAATGCTGAAAAAGTCCTTCTTGAGTTGGCTTATTATAATAAGGAGTTACCAACAAACAACCATCAGCACCATTTTTTTTTGCGCTCTCAGTAAGCTCAATAGCTTCTGATGTAGAATTTGCTCCTGTACCGGCAATTACAGGTATCCTACCTTTGACTAATTCAATAGTGGTCTTAATTACACTGGAATGTTCTTTAAAATCAAGAGTTGCAGATTCCCCAGTTGTCCCTACAGAAATTATTACATCTGTTTTATTATCTACGTGGAATTCTATTAGTTGATGTAGTGAATCAAAATCTAGAGAACCATCAAGATTCATCGGTGTCGCTATTGCAACCATACTTCCTTTAAAAATACTCATTTCTAACCTGATGCAGCCTGTTGAGGCCATACATTCAATATCGTACTGATTAACACTGCGAGTGGTATTGCGAAGAAAACGCCCCAGATACCCCAGACAGATCCAAAAAACAATATAGATAATAATATAGCAAACGGGTGAATGTTTACAGCATCAGAGAACAAAATAGGTACAACCACATTACCGTCTATTGCCTGTATAATTAGGTGCCCAATAATGATGTACCAAAATTCTGATCCTAATGCCCATTGGAAGTATGCAACTAGAATCAATGGGATGGTTACCGCAATCATTCCTACATATGGAATAATAACTGATAATCCGCATAGGAAGCTCAAGAGCAGTGAATAATTGAGACCTAATGATATAAACAGTATAAAAGATGCTATCCATACAATAATAATTTCAATAAACTTACAGCGAATATAGTTCCCGATTTTAAGGTTTAGTTCTTTGTAAGCTTTTTGTGTAAGGTCTAATTTTTCTGGAAAGAATTTTGAAATCCAACTATTAATCGTCTCCTTGTCGAATAACATAAAGAAAATCATTATTGGAACTAATATTGCATAGACAATCACAGCAAATAGACCTCCTGCTGAAGCCAGAGAAAAAGTGAATATAGAATTTCCTAGCTTTGATGTTTCGCCTTGTAAACCTAAAAATATGCTATCAATATAATCTTTCGGCATGTATTCATTTTCATCATATAGTCCTAAAATAAATTGTTTACTTTTATTAAATATTTCCGGTAGTGATTTAACAAATAACGTAAGTTGGTCTAGAAGCAAAGGTAGTAACATGAATAATGTTAAAATGCTTAAAATTAAAAATACAAGAAAGACGATTATTACTGAAAACTTTCGGACTAAATTACTTATTTTCATTAGGTACTGCACTAATCCCTCTAACATATACGCAAGAACTATGGCCACTAAAATAGGCGCAATAGTATGAATGAGTATATACGTTATGAGTACAGCAAATATCAATACAATAGCTAAAGATACTTGATTTGGATCAGTAAAGTTATTTGTGTACCAGTCTTTTATCAACTTTAACATTATTTTAGTTTTGTTTAATTATTGATATATGATACATACAAACATGTTAAACTTAAACACATAATAGAAACTTAATAAATCCTTCATGAAAGCATCGAAATATCCATTATTTACTCAAAAAAATAATCCTTCAGATGCAGAAATTATAAGTCATAAATTAATGCTTAAAGCAGGACTCACTAGGCAACAATCTTCTGGTCAGTATAGCTTTCTTCCAATTGGATATCGTGTCTTAAAGAAAATTGAAAATATTATAAGAGAAGAAATGAATGCTATAGGTTCTGCTGAAATACTTATGCCATCAGTCCAACCCTCAGAGTTGTGGGAAGAATCAGGCCGATGGGAAACATATGGCTTAGAATTACTTCGGCTGAAAGATAGACATCAAAGAGACTATTGTTTAGGGCCAACGTTTGAGGAAGTAATAACAGACTTAGTTAGAAAAGATTTAAATAGCTATAAACAATTACCTATCAATATGTATCAAATTTCCTCAAAATTTAGAGATGAGATTAGACCAAGATTTGGAATCATGCGTGCAAGAGAATTCATAATGAAAGATGCATATTCATTTCATTTGAATCAAGAATGCCTTGATGAATGGTATGAAAATTATAAAAAAGCTTACAACAAGATTTTTACTCGATTACAACTTGAATACACAATGGTTGATGCTGATAGTGGAAACATAGGTGGCAGTAAATCAAATGAATTCCATGTTATTGCTGATACAGGTGAAGATGATTTATTGATTGACCAAGACGGTATTGGTGTTAATTATGAAATTGCAAAAACAAAATATAATTCTGATGATATCAAAAAAATTATCAATGAAAATAATCTAGTTCATAAGAAAGGTATCGAAGTTGGGCATATCTTTAAGCTCGGAGATAAATATAGTAAAGCAATGAATCTATCAATTGCTGATGTAGAATCAAAAATATGCAATATAGAAATGGGTTGCTATGGTATAGGCGTCTCAAGAATAATTGCTGCAGCAATAGAACAAAATCATGATGATAAAGGAATAGTTTGGCCCGCAACCATAGCTCCATTCAAAATTGTAATTATTGAAATAGATGGTCATAAGAATGAATCTGTTAGAATATATTCTTCTGAACTTTATGAAAAACTATCTGCAAAAGGCGTTGAGGTTATTTTAGATGATAGAAATTCTAAGCTTGGAAATAAACTTAATGATTGGGAATTAATTGGCATTCCTAACATTGCGATAGTTGGAAAATCTGAGGCAGAGACTAAGTCTGTGACTTTCAAGAAACGAGGTCAAGATGATAAGAGCAGTCTATCGATTGAGAATTTAATAAAAATTACTTCAGATTAATCTAGAAATCTATAGTTATCTTTTTGTTTTTCGTATTGCTCAATAGCCATATTAGCTTCATTGAGTGCTTTTTTTGCAAGAACAGTTGATTTTTTGTAATCTTTTTTATCATGTGCTTTTTTAGCCTTTTTAATTATCTTTTTAGTATCTCTCCATGCATTTTTTAATTTAAGAGCTTTTTTATAATTTATCTCAGCTTCTTTAATAATCTTTGATGATGTGGCTTGGTCATATGTATTTGCAGCTATATTGAGTGCAGGCACAAGAAGAATTAATGCGATTAATATATTAAGACCTTTCATTAGTTGTTCTCCAAAAATTTTATGTCTGATTCCTCTCTATAACCGACTACCCATAGACCTCGATTTTTTGCATATGTCTGAGCGCTCTCTTTCGCGGCAGAAGAAATATTTTTATGTATTATGATGCTTTGACCTGGCAAAATCAAATCTGCATCATATATTTTATCTACATTATTTTTATATATATTTGGCCAATAAAATGGGTTCCCATAATGCATTGACGCTATACTCCATAATGAATCACCATACTCTACAGTATGAAATTCATGAATATTTGAATCCGCTTGAATTGTCGAAAAGTTAGATGTGCCCTCAATATTAGCCACATTAGATGAACAAGAAGAGATTAATAAAAAGTAGCTGAATGAAAATATTTTAAAACTATTCTTTTTAATGCTCATAACAGGTATCCTAATTACATGAAAGACATATTAATTCTATATTACTCAAAGAATGATTCAACTAAAAGAATGGCTCGTGCAATATCAAGAGGTATAGAATCGGTATCAAACGCAACTGCTATAATAAGGACAGTAAAATCAAAACATTACAGTGAAAGTGATGACCTGCTCGTGAACAAAGATGACTTAAAAAACTGTTCTGGCATGATTATTGGAAGCCCGACTCATTTTGGTAATATGGCAGCACCATTAAAAGAATTTTTTGATAGTACAACAGAAGAATGGCTCAACAATACCCTAGAAAGTAAATTAGGTGGCGTTTTTACTTCAACCTCAAGTATGCATGGAGGTCAAGAAACCACTCTTTTAAGCATGATGCTTCCATTACTTCATCATGGTATGTTGATTGCAGGCGTACCCTACAGTGAAAAAGCATTGTCCTCTACAAAATCTGGCGGAACGCCATATGGCCCTACTCATGTAGCTCACAATCAAAAAAGTGAGTTGACAGCTGAGGAAAAAACAATATGCAT
>CACLCV010000020.1 GCA_902605525.1 uncultured Gammaproteobacteria bacterium
AGTTTTCATGGCTGCACATATTATCAACCACAAAGTACTCCTCATTCACTTTAGCAACAAGGTATGAATGTTTTTCATGAATAATTTCTAACATATTATTTTCAGAAAAAGCATCCGTTGAGCATAATGCAACAATCATGATTTCATTCGTTTTAGAGCTGAGCCACTATCAATAACTTTTAGTACCTCTTTAGAACATTCTTTAATATCGTTGCCTGTCATCCTCTGAAGTATAATCGAGGCCCCTAGTTGTATGCATGATTTCATAGCTCCGTTTTTACCAGATAGAGCTTCTTGTCCAGATTTTACTGTTGCTTTGGCAATATCTGCTGCTGATACTTTTGATTCAATTTTATCTTTTGTATCTTTTCTCACTATACTTTCAGGAATATCAACAGCCCTTGATTCATCATTAATTTGCAAGTCTTCTGGCTTAACCTCATACATCTTATCTTCTTCACCAGGCTTATCATAATAATGGACTTTACCAATTTGTCTTAGTGATGGGATAATTCCACCCTCTGTGCCTCTTACTACACTTGCGGAATGGAACTCAGCATTTCTAGATAATTCTAGATAGATTGGCGGATAAGGTTTGTGAACAAAGCCTGTAAAAAATGCATCATGTTTAGAACTGATTGGCTTAACGAGAACTTCTACTGTAGTGATAACTGGTCTTTTAATAATTTTTTTCCTAAGGCTCATTAAGTCATGAAGCTTAGGATTAAAAATTGATTGATCAGCGTAAGCCCACCCAATATTTTTATCTTCTAATCGAGCTGCAATTTCTTCATGTGAATTCTCACAATTATAATTAAGCTCTTTAAGTGTGAGATTATGAGTACAGCCATATTTTGGACCAACAGATAAAACTCCATGAGAGATTATTGGATATCCTAATTCTGCAAGGACAGGTAGTAAAAATATTGATGAAGGTAGGTTTCTAGAAAAGCCATCATATGGATCAGCTATATTAATTAAATTATCGGTAGCTATATTTATAGAGTGGGTTGTTTCAATAATCGCATCATGAACCCCTAGATTTTCGTCCATAGTTTCTCTTTTCATTCTTAATGCAATAAGAAATATTGCAGCTTGTACAGGATCAATTTCATCATTAAGAATGTCCAACATCGTCTGCTTAGCTTCTTCTCTTGAAATATTTTTACTAAGCTCAGGACCTGTAGCTATTCTTTGAATAACAGACTTCATATTTTCATTTGGGCTTAATTTATTATTCATTTAAAAACTATCCAAGTTGTTGCAATATATTTAGAACCTTTTTTAAGTGTAACACCTCGATGTTCATGGGTCCAAAATGGGGGAAATACTACTAACTTTCCCTCTTCTGGTTTAACTTTAACTTTTTGATGTAAAAATTCAGTTTCTCCACCAGGGCCTTCTACATCATTTAGATACCATATAGCGACGAGTTGCCTATCACTCATTTGGTGACTCCCAGTGTCTACATGCCAGTGAAAGTATTCTCCAACATCTGTTCTTTGGATGGCATAACCAATATCCTTGAATTTCCCATTAAAATAATCATATTCTTTTTTTATTTTAGATAGAGCCTTCGATAAGCTTACAAAAAATAATTCATCAATATCTTTCCATGAATCTTTGCCACTGATCACCATATCAGTAGATTTTTTTACCGTATCATTTTCTTCAAAGTTAGGACCAACTCTACCTCGATAATGATCATCTTTAGATTCCTCGAATCTTTCAATTATCTCCTTACACTTTTGTGATGGAATTTCATTATCAAATTCAAAGATAAAACTTCCTGGCGAGCTTTCTATAAGTCTCTTTTCTATTTTTATTTCGTTAGCCATAATATTTATATTACACAGTAAATGTTATCATCTGAATACTATGGCAATAAGAATTAAAAGCAAGTGGTCTAAAACAGTTAAAAGAAGTAAAACTCCTGAAGATTTTGGAAGCGCCCTGTCTTATATTTCATGGAGATTATCTCTTGATAAAGCAAAGACACTGCATGGAGAAGATTTTGAATATGAGAATGATCATCAGAGAGTATCGGTTATAGTCGAATATATGTCTTTCCAAGTACACCTTGTAGATAGACTACTATATGAGGATAAAGCTGATAATGATTTTAGGGCCGAAGTCATGAATTCTCTCGGCAAGCAATCTTCAAGAATTATGCAAGAAAATTGTGAGGACTTGTTTGGGCCAGGTGATTATAAAAAGGGATACATCAATACTCTCAATCTGAGATCCACAGAATATTCTGAATTTGAGTTTTCGAGAAAGGGAAGTAATTATTCACTCTACAGACACTTGTCAAAAAAATGTCAGGATGTGATGGGATATAGTCAAACCAATAAATGGGTAATGGATCAGATAATAGATATTGATTCTGTCGAGATATTAAAAAAGATTTTAGAAGTTTACGATTCAGTCACTAAAACTTAATTTAGCCTTTGTGCTGATCAACGCTATCGAAGTTATTATTTTTACCATCTTCATAACCAGCTTCATAAGCATCAGTTAGGCGTTGTTCTTCAACTTCAGGAGCTCCCTGATAGCCTTCTTGCCAACCCAGAATATATTGTTCGCTAGCATTCATCTCTTCAAGCTCTGTTACTTTATCAAAGTACTCTTGGTTCATTATGTTCTTATAGACCCCTTAATTTTATGCGCAATGTCCACTAACCTATTAGCAAGTTTTTCATGCTCTTCTTTATACTCTTTTAGTACACCTTTAG
Organism: uncultured Gammaproteobacteria bacterium; assembly: GCA_902605525.1. Lineage (GTDB taxonomy): Bacteria > Pseudomonadota > Gammaproteobacteria > CACLCV01. Next base: position 2,736 of record CACLCV010000020.1, read on the forward strand.
GATTCTGATGTAAATCTTTTTCAGTTACACCTTTCTCTCTTTCCAAATCCATAAACCGTTTTTGAATATCCAAAAGTCTTGCAATTATTTGTTTTCTTTCCTCTAACAATTCTTTTTCATTTGTAGCGTCAGTCATTAATATCCACCTTTTCTTCTGCTTTCCGGTAAGCCGCCAATTCTGCCAGCTTGCTTATCCGGTTTCCCTGGAAACAGATCAAAAAGTGTTTTTGTATCTATTTTCTCACCCCACATTTTACCAAGATCTTTTACCATGTTTCTTAAATTCGGTTGGTTTTCTTTATTGTTAATGAACTCATCTCTTAAGTAGTTAATAACGTCCCAGTGTCGCTGGGTTAGCTCTATGCTCTCTTGTTCAGCAATCACTTTAGCGATATCCTCATTCCAGTCTTCTAAATTAGTCAAAAAACCGGTTTCTGTAGTTGGTATTTCTTTACCATCAACTTCAACTTTCATTCAAAACCCCTTGTTTTTAAATCAATATTAAAAAATTCTAATATACTGGAAAGAATAAGTCCAGACAGTATTTTTAAACTAATCATCTTCTTTGAAATTACTTACTGCATCTATAGATTTATGTGGTAAAAATATCCCACAACCAAACAATCTATGCTTACCCACACCTTCTTCCTGCAAGGTAACAGCCTCTTCTTTCGATAGATCAGCTATCATTAACGATCTTGTATATAAGGTTTTGTCACCAAAATTAATTCTTTTTGATTGACCGCAAAGAGCTTTATTAATGTTTACTTTATAAGCTCTCAATTCTGTCTGAACCTCCTCTAAAAAGATATCCTCTGGTAGATCTTCATTACAACTCACAAATCTACAGAAAAGATCTCTGACAACTAAAAAACTCTTCATTTTCGATTTACCTATATTCAAATCATTTCCAAATAATTTAATTTTTTTGCCTTCAATTTCTTTGATTTTTTCTACATGATCCTTTCTTACTCTCAAACATAGCTTTGCTCTTTTAGATAAAAAAATATTTTCACCATCAGCTCTAACCCAACCATTTCCTGACATGGGACCATGAAGAGTTTGTATTGCATTTCTTTTATCATTCTTAATCTCAGGTATCAGTTTGATGAGTTCAGATGAAAGTTCATATGCATGGTCATATGGCAATTCTTTGCAATCAACGGAAAATGACAAATCAACCATTTCTGAAAAGTTAGTAGCAGATTTTTTTTTAGTATCTTCTTGCCACATTTTATTTTTTTATATATCCACTGAAAGCACTCTCCACACGGTCTTCCCAGTTCGATGGAGTATCGGGAAAAGGAGGCTTTAAATCAAATCTTATAAATCGTTCACCGCTTGCAGCTTTTTCTCTAACTGCCCCTAAAAAGTCATCAAATGTTTCAATGTCTTTTCTCTCTATTAGAATGGCACTAAGGTATAACATTAAATTCTCTCATACGATCTTATTCTATAAAGTTTTCTCATAGCCTTACCATCTTCAAATGAGTTTCTTCCATGCAGTATATTGTTACTAACTATTCCTTCATTTTTTGAGAGTTTATACGTTAAGCAGTACTTTTTACAATCTTCTTTGATAATTTTTTTCATTCTCATGATAGCTGTTTTAGATTGCTCATTTAGTTTCATATTTTTCTCTCTCATAGAGAATTTCATGTGAAATTTTTTATATTCATTATTATTATCGCAAATATAACCTTTTGTTTCGGCTCTATTGGCATGCGTATTTCCTGGTATGGTAAAGGCATCTAAACTTGAGAGTGACTCCAAATTGTCATATTTTATTATGTATTCTCTGATAGCAAGTTCATGGTCTAAAAGATAGTTTTCTCCTCCAGAGTAAGCAGGTTCTTCGCAGTGCAGTAGCCAAGAAAATATTGGCTTCTCATCATAATATCCATCTGTATGCCAATTAAGTTTTTTATTAGTATATGGAATGTAATTTAAGGTATTCTTTGTTTCAAGAGACATTATCAAGCTTATTGGACTATTATGTATATTATTAGTGTCGTATGTTTCCATACCAATAGACTGTGCGAAATTCATTAAATCAGCTTGGGTATTTAAACCTACCCTAGACTGATAAATACAACAATTGAATCTTTTAATTATATCTTTGATATTAGATATTTCCGCCAAAGTAGCATGGTTAATATCATGGATTTTGACTATCAAATCATCAATATTTAAAGGGATATTGTCTTCTTTTTCCAGAGCCCATTGCTTGAATTCGTTGGATTTTGAAGTAAATTTCATATTTCTTTATAATGTTTCAACCTTGTTAATTTTAGCACTTGTTTTTTGTTATATAAGCGTGCAATATTAACTTTCTAATAGACATATTAGAAAACAATGATAAGATAATATACAACGTAAACCAACGTTTTTTCTTGGGAGAAATTGGGAGAAAGTATGAAAAAACATGATACCCCTATGATTGATGAGCTTGAGAATGGCCCGTGGCCCAGCTTCATCAGTGGTATAAAAAGGCTCAGAGATACACACCCTGAGAAAAGAATTAATGAGATGACAAATGACCTTTTGGGTCAACTTGAGCATTCTTATGAGACACGTAAAGGTTATTGGAAAGGAGGCACTGTTAGTGTCTATGGTTACGGCGGAGGAATTATCCCAAGATTCTCTGAAGTCGGAGATGCATTTCCTAAATCTAAAGAATTTCATACATTAAGAGTCCAGCCTCCTGCTGGAAACTATTACACAACAGAGTCACTTCGTGATCTAGCAGACTCATGGGAAAAACATGGTTCTGGTCTTGTTACATTCCATGGCCAAACAGGTAACATTATGTTTATAGGATCTACATCCGAAAATACACAGCATTTCTTTGATGAAATAAATGAAAAAGGTTGGGATTTAGGTGGCGCTGGCCCTTGTGTTAGAACAGCAATGTCGTGTGTAGGAGCAGGAAGATGTGAAATGTCCAATGTGAACGAACACAAAGCACATAGATTATTAGTTAATAATTTTATGGACGACATGCATAGACCTGCATTGCCATATAAATTCAAATTCAAAGTTTCAGGATGCCCAAATGATTGTATGAACTCCATTGAAAGAGCTGATATGTCAGTCATAGGAACTTGGAGAGATGATATTAAAGTTGATCAAGAAGAGTTTAAAAAATACGTTGGCCTTAAAGGTCGTAAATACGTAATTGATAACATCGTTACGAGATGTCCAACTAATGCAATATCACTAAATGATGATGACTCAATTGATATTGATAATCAAAACTGTGTTAAGTGTATGCATTGTTTAAATGTTGTACCTAAAGCACTTCATCCCGGGGATGACAAAGGAGTTACAATCTTAATCGGTGGTAAAAGGACACTTAAAATCGGTGATTTAATGGGTACTGTAATTGTTCCGTTTATGAAATTAGAAACAGAAGAAGATTGGGAAAGACTCGTTGAAATTGGGGAAGAGACAATCGATTTCTGGGCAGACAATGCACTTGAGCATGAAAGATGTGGAGAGATGATTGAAAGAATCGGACTTGTAAACTTCCTTGAGGGAGTTGGCTTCGACGTAGATCCAAATATGGTTGCAAACCCGAGAGAGAGTTCATATGTAAGAACAGATGATTGGGATGATGAAGCAGTAAAATGGTATGAAAAAGCCGATGAGAAAAAGGATTCAGCATAATGGGCGAGAAAGCAAAAAAAGAAATGAGAGCTCCTATTGAAACAGGAGCACCTGATGGTTTTCAATATATGCATCCAACAATGCGTAAAAATTTTGGTCAATGGAAATATCATGAACATCCAAGACCAGGTGTATTAGTACATTACGCAAATAGTGGTGAAGAAATTTGGACTGTCAGAGCAGGAACACAAAGAATTCTTGATGTATTCACACTAAGAACATTATGTGACATTGGCGATGAATATGCTGATGGTTATGTAAGATTCACTATACGAAGTAACATCGAATACATGGTAAAAGATAAAGCGAAAGTTGAACCACTCATTGCGGCTATTGAAAAAGAGGGCTTCATTGTAGGTGGTACGAAAAACTCTGTTGCAATGATTTCCCATACACAAGGGTGGTTACATTGTGATATTCCAGGAACAGACGCTTCTGGTGTTGTAAAAGCCATGATGGATGAACTTATCGATGAATTTAGAAATAATGAAATGCCAAATAGAGTGCACTTAACAACCTCTTGTTGTCAAATCAACTGTGGAGGTCAAGGTGACATTGCCATAAATATTCAGCACACCAAGCCACCTAAAATTAATCACGACCTAGTATCAAATGTATGTGAACGCCCATCAGTAGTTGCAAGATGTCCTGTAGCAGCAATTAGACCGGCAATGGTTAATGGAAAGCCTTCATTAGAAGTGGATGAAAAAAAATGTATATGCTGTGGAGCGTGTTTTCCGCCATGTCCACCAATGCAAATCAATGATCCAGAACACAGTAAGCTTGCGATATGGGTAGGTGGAAACCACTCAAATGCTAGAAGTAAACCATCATTCCAGAAACTAGTAGCTGCTGGAATACCTAATAATCCTCCAAGATGGCCAGAAGCAACTGCAATTGTAAAAAGAATCTTATCTGCATATAAAGAAGATGCTAGAGATTGGGAAAGAATAAATGATTGGATCGAGAGAATTGGTTGGCCAAGATTCTTTGAATTAACTGAGCTTCCATTCACCAAGTATCATATTGATAATTGGCGTGGTGGTAGAAAAACTCTCAACTCATCAGCATACGTTAGATTTTAATATCTATTCGATATGAAGTTTGGAGTTTTAATCAACGAAGGCCCATATCAGCATCAAGCATCTGATTCTGCATATAAATTTATTGAGGCTGCAATAGAAGAAGGGCATGAAATATATCGTGTTTTTTTCTATCATGATGGTGTTAATAACGGAACCCGACTAGCAACACCACCACAAGATGATCGCCACATTCCAAACAGATGGAGTGAATTAGCAGAAAAACATGATTTAGATTTAGTATTATGTGTCGCTGCTGCTCAAAGACGTGGAATGGTTGATGAAGGTGAGATGGAACGTAATAAAAAAGATGCAAACAATATCGCTGATAAATTTAGAATTTCAGGTCTCGGTCAGCTCATAGAAGCTGGAATACAAGCAGATCGTATGATTACATTTGGGGATTAGAGTGGAAGAGCAAGAACTAGAATCAGGCAAAATTAGAAAATTCATTTATGTGAATAGAAAAGCACCTCATGGAACAATCTATGCACACGAAGCTTTAGAAGTCGTATTAATAGCTGCAGCTTTTGAGCAGGATGTCTCTTTGGCGTTTATAGATGATGGAGTATATCAGTTAAAAAAAGGTCAAAATACGGATGGTATTGCTACTAAAAACTTTAGTAAAACTTTTGGAGCTTTAGACATGTACGACGTAGAAAAATTATATGTTGAAAAAGAATCATTAGATGCAAGAGGTTTAAGTGAAGAGGACTTATCTGTAGATGTTGAGATATTGCCTGCATTAGATTTAAAAAAACTATTCAACGAATCTGAGGTGTTTTTTAATTTCTAATGTTACATACAATTAATAAATCACCATTTGAAAAAGATAGCTTAAGCACATGTCTTCGTTATGCAGATAAAGGAGCATCTGTACTTTTTATAGAAGATGCTGTTTATGCTTGTACTAAAGGTACTCAGTTCGAAAAAGCGATTCATGATAACCATGGAGATATAAAGTTTTATGTTCTTGGCCCTGATTTAGAAGCAAGAGGACTTGATAATTCTAATCTTACTACTAATATAGAAATAGTAGATTATAAAGGTTTCGTTAAACTAGTAGCGGATAATGAAAAAACACAAAATTGGCTTTAATCTTAATTAGGAGAAGAAAATGGCATTAGAAGTAAATGGCAAACAAATAGAAGTAGATGAAGAGGGATATCTTTCTAATCTGAATGATTGGGAAAAAGATATTGCTACAATCATGGCGAAGGAAGATGATATTGAGCTTGGTGATGATCACTGGGAAATAATTAACTTCTTACGCGAATACTACGAAGAATACCAAATAGCACCTGCAGTAAGAGTTCTTACTAAAGCTGTTGGTAAAAAACTTGGCAAAGACAAAGGAAATAGTAAATATTTATACGAACTTTTTCCATATGGCCCAGGTAAACAAGCATGTAAATTTGCAGGTCTACCAAAACCAACTGGTTGCGTATAAAAACAATCAAAAGGTCAGGGATAGCCAATGTCATTTGTAACTATATTGTATGCAGCGTTGTTCTACTTCGCTGCAGCAATATTGTTCATAGGGCTTGCATACAGAATATATGAATACGCAACAATTCCTGCGCCACTAAAAATACCTACACCACCAGCACCCATGACACAAAGAGGTGTCGCCGTAAGAATATTCCGTGAAGTTGTTTTTTTTGAAAGTCTTTTTTCTGCAACCAAGTGGACCTGGTTGTTCAGTTGGATTTTTCATTTAGCACTTCTACTCGCAGCTTTTAGACATTTAAAATATTTTACTGACCCTGTTTGGTCTTGGGTATCATCTGAATTAGTACAGGTAGCAGGCCACTATGCAGTATATTTAATGTTAGCAGGTTTATTTGGACTGTTTGCTAGAAGAGTCTTTGTGGATCGAGTAAGATATATCTCAGTCCCATCTGATTATCTTATATTAGTATTGATCATAGCCATAGCAGGTTCAGGTTTAATGATGAAATGGTTCCCATCTGACATATTAGCAATCAAATTATTTTTTACAGGGTTATTAACATTTAATATTTCAGAATTACCAAGTGATACTGTCCTACTTATTCATTTATCATTAGTTATTGCATTAATGATCATTTTTCCATACAGTAAATTACTGCATGCACCTGGTCTGTTTTTTAGCCCTACAAGAAACCAGGTTGATAACGCAAGAAGCAAAAGACATGTAGCTGATTGGGCAAAGAAAATGGAGTCTAGTAAATAATATGGCCAAGAATAATTTTGAAACACCTGATGTTAGAACTTTTCCAGTAATACCTAAATTAGAAAACAGTGCGACAGCGCATCTATCTCCATTCAAATCAAAAGAAGAATTTCAAACAAGTCTTGGTTATCCAGGAGAGCTTGTAGATAACTGGCAAGAAAAAGCAATAGATAAAATGGGCGATCTATTAACTAAATATCGCTCACTCAGAGTGTATTTAGATTCATGCATCCAGTGCGGAGCATGTACAGATAAGTGCCACTATTATCAAGGAACAAAAGATCCTAAGAATATGCCGGTCGGTCGACAAAACTTAATGAGAAGTGTTTACAGAAGGTACTTCACTCTGCCCGGGAAATATTTCCCTAAACTTGTTGGAGCAAAGGATTTAACTAAAGAAGTTTTAGAGGATTGGTACTCTTACTATCACCAATGCTCGCAGTGTCGAAGATGCGCAGTATTTTGTCCTATAGGAATTGATACTGCAGAAATATCTATGGCTGCAAGAGAAGTAATGGATTCTATCGGTGTTGGTCAAAAGTACTGCAATGAAATTATTAGTAAAGTGCATAAAATTGGAAACAACCTTGGTTTACCAGAGCCAGCATTAGCTGATACTTTAGAGGGCCTTGAAGAGGATGTTCTTGAAGACACAGAAGTGGATGTAAAATTTCCTCTGGATGTTAAAGATTCTGATGTTTTATTAGTTACACCATCTGCTGATTTTTTTGCAGAACCACATGTTGATGGCCTTATAGGATATGCAAAAGTTTTTCATCAGGCAGGAATAAGCTGGACATTAAGTTCTCATGCTAGTGAGGCAGCCAACTTTGGTATGTTTATTGGCAGTTATGACAATATGAAAAAACTTGCCATGAGAATTAGAGAGGCAGCACTAGAACTAAATGTAAAAAGAATTGTTTTTGGAGAATGTGGACATGCATGGAGAGTAGCATACAGCTTCCTAAATACTTTAGCCGGTCCTTTTGATTTTCTTGATCCACGATATCCGGTACCCCAACATATATGTGAAATTACAAATTCTTTAATGGATCAGAATGTTCTCCAATTTGACAAAAGCGCAAATGACGACATGACATTGACATATCATGATTCATGTAACGTGGCTAGGGCATCTAATATGGGTGGAATTATGGGTGGACAATTCACTATTCCGCGTAAAATTATAAAAACTGTAGTTAACAATTTCTATGATATGGATGAAGAAACCATCAGAGAGAAAA
>CACLCV010000021.1 GCA_902605525.1 uncultured Gammaproteobacteria bacterium
TAGCTCCTACCAATATATTTGTAATTAAGTAACTTGCCCGCTCATATATGCTTGTATCATAATCAAACGGCAGAATATTGCCATAAAAGAATAAAACCAAGAACATGAATGAAGTAGCTGAGATAATCTTAAATGAGGACTGATTAAAAAATAAATTTTCTCTTATTATGCCTATAGATCTGAGTTTATAATTCATTAATAAAACCTGTACCCATGCTGATAAAGATGTAGCAAAAGCAATCAGCGCATGGGCACCCTCAAAAGGTGATTTAAGATAAAAATATAAAACTGCCAGATTAAATATAATGTTAATGGATATACCTACTAGGGAATATATGACTGGGGTTTTTGTATCTTGTCTTGAATAAAACGCTGTTACTAATATTTTTAAAAATATGAATGCTGGGAGACCAAGACTGTAAGTTATTAAACTAAGTACTGTCATATTTACATCTAATAGATCAAAATTACCATACATGAACAATGTAGATATAATAGAGCTTGAGAGGATGATTAACCCAGCCATTGAAGGTATAGCAATTAACATGGAAAGCTTGATTGATTTAGATAATGTTGATGAATAAAGCCCCGACTCCTTTTTTTGAAAGTGTTCAGATAAAACTGGTAGCATTACTATAGAAATGGCAATACCAAATACTGCTAAGGGCAATTCTATTAATCTATCTGAAAAATATAACCAACTAATACTACCGGTAACTAACAAAGAAGCAACAATTGTATCAATCAATAGATTAATTTGAACAGCAGCTGTGCCTATGATTGCAGGCCCCATGAGTTTAATCACTTTAATTGAACCGTGATTTGTGAAATTGATTTTAGGTATTTTGAGAAATCCTAATTTATACATTAATGGCAGCTGTATCAGCAACTGAACAACACCAGCTACTAGCACACCATATGATAATGAAACAACTGGGATAACAAAAAGTGATGATGAGAAAATTGTAAAAACTATTAAGCTCAAATTTAAGAAAACAGGCGTGATCCCAGATAAAATAAAACGGTCATATGAATTGAATATGCCGGCACACATCGCAGTTAAAGAAATAAATAATAAATATGGAAATGTAACGAATAGCATTTCTGATGTTAGGCTGAGTTTGGCATTGTCATCAGCAAATCCTGGCGCGAATATATAGGCAAGCTCAGTAGAAAAATACATACCAAGTAAAGTAATAACTAATAAAACAACAAATAGATTCCCTAAAATATTTTGAATAAATTCAGATAATAAATGGCTTTTATTAAGACGATACTCTTGTAATACAGGCACAAAAGCCTGAGAGAACGCACCCTCAGCAAATAGTCTTCTAAAAAAGTTAGGGATCTTGAAAGCAACAAAAAAAGCATCAGTACTCGATGATGCCCCAAAATAGTTTGCAAAAAGAATATCCCTTACAAAACCACTTATTCTTGATATTAAAGTAGTTATGCCAAAATGGCTTGAAGATTTAATAATTGATCTTGATTCTGTATCTGATTCTTTTGTCATATAGAGTGTATTATATTGACACTAGCCCACTTGACTGAGATAATCTTCACTTATTTTACCTATTATTGGAGAAAATTACATTGGCAAATACAGCACAAGCTAGAAAAAGAGTAAGACAAGCTGCTAAGGCAAGAGTAAGTAATGCTGCTAAAAAATCTGAATTCAGAACAAGTATTAAAAAAGTGCTTGGTTCAATTTCTGACAAAAACGCAGAACAGTCTAAAAAAGACTATATTACTGCAGTATCATGCATTGATAAGCTAGCTGCAAAAGGGCTTATTCATAAAAATAAAGCTGCAAGACACAAATCAAGATTGAACAGTAAGATTAAATCTCTATAACAATTAAATTATCAGCGTGAATCACTTCCTTAGTGAATTTATTTCCATGCTTTGAAATTATATTTTCAGTAGATTTTCCTTTCAGCAGAACTATATCCTCTGATCCATAATTTGTAATACCTTTTGCAATACATACATTTTTTTCATTCATGCAATTAATTACATCACCTTTTTCAAAACTATTTATAACATTTTTAATACCAACAAAAAGTAGACTATTATTTTGGTCCAAAGCTTTACAAGCACCCTCATCGATTATTATGGCTCCTTGATTCTCTGTCGTATCGAGCCATTGTTTTTTAGAACTTACTTTTTTCAATTCTGGTATAAAAAGTGTTCCATAACTTTTATTAAAAATATTAGTTAATATAGTATCATCATGACCACTCGCTATTACTGTGTATGTACCTGATAGTGCGGCCCTTCTCACAGCTTGAATCTTAGTTGCAAAACCACCAGTACCAATATTACTTTGTGTGCTAAAGTCAGCATCATATTTTCTTAGGTCAGAAATATTTATTGAATTAATAAGTTTTGCATCTTTGAAACAATCAGGATTTTTATCATACATTCCTTGCTGATCCGTAAGAATAAGAAGTAAGTCAGCACCTATAAGATTTGCAATCATAGATGATAAATTATCATTATCACCAAGTTTAATTTCTTCTGTAGATACGACATCATTTTCATTAATAATTGGTATTATTTTTTTAGATAGTAGTTCTTCTATAGTGCCTTTGATATTCAAATACCTAACACGATCATTTATGTCATTATGAGTGATTAGTAACTGAGCTATATGATTATTGTTTTGTGAAAATATTTTTTCGTAGCCTAACATTAGCTTTTGTTGTCCAATGGCAGCTAGAGCTTGTAGCTTTTTTATATCTCTTGGTCTGTCAGCGATACTAAGAATAGACATACCCTGACTGATTGCACCTGATGTGACTATGATAATTTCTTTCCCTTCATTTACGAACTTGCTTATTTCATCACAAATATTAGACAAATAATCCTTTCCATCATCATTATTTATGATAGAGCTACCTATTTTGATAACTATTTTATTAGACTTCTTTAATTCTATTTTCATATTTTAAAAACTCATATATTTCATTAGTAAGTTCTTTTATACCAGTTTTATTAATTGTCGATATAAAGTAAACATTAAGTTTTGTTTTATCGAAACATTTTTTTAGATTGTCAATATCTTTCTCTTCAAGCATATCGATTTTATTTATTACAATCCATTTATCCTTTTTGAGGAGAGATTCATCATAGCTATTTAATTCAAGTTTAATTTTATCTACCTCCTCAATAATATCTTCATATGACTTACCTGAGCAGTCTATAATGTTCAAAAGCATTTTTGTTCGACTGATATGTTTTAAAAATCTTATACCCAAACCTACACCTTTGGATGCGCCCTCAATAATTCCCGGTATATCTGCAACTACGAACTTCTCATAGTCTGAATAGAGAACCACCCCTAAGTTTGGCGTGAGTGTTGTAAATTCATAGTCAGCTACTTTTGGCCTAGCCATACTTACGGCTTGAAGAAAAGAACTTTTACCTGCATTTGGTAATCCTACTAGTCCAACATCTGCCAAGACTTTAAGAATAATTCTTATTTCCTTGTGTTCGCCTTCTTTGCCATTAGTTTTTTTTCTAGGAGCTCTATTTGTCGATGTTTTAAAGCGAACATTTCCATAGCCGTGTTCTCCTCCTTCAACAATTGTGAATGATTTACTCTCGTCATCAAGATCAAATAGTTCCTCGTCGGTTTCATTATCATAAATCACACAACCTAAAGGTAAGTTGATAACTAGGTCCTCACCATTCCTTCCATGCTTATTTTTACTTCCGCCAGATTTTCCATTTTCAGCTTTAAATAAACTCTTGTTTTTAAAATCAGCTAGAGTATTCAAGCTGTCAGTTCCTTTTATGATTATAGAGCCTCCATCCCCACCATCTCCTCCGTCGGGACCTCCAAAAGGAATATATTTTTCTCTTCTGAAGCTTAAGCAGCCTGAACCACCATTGCCCGCTCTAACTGTAATTACAGTCTCATCAATGAATTTCATGATTAATAGGTTGTTTTAGTGTTTAGTTGGAAGGACACTAACAAATTTATGTTTATTAGGACCTTTTTTATGAAAGTGGACATATCCATCACTTGTTGCAAAGAGCGTATGATCTCTTCCACAACCGACATTATCGCCAGCTTTTACAGGTGTTCCTCTTTGTCTTAAAATGATATTGCCAGCATGTACAAATTCGCTACCATATTTTTTGACACCAAGCCGCTTAGACTCAGAATCTCTTCCATTTTTAGTACTACCACCTGCTTTCTTATGTGCCATTTTATTTAATCGACTCTATTTTTATTTCTGAAAACCCTTGTTTGTGACCTTGTGTTCTCATGTAATGTTTTCTTCTTTTAAATTTTACTATTCTAATTTTAGGATATCTACCATGTTTTTGAATAGTTGCTTTGATTTTTAATGATTTAAGAGCTTTTTTTTCAATAACAGACTCTTTATCATCAAATGCCATGATTATCTTATCGAGTTCAATTTTGCTACCCTCAGGTTTCGAAATTTGATCAACACGTATTACGTCACCTTCTGTAACGTTATATTGATGTCCACCTTGTTTGATAATTGCGTTCATATTGCTTTAAGTTGTGTGATTCTACCCTGATTTTTTTAAATAATAAACCATTTTATCAGTATTTAGCCCATCTAAATATGATATATTTTTGTCACTATGCAAGATTTGAAGCAAATTAGTAAACCTTTACATTCTGATCTGGAAAGGTTGAATAACTTTTTAAAAAAAGCAACTAGCACGGATGTCTCATTAATTAATAACCTATCTAGCCACATGATAGAAAGTGGAGGTAAAAGGATTAGACCAATTATCTTAATGCTATTTTCAAGACTATTTAAAAATGAAAAAAATGTAATTGAAGCTGGAGCAATTTTAGAATTAATTCATGCAGCAACTTTACTACATGATGATGTCGTGGATCAGTCAGATATTAGACATAATATTAAAACTGCAAATAAGTTATGGGGGGATGACAGCGCTGTTCTAGTTGGAGACTTTCTATACTCACGTGCTTTTGAATTGATTGTAGATATTAATAAAGAAAAAGTTTACAAAATCCTTGCTGAGACTACTAATCAAATTTCACAAGGTGAGGTGATACAGCTCATGGTGAAAGATAAAATCATTGATGATACTGATAAATATTTAAATATTATTTATCTTAAAACTGGAAAATTATTCGAAGCATCAGCAGCGGTTGCGTCAGAGCTTGCTGGAGGCAAGTGTATTGAAAATGCTAAATCATTTGGTAAGAACTTTGGTATAGCATACCAACTAAGAAATGATTATCTTGATTATTTTGGAGATGAATCAGAGACTGGAAAAAATATTATTGAAGACTTGTCTGAAGGTAAATCAACTTTACCGTTAATCCATAGTTATCTCAATTCAAATAGTGAGGACAAAACAATGCTACTTGAAATCTTTGAAGGAAAAATACTTACAAAGTCTGATGTCTTGCTTGAGATTTTTAAAAGAAATAATTCTGATGTATATACTCAAAATAAAATTAAAGAGTATTCTGACGCTGCTATAGAGTCACTGCACATGTTATCTGGTGACAGCAAACAAAGCCTGATAGATTTGACTCTGTTTTGTTCACAAAGATTTAAGTAGAAGGGAACGGATATTTCCCTTTAATTATCTCTGTAAGAGTTTTTCCTTCTGAATAGCCATTCATAAATTTCTTCCCAAAAAATAATTTTAACATCCAATAGCTCATTCTTTGTTTTTTATAAAGTATCTTTGAAGCCTTATTGTAAAGAGCTAGTTCTTTTTTCATACCCATTAGGAATTTTAAGTACTCTTTGTAAACTTCCTTGGGATTATTTGCTCCAACAATTGAATTAGCAATATACTTTCCAGAAATAATCGCATTATATATTCCTTCACCTAATAGCGTTTCAGCAAGACCAGCTGCATCACCTATTAAATATGTTCTTTCTGATGTTGGAATATATTCATTCCCCTCTGTACCTATAGGAAAGCCAGTTATATGCGTTATTTCGTCTGTATCAAGCTCATCTTTTACAAAACTAAATAAGTCTTTTTTTTTGGGCTTTGGCTGAGCTGAGTTGTATACAAGGTTACCTATACCTACATTATAATGATCCTTCTTGGGAAAGATCCATCCATATCCCAGTTCATTAAAAACAAACTTAGTAGGGACATTCCTAGATGAAAGTTTACGATCTACAAGTCCCTCAAAGGCAAATACAGGATTTTTAAACTTCAAATCAGTTGTTAATCTTCTCACTGAGCTATTAGCCCCATCTGCTCCAATTAGGAACTTACATTTAATCTTGTAATCAGAAGTTTCTACAATAACCTCATCAGGAGCATCATTTACACCTATAACTTTACCTTTCATTAATTTGACGCCTTTATTTTTCACATAATTAAGAAAAAAATTGTCAAATTCTTCTCTTACTACCATCTTGCAAGCACCTGATTCATTATTTAAATCAACTGTTTTGCCATTAGTAAACTTAAATAGCATTTTCTCAGAATCATGTTGTTTGAGGTCAGTTATTTCGAAGGGGAGTTCCTCAACAGTTTTTGGTGTAAGTCCACCCGCACATGGTTTATGTCTAGGAAAATCATATTTATCCAATAGAGTCACATTTCTTCCTGAATCTTTTAAGATGTTTGCTGCCATGCAACCAGAAGGACCAGCCCCTACTATTAAAATATCTGTATGTTTAATTATTTTATCCATTAATTAGTGCAAATTGTCCTAAAATGATGCATGGTAAATATAAGTTATTCTTTATATCTAATTAAAGTAATGCAGAAACCCCTATTTTACAAACTTTTTATATAATCATCATAAAGCACTATTTTGGCACAATTATTGCACTAATTTAGGTAATGAATGAGGAAATATACAATGAAAATAAAAAATATCATATTTGGAGTAATTGCATTTATTGCAGCTACTTTACTCCCTGAAGCTGTATTTGCAGAAGATGGGCTATCAAATGCAAACACTGCATGGATTTTAACTTCAACAGCATTAGTTCTGTTAATGACACTACCAGGGCTTGCTTTTTTTTACGGCGGACTTGTTAGAAGTAAAAATGTTTTATCAGTCTTGATGCAATGCTTTAGTCTTGCTTGCTTAGTAAGTGTAATGTGGGTGGCGTTCTTATATAGTCTAGCTTTTGGTGATGGCGGATCTATGAATTCCTATATCGGAGGTTTGGATAACGCATTTTTATCAGGCTTAACTATAAGCTCTATGTCTGGGGATATTCCTGAAACAGTGTTTATAATGTTTCAATTAACTTTTGCGATAATTACTCCAGCATTAATAGTCGGTGGCTTTGCTGAAAGAATGAAATTTTCATCTATGTTTTTATTTAGCATCATTTGGATGGTCCTTGTCTACGCTCCGATATGTCATATGGTATGGGGCGGTGGATTTTTAGGTGAAATGGGACTCATGGATTTTGCAGGAGGCACAGTTGTCCATATCAATGCAGGCGTTGCCGCATTAGTGCTTGCTGTTTACTTGGGGAATAGAAATGGCTTCCAATCTGTCCCAATGCCTCCTCATAATTTAAGTATGACCGTTGCAGGAGCCTCAATGCTATGGGTTGGATGGTTTGGCTTTAATGCAGGCTCGGCACTAGCAGCTGACCAGTCTGCCGGCATGGCAATGCTAGTAACGCATATTGGAGCAGCATCTGGTTCACTTGCATGGATGTTCAGGGAATGGACTAAAGTTGGCAAACCGAGTGTTCTAGGTATTGTTACTGGTATGGTTGCAGGATTAGGCACCATTACTCCAGCATCCGGTTTTGTTGGGCCAATGGGCGCATTAATAATTGGTATACTTGCGGGACTTATCTGTTACGAAGCTACACAATATATTAAAAATAAACTCAAAATTGATGATTCACTGGATGTATTTCCAGTACACGGTGTTGGAGGAATTTTAGGCACGCTTTTGACTGCAGTATTTGCTTCATCACAGTTTGGTGGATTAGGATTAGAGAATTCAATTTCTAGTCAATTCATGATTCAACTTTTTGGTGTAGTTTTCACTATTGCATGGTGCACAATCTTTACAATTGTAGCTATTAAAGTAGCAGAAACTTTTACTGGAAGTATAAGAGTAACTAACGAAGATGAAGAGACAGGGATTGATATCTCAGATCATGGAGAGTCAAGTTATAATTAGATTCTTAAAACTTTAGTTCTTATGCTGTTATCGTGTAATGTAATTACACGATAACCATAAGATAAGTTTGGCTCCAAAGCAAAATTTTCTGATTGATTTTTGAATTGATAACATGTTGAGGGTGTTGTAAAAAATTCGATATTATTTTTTATGCAATTGAATTCTTGGTGAACATGTCCAGAAAATATTTTAAATTCTTTGTCTGTGTGGGACTGCATAAGTTGAATTAATTCTTCGCTATTTTCAGATATATGTTCATCAATCCATTCAGATCCTATTTCTATAATTGGATGATGTGTAAAAATTATAACTTTATCCGTCTCTTTGCTTATACATAATTTTTTATTTAATTCATTAATTTGTATCTTTTTGAGATGCCCGTTAGTTTTTCCAGGGACATGTGTATCAAAGTTATAAACTAAAGTTTTAGACATACTTAGGTCTATGGAGTTAGTGGTAATCTGTTCATCACAAATCGTATTAATATGTTCTAATTTGTCATGATTACCTGGAAGAATATAAAAAGTGGACTGATATTTTTTTAGAAGATTCCTAATAATCATATATGATTCTCTTGTGTAGTCATTTGATAAATCACCTGTTATGACTACGTCTTTAACATTGGAGTGGTGATGTTCGATATGCTTCAATGTATTAGATAAAGTTTGATATGGCTTACAATCATTCTTTATATTTTCAATATCTTTTGTTATGTGAAGATCTGTGATCTGTATCATTTCCATAGGTTATTTTATAGCACTAAATTATTAATTATTTGAAAAATTGTGATATATTACACCGTACTATGAAAAAAGATATTCATCCAGATTACAAACCAGTGATATTTCATGATGTTACATGTAACAAAAGTTTCTTATTGTCTTCAACAGTCAAGACTACTGAGACTATGAAATATGAGGATGGCAATGAATATCCTGTCTATAAAATAGAAACATCATCTGAGTCACACCCTTTCTATACAGGCAAAGGTCGTATAGAGACAAAAGAAGGTCGTGTTGCTAAATTCAAGAAAAAGTACTCTAAATAATAAATCCAATTAACTTAAAAACTTTATTTAAATAAGGTTGACATCTCTATATTCATGTAATACTGTTATGGACAAGAAGTAGACAAGTAAGTAATAAATTAGACAAATCTAATATATTAATGTACTTATTTACAATTAATTTGACAAAATGCGGACAAAGGAGGCAATTATGTCAACAATATTTGCAAACATTAAGTATTTGCTTGCACCATCACTAATTCTAGTAACACTAGCAGGTGTGATCGCAGGTGGAATGCTTTCTTGGATTGGTGTTGCACTTTTAGGAGTAGGTGTCATCGTTGATACTATTCTTCGTAAGCAATCTTCAAGCTCAATGCACAAAGAAGATGGTTCTACAAAGGCAAGCCCAACATTCCAAAACTTGGTAATGTACATGATGTTACCTGTATTCGTACTACTACAACTTGCATTAGCATGGAGAGTATACGGATTCATGACAGGTGTACCAGTAGAAATAACAGCAACATGGTTTGGTTTAATACCTGTATATAGTGGGATTACCTCATTAGATCTAATCGGTGCTGTACTATCAACAGGTATATTTGCCGGTATAGGTATCATTTACGGACATGAGTTATCACACTGCAAAGGCTTTGCATTCATTATTTCAAGAATGACAATGGGTCTTTCAGGTTCA
>CACLCV010000022.1 GCA_902605525.1 uncultured Gammaproteobacteria bacterium
TGCTGAAGCTCCTCAGTTAGAGCCAATACCTGGTCTTTATCGTGTAATGAGAAGAAATGGAAAGGTGACTGCTTATGACTCACATAAGATTGTTGTTGCAATGACGAAAGCATTTTTAAGTGTTGAAGGAAGTAGTGCAGCTGCATCATCTAGAATACATAACGAAGTAGAAAATTTAACTGACAAAGTAGATCACACTATTAAAAGAAGATTCCCCAATGGTGGCGTTATTCATATAGAGGATATTCAAGATCAAGTTGAGCTAGCAATAATGAGAGCTGGTTATCAAGACGTAGCAAGAGCGTACGTTATCTATAGAGAAGATCGATCAAAAGCAAGAAAACTTGGCGTTGAGCAAACAGAAGATATGCCAATATCTAAAAACATGGTCTTAGACGATGGCTCTACAGTTCCTATAGATTATAAAAAATTAAAAAACATGATTGCAGAGAGTTGCTTAGACATTGATGATGTATCAAGTGACTTAATATTTAACACTATTGATAAGAATATATATGATGGTATAAAAAAATCAGATTTATCCGATTCGATACTTATATCTGTAAGACCACTTATTGAGAAAGATCCTAATTACTCTTTTGTATTAGCAAGATTACTATCAAATAGTATGTCAGAAGAGGCATATACCTTTCTTGAAATAGATGCATCAGATTTAAGCATAAGCGCTATGGAAAAATCTTATCCAAACTATTTTAAAAGTTATATTAAAAAAGGTGTTGAACTAAAGCACCTTGATCCAGAATTACTAAACTATGATTTAGAATTTCTAACAAAAAATATTGATCTTTCAAGAGACATGCAATTTACATACTTAGGTTTACAAACTTTGTATGACAGATATTTTATTCACCACAATGAAGTAAGATTTGAATTGCCTCAAGCATTCTTTATGAGAGTTGCAATGGGACTTGCCATTAATGAAGAGGATAGAGAAGCTAAATCAATTGAGTTTTACAAACTATTATCATCATTTGATTTTATGTCTAGTACACCAACACTATTTAATTCTGCAACATTAAAACCTCAACTATCATCTTGCTACTTATCAACATTGCCTGATGATTTAAGGGGAATATTTGAAGGCATAAGCGATGATGCAATGCTCTCTAAATTTGCTGGTGGTTTAGGAAATGATTGGTCACAAGTAAGAGCTCTAGGTTCATACATCAAAGGTACTAACGGTAAAAGTCAGGGAGTCATTCCTTTTCTTAAAGTAGCAAACGATACTGCAGTAGCTGTTAATCAAGGTGGTAAAAGAAAAGGCGCAATGTGTGCTTATTTAGAAACTTGGCATTTAGATATTGAACAATTTCTCGAGCTTAGAAAAAATACAGGTGATGAGAGAAGAAGAACACATGATATGAATACAGCTAATTGGATTCCTGATCTATTTATGAAAAGAGTCCATGGCAATGAAGAGTGGACACTTTTCTCCCCTTCAGATACACCTGATCTCCATGATTTATACGGCTTAGATTTCGAAGAAAAGTATATGGAATATGAAGATCTTGCAAAATCTGGTGGGATTAAAAATTTTAAGACTGTAAATGCAGTAGATATCTGGAGAAAAATTCTCAGCATGCTCTTTGAGACTGGTCATCCTTGGATTACATTTAAAGATCCCTGTAATGTTAGATCTCCACAACAGCATAAAGGCGTTGTTCACTCATCAAACTTATGTACTGAGATCACATTGAATACTTCTAAAGATGAAATTGCCGTATGTAATCTTGGATCTGTCAATCTGGCAGCTCATATTACTGAAGCTGGAAAAATTGATACAAAGAAACTTAAAAAAACAATCATGACAGCTATGAGAATGCTTGATAATGTTATTGAATATAATTATTACAGTGTAAATAAAGCAAAAAACTCTAACTTAAAACATCGCCCTGTTGGTTTAGGGATTATGGGTTTTCAAGATGCTTTATACAAAATTCGTGTTCCTTACGAGTCAGAGGAAGCTGTTGCTTTTGCTGATAAGAGCATGGAGTATGTCAGCTACTTTGCGATTGAAGCGTCTATGGAACTTGCAAAAGAAAGAGGTGCTTATGAAAGCTTCGAAGGCTCATTATGGAGCCAAGGAATTCTTCCTATAGATAGTTTAAGAAATCTAAAAGAGATACGTGGAAAATATTTAGATGTAAACCTCGATGAAAGCTTAAAGTGGGATGACTTAAGAGATAAAATCAAAAAACATGGAATGCGTAATTCAAATACGCTTGCTATTGCACCAACTGCAACCATATCTAATATATGTGGAGTTTCTCAATCAATAGAGCCTACATACCAAAATCTATATGTTAAATCTAATCTTTCTGGTGAATTTACTGTAATAAATCCTTATCTAATAAAAGATTTAAAAGAAAGAGACTTATGGGATGAAGTAATGATTAAAGATTTAAAATATTTTGATGGTCAATTACAACCTATTAATAGAGTACCTGATGATTTGAAGTCTATTTATTCAACATGTTTTGAAATTGATACAAGGTGGCTTGTAGAAGCTGCGGCAAGAAGACAAAAATGGATTGACCAGTCACAATCATTAAATTTATATATTCCTGATTCAGATGGTAAAAAACTTGATAGTGCTTATAAACTTGCATGGATAAGAGGTTTGAAAACTACTTATTATTTACGATCATTAGGTGCAACTCATGTAGAGAAAAGTACATCAGATAATTCAGGTTCTAATTTAAATGCGGTTAAATCAGATGAAGAAGTTAAACAATGCTTAATTGATGATCCAGAATGCGAGGCTTGCCAATGATGAATTTTTACATACCCGATTTCATGATTTATGTCATTGCTATTATTGCAATGGTATTTGTAATCATAAAACTAAACAAACTAGAAAAAGATAGGCTATTAGCGATGGATGCTGATAGACAAATAAAAGGAGATAAAAATGTATAATTGGGACGATCCTATTAATGATGCACTGAGTAAACCAGATATAGTACCTGAGAAGAAAGTGTCATCAGAACTAAATAAAAACTTTACTGACTCGGCATCAGCAGACATTCAGGATTTTCCTGCGTCTGAAGATAGCGGAGTGGGCTCTACTGGAATGGAAGATATTGAGCAAGGAGCTGCAAGAATACAAGTTGACGATAAAGCAATTATTAACTGTAGAGCAGACTTGAATCAGCTTGTTCCTTTCAAATATGAATGGGCGTGGCAAAAATATTTAGATGGTTCTGCAAACCATTGGATGCCGGAAGAAATTCCTATGCATGATGATATAAAGTGTTGGAATGATCCTAGCGCGCTCAGACCCGAGGAAAGAGAAATGGTTGAGAGAAACCTTGGTTTCTTCTCAACCGCAGACTCTCTTGTTGCTAATAATTTAGTTCTAGCAGTCTATAAGCACATAACAAATCCTGAATGTAGACAATATCTTCTTCGTCAAGCATTTGAAGAAGCAATTCACACTCACGCTTATCAATATTGTGTACAATCACTTGGCCTGGATGAAGCAAGAATATTTAATATGTATAGGGAATTACCAGCTGTTGCAACAAAAGCAGAGTGGGCACTGCCATTCACACAAAGTCTTGGTGACCCAACTTTCCAAACAGGTACACATAAAGATAATCAAAGATTGCTTAGAGATTTGATAGCATTCTATGTTGTCTTTGAGGGCATATTCTTCTACGTAGGGTTTACACAGATTCTATCATTAGGAAGAAGAAATCTGCTTACTGGTGTGTCACAACAATTTCAATACATATTAAGAGATGAATCTATGCATATGAACTTTGGGATGGATGTGATTAATCAAATAAAAAATGAAAATCCTGACCTTTGGACTGAATCATTTCAACAAGATATGATTGATTTAATTAAAACTGGAGTCGAACTAGAAATTCAATATGGAAGAGATACTATGCCAAAACCAATGCTTGGTATGGATGCTAATCAGTTTGAAGAGTATATAAAGTTCATTGCGAACAGAAGATTCCAACGCATTGGCTTACCTCATCAGTATCCTGGCGCAACAAATCCATTTGAATGGATGTCAGAGATGATGGACTTAAACAAAGAGAAGAATTTCTTTGAGACACGTGTCACTGAATATAAAACAGGCGGACAACTTAAGTTTTAAGCACCCTCACTTCAACCATGAACTTACTAGCTGTTTATTACTGATAGCTAGTAAGGCATGATAAATAAAAATAAAAAATAATGTTGATAGCAATAAATTTATGCCAAATGGCATTCCTGCTTCATAACTTTCAAAAAATATTGGTAATGAATAATATTCACTAAAAGAAATAAAATGACCAAAGTTACTTATAAAAAAGAATATAATATTCGCATATACAGCTTTAATAAGACTATTTACTAAGCTGAAATTCTTTTCAGATAAATACAAAATTGGAACTATACAAAAGTATGATATGTAAACAAAAATACTTGATATATGCATATCAAAGCTCATATCAGAGATAAACTGAGCTATGCATATCATAATCAATAAATGATATTTATTATTAATAAAATATGATCCTATAATAATAGTAGCTATAAAAGGTGAAATATTTATGAAACTACTTGATAGCTTAGAGACAAGTAATAGTAGCAGAATTGATATATTCATATAATTAAAATTCTTCATAATATTTCATACTATCAATAATCGTAGGAATATGTAACAAAGACTGATCGGTCAGGACTATTAAAATTATGCGCTGATCTATACGGTCTATCAAATATATTTTTAAGACTCACTGTGATCGAGTTATGGTTAAACATTGTTTTATAATTTAGATTAGCAATGTAGTAAGACCCTAAGTCGATATCAGCATAAGCAGACCCTTTCCTCTTTCCTTCTGCCAAAACATTCACTCGTAAACTGCTTTCTTGATCTATTGTGTATATCAAATCAGCATTAAGTTTATGCTTGCTTCGTTTTGTTAATGGCTGATTATTTTTTGTATCTTCTGGAACCATATATGTATAGCCAATATCATATTTGATAGGTTTCAAGATTGATTGAAACCTTAACTCCATTCCAGTTATTTTTGAATCTGCGATATATAATTGAGACATTGCATTTGCTTCAATCAGATTTTTGATTCTTGTTTTAAATACAGTACCACGAAGGAAAGTATCCTCATTTACATATCTTTTGATTCCAAACTCATAAGAGAATGACTCTTCAGGCTCAAGTGTTGAAATACCACCATAGCCATAAAGATCTGTAGCATCTGCAGGTCTTAATGATCTGGTAACATTAAAAGAATAGACATCATTGGCTGACAACACAGAGAGCCCAAAGTTACCGGTTGTGAAGTGGCCGTATTGTGAGTGATCAATATGCCTTGCTCCATAGTTAACAAGATATGACGGATAAGATAATTCACTTTGGTAAAAGTATTCTTTGTAGTTTGTGAATGCAATAAAACGAGTTCCATATGATAATTCACTCATATGTTCTTTTGTATAAATGAATCCAACCTTCTGGATCATATTATTACCTACATTAGTGTAAGAGAAATCATATATGTCTCTAAGAGTGTCTGTAAAGTCAGTAGCACCTGTTGCACTTTGAATAATTCTGTTTTGAGAGCTTTTATAAACCATTTCTAAAATATCATCATCGATAAATTTTTTAAGACCAAATGTATAGAAGTAGTCATCATGATCTTGATTAAGAACAGCTGAACTGTTGAAGTTATCATATTGAGCGTTTCCCGTAGAGCTATAAAATCTAGATGAAAAGAGATAGTCATTAATTTCCTTGCTTAATCCTAAAGCTATATTATCAGTGTTATGAGAATGCCTTTTCATTGAGGCAATTTTTGCTGGTATGGATTTTGACTCATAGCTATTTGCATTAATATTCATACTGAGTCCATTTACATTAAATCCTTGTGTAAAAGATGTTGAATTACTTGACCATGAACCAGAGGAAATTGAAATGGAATTCGAATTCTCTTTTGTTTTAATATTAATAATTCCTCCAATAGTATTTGCGCCATGCAGGGCTGACGAAGATCCTTTTATAATTTCTACTTTATCAATAGAATGGATTGAAATATTATGTATAGGTGCAAGACCAAGTGTTCCTGGATTAAGCTCAACCCCATCTAGTATAATTTTTGTATGATTGCTTTCCGTGCCTCTTGTAAATACAGAAGTTAATTGTCCGCTCCCACCGACAGTACTTACGTTGATAGAACTAATAGAATTTAACAAGTCAGGGAGATCTATAAATCCTCTTTCTTTGATGTCTGATGCGGTGAAAACCTCCATGGATGCGGGCGATGAATGAATATCAATAGGTGAGATAGAATTACTTACTACAATAGGGTTCAATGTCTCACTTGCATTCGAATAAGTGAATAATGTAAGCAATATATTTAGTAATAAAAATTTTCTTAAATTCATAATATTTTCTCTGTTAGTTAGTTTGAAAGTTTCATGAAAGCTATTACTTCTCACAAAATGACACAAGCGAGATATATGCTGAATTTTACAGCGAATAGGTTATAAATATTCACTGAATATCATATTCTTAAATGTACTATCTATGATTAAACAAGACACAATAATACACAGACTGCATTACAGTAACCCATTAAGTAATAGCTGATATTTTTATATGATTAATATTTTTTTCATAGCACCACCGCTAATGTTGGTCTCACCTCGTTGGCATTCGGACTGTTGTTCACCGTTGCGGGGGCAGTGTCAGATTATGTATTCACTGACTTTCCCAACCTCGTGAGAGTTAATTTTTTACACCAATACCTTTATTGAGTAAATATATAGCTAAAGAATACAGCATAAATATTAAAATGAACATTAATAATATTGCCCCGTATGTATTTAAGTCCTCGACACCTATGAATGCATATCTGTATGCGCTTACCATGTATGCAATTGGATTGAACATAGAAACTGTTTGCCAAGCTTCTGGTAGATTATAAATTGAGTAGAAAGTTCCGCCTAGATAGGTAAGTGGTGTCAGAACAAATGTGGGGATTATATTAATATCATCAAAGCTTTTTGCATAGACAGCATTGATAAAGCCCAGAATAGAAAATAAAAAACTTACTAATAGAGTAAGAAATATAGCTAAAAAAACATTATGAACAGGTATGCTTGTAAAACTAAGAGATACTATGTATACAACAAAACCAACTACAAAGGCTCTTGAGACACCGCCCATCACATATCCAATTAAAATTACATGACTTGAAAGAGGTGATACAAATAATTCCTCTATACTTTTTTGAAACCTTCCGCTGTAAAAAGATCCAACTACGTTCATATAGGAATTTGAAATAATCGGCATAATTATCAGGCCTGGTATTATGAAGTGTATATAAGCCAAACCATTGATTTCACCTATACGTTCACCTATGAAATTTCCAAAAATAGTGATGTATAAGAACATAGTTATTACTGAAGGCAGAATAGTTTGAATCCAAATTCTTGACCAGCGAGCAAACTCTTTTTTAAATATAGTTGTTATTTGTATTAAATATAAATCTTTCATTATTTCTGTGTTAGTTCTATGAATAGTTCTTCAAGCTTATTTCGTTTACTTAGAATATCAATTACATTTATATTAGATTGATTAAATTTTGTGATGATTTCTGTAATTGAGGTCTTATTATCAACAGTCAATTCACATGATTTATCATCAATAATATTTATACTTTCTTCGAATATATTTTTATTAGTGATTTTAGAATCTGTTCTTACAATATAGGTATGTTTTCTTGAGGAAGACATAATATCAGCCATGGGAGAATTTTGAACTACTTCACCATGATGAATAATTGAAAGATTCCTGCATAGCCTTTCTGCTTCTTCTAAATAATGCGTAGTAAGGATAATCGTAACGCCATCATTATTTATTTTTTTAAAAAAATCCCACATAGTTAGTCTTAATTCTGTATCTACTCCAGCTGTAGGTTCATCCAGTATTAATAGCTTTGGATTATGTATAAGAGCTCTAGCTATCATTAATCTTCTTTTCATTCCACCAGATAATTCTCTGGGAGTAGATTCTCGTTTATGCCATATTCCTAAATCTTCAAATAATTCTTGTGTTTTAATTAAAGCTTGTTTTTTCGAAAGTCCAAAGTAGCCACCTATATTAACCATGGTTTCTATAATTGGGATAAACTGATTGAGATTATATTCCTGAGGTACAACACCTATCATTTGTTTAGTAATTTCTGGATGTTGTATTATGTCTTTACCATAAACTTTTACTTCACCAGATGTGATGTTCACAAGGGTAGTTATAATACCTATAACAGTAGATTTACCCGCGCCATTAGGGCCGAGAAATGCAAATATATCACCATCTTCGACATTAAGATTTATATCTTTTAAAGCAATTACACCATTTCTATATGTTTTATTAAGATGTTTAATTTCTAGTGCATATTTAGTCATATATTAACCCTACTGATTTTGCATATTTTAAAATTATCATATATACTTCTCAAAACTTATCGAGTTATAGCGAATATACAGGGGTATATCAAGTCAAAATTTGAAATAGATTTATGAGTCATACATCATACAAAAGTGCAACAACCAGATTACAAAGAAGTGAATTAGCCGTACCCGGTTCATCTCCAAAAATGTTCGAAAAAGCACTTAATTCAAGTGCGGATTACATATTTTTAGATCTTGAAGATGCTGTATCGCCGAATGATAAAGTATCAGCACGTGAAAATGTAATCAAGGCTCTAAAAGAGCTTGACTGGAAAGGACATGGTAAAACTATTTCAGTACGTATTAATGGTTTAGATACTCATTATATGTATAGGGATGTTGTTGAATTAATGATGCAGGCCGGTGAACATATTGACACGCTGCTAATTCCAAAAGTTGGAGTTAGAGATGATGTTTACATGGTTGATTGCATGGTGACTCAGATTGAACAAGAAAGAGAATTAAAAAATAGAGTTGGACTTGAGTGTCTTATTGAAAGCGCATTAGGAATGGTGAATATAGATGAGATTGCAAGATCATCTGATCGATTAGAAGCGCTTCACTTTGGAGTTGCTGATTTTGCTGCAAGCCTAAGAGCTAGAACGGTAGTAATAGGAGGACTAAATCCTGACTATCCTGGTGATCAATGGCATCATGGCTTATCTAAGTTAGTAGCAACATGCAGAGCTTATGGTCTGAGACCAATAGATGGACCTTTTGGAGACTTTAATGATCCAGATGGTTATATTAAAGCTGCTAAACGTGGAGCTGCTATTGGAATGGAAGGCAAATGGGCAATACATCCATCACAAATTGAACATGCTAATGATGTCTATTCACCACCTGCAGCTGAGGTTGATAAAGCTAAAAGAATTATTGAAGAACTTGCTAAAGCGGCTGCTGAGGGACGTGGAGCAGCACAGCTTGATGGAAGAATGATTGATGCGGCATCGGAACGTATGGCTGAAAATATTGTTAACATTGATAATTTAATACAATCTAAAAAATAATGAATATCCACGAGTATCAAGCAAAAGAGATTTTAGCTAAGTTTGGAGTATCAATTCCAAAAGGCGGCATAGCATACA
>CACLCV010000023.1 GCA_902605525.1 uncultured Gammaproteobacteria bacterium
ATTTGTTTCAGTAATTATACTAGATAACCCAATTGACTTTGATAATATTGATAGCCTTGATGTAGATATTGTTGTTTGCTTAATTGTACCTACTGAAGAGACAGATAATCATCTTACTCTGTTGGCATGTTTAAGCGAGATCCTTGATAAAATATCAAATAGGAAAAAGCTGAGAAGTGCCAGAAATAGTCAAGAAATATTACATTGTTTGGAATCAACTGACTTGATATTTATTTAGATGAATGTAGGTATATTGATAATTACCCATAGTGACATTGGAAAGCAAATGCTGCTTACTGCGACTTCTGTCTATGGAAATAATCCTTTTCGCGTTGAGTTATTATCGGTTGATAATTTTGATCAACCTAATGATGTAATCCAACTAGGTCAAAAATATGTCAATTTTTTAGATGAAGGAAAGGGAGTTTTAGTTTTAACAGATATAATTGGAACTACTCCATCTAATATTGCTAAATCTATTAAACATCAGAAGATTAGAGTTGTAGCAGGATTGAATTTATCAATGATTTTAAATGTTTTTAACTACCCTAAATATTCCCTTGAAAATCTTGCTGAAAAAGCAATTGAGGGAGGTGTTGACGGTATCATGAATCTATAGAAATATGATTACTAAAGATTTACAAGTATTAAACAAACTTGGGCTTCATGCAAGAGCAGCTGCAAAATTGGTTTTCATAGCAAATAAATTCGTATCTGACATTACTCTTGTAAAAGATAACAAACAGGCAGATGCTAGAAGTATTATGAAAATACTTATGCTGTCTGCTTCAAGAGATTCTATTATAAACATCACTGTTGAAGGTAACGATGAAATTCAAGCGATGAATTCTATAGAAAAACTATTTCAAAATAAATTTGATGAAGATCTATGAGCATAATTATTAAAGGGTTAAGTGTATCCACAGGCATATGCATAGGAAAAGCGATTTTAATTAATAAAGATGATATTAACTATGCGCCGTCTTTTATCAAAAAATCTCAAGTAAAAATTGAAACTAAAAGATTTCTAAGATCACTAGCTAGTATCAAGGAAGAGTACAAGAAGTCTAAAGAAAAAATCAAAGATAATTTACCGATGACTAAACTTATGGATACGCAATTGTTCTTTATCGAAGATCAAGATTTCCAGATGCATATTATTGAAATGATTGAAAATAATTTGTATACAGCAAATTCGGCAATTGCAATCGAGTATAAAAGTATTAAAAAATCTTTTGATGATATTAAAGATAAATATATAAAAGAAAGATTAATAGATATAAAGCAAATGGTAATGAGCTTACTAGATCTTCTACAGTCGAATAAAAAAGAGAGCATATATAGTAAGATTAGCTTAGAAAATAAGGTTATTATTACTGATGAAATTACACCAAAAGATGTTATTGATATTTACCAAAAGCAAGGTTCGGGTGTAATAACATCCCATGGTAGTAAATCGTCTCATGCTGCAATATTAAGTAAAAGTCTTTCTTTGCCAATGATAGTTAAAGCAGAATCATCAAAAGAAATAATTCGGGATAATGATAATATTATTATGGATTTAGATAATGAAATTATTATTGTTAATCCAGACCAATTTGAACTTGAATATTTTGAAGGTATTCAATCACACAGATATTCATTACAAAAAAGTTTAAGGAAAGTTTTAAAGAAAAAGTCACTTACTAATGATGGAGTAAAAATAAATATCATGTCTAATTTAGAATTATCAGACGAAGTAAAGTTTTTAAATAATGATTGTGATGGAATAGGATTATATCGAACTGAATATTTATATATGAATAGAAGTGATCTTCCTTCAGAAAAAGAACAAATCTCTGTTTATACGAAAGTTTTCAAAGCTATGAAAAATAAGCCGGTCACACTAAGAACACTAGACATTGGTTCAGACAAAGAAGTATCTGAAAACATAAAAGTTGGAGACATAGCTAAAAACCCTGCTCTTGGACTCAGAGGAATAAGATATAGTCTTGCCGAAAAAAATATATTTCAGACCCAAATCAAAGCTATGTTGAGAGCTGGATATAATAATTCATTAAGGATATTGATACCAATGATTACATCCCTCAATGAAATTATCAAAACAAAAGAATTAATAAATAATGCAAAATTAGAATTAAAAAAGGAAAGAAAGAAATTTACAAATAAATATGACCTTGGAATTATGATTGAAGTTCCTGCGTGTGCATTACAAGCCGATGAACTAGCTAAACATGTAGATTTCATGTCTATTGGTACAAATGATTTGATTCAATATACTCTTGCAATAGATCGAATTGATGATGAAGTATCGAGTCTATATGATCCTACTAATCCAGCAGTGTTGTCTTTAATAAAAAAAGTTATTGAATCATGTAACAAATCTAAGATTGATGTAACTGTTTGCGGTGAAATGGCAGGAGAAAAATCATATACAAAGTTACTTCTAGGTCTTGGATTAGAATCTTTTAGTATGCATCCTCAAGCAATACCTGAGGTAAAAGATATTATCCTAAATAGTAATATTAATAAAATTAAGAGAAAGGTTAATGCAATTTTAAAATCTAATGATAGATTTCTAAGAGAAAAGTTAATAAGTAATCTCTAATCTTGATCAGATAACAAAAATTCTATTAAAGCCATGCTACTATAAAGTCTATTATGAGCTTGTTGCCAAACAGCACTAAAATCTGAATCAAGGATGATATCATCAATCTCCTCTCCTCTATGTGCAGGTAAACAATGTAAAAATATTGCATCTTTTTTAGCTTTCGACATTAAATTCATATTTACTTGGTAACTTTTGAATATTTTTTTTCTCTCTTCATTTTCTTGTTCATCACCCATACTTGTCCATACATCCGTAGTTACTATGTCAGCATTATTAGCAGCAGTTCCAGGGATGTCACATAATTCGACGTTATCACCAAATTTTTCAAGAGTATACGAATCAGGTTCATAACCATTTGGCGTTGATATATTGAGTTTAAAGTTTAATAACTTGGATGCATTGATATAAGAATTACACATGTTGTTGCCATCTCCAATCCATGCAATTGTCATTTTAGAAAAATCATTTCCTTTTGTCTCTGCAACTGTCTGCATATCAGCTAGTAACTGACAGGGATGAAAAAGGTTACATAAACCATTAATTACAGGAACTGAGGAAAATTTTGCAAGTTTCTTAATTTCATCATGAGTATTCGTTCTCATCATAATTAAATCGACCATACCTGAGAGTACTTGAGCAGTGTCCGAGATATCCTCACCTCTTTTTAACTGCGAAGAATCTTCGGATAAAAATATTGCATGTCCACCCAACTTATACATTGCAGTTTCAAATGATACTCTCGTTCTAGTAGAATTTTTCTTGAATATCATTGCTAATGTCTTATTCAAGAATGGTCTAGGTATTTTATTTAATTTATCTAGTTCTTTAAAATCAATTGCTCTTTGAATAATCTTCAAGAATTCTTGAGTATTTATATCTATTAAAGATTTGAAATCTCTTTTATTCATAATTTTCTTTGATTAGCTGTTCAATAATATCAACAATATTCAAAATATGTTGCTCTTCACATATTAGAGGCGGAAGTAATCTGATTATTCTATCTTTGGTTACATTCAATACTAAGCCTTTTTCTAGTGCTTTCACAACTAGTTCCGTGCAGTTGCAATTTAGTTCTATACCAATCATCATTCCATAAATCCTAATATCTGATACAGCTTTAAGATCTTTTATTTTTGAATGCATAGCATTTTTCATTATTGAGGTTATATCTCTTACATGATTGCATATGTGTTCATCTCTCATAATATCTAGAATACATAAACCGACAGATGTAGATAAATAATTTCCCCCAAATGTCGAGCCATGCATACCTGCGCTTAATACTTTGGCTGCATCTCCTTTAGCCAGGCAAGCTCCTATCGGAACACCATTTCCAAGTGCTTTTGCTACCATGACAACATCAGGCGATACATTAAAATGTTGATAACTAAACCATTTCCCTGTTCTACAAAAACCAGATTGAACTTCATCAGCCATAAGGAGTATTTTGTTAGCTATGCACATATCACTGAGTTCTTTCATGAAATCATCACTACAAGAAATAATACCCCCTTCACCTTGAATAGGTTCCAATAGAATTGCAGCAATATCTTTATGTGCTGTGAGGACATCTTTGACCTCATTGATATCATTAAATTTTACTCTTACAAGCCCTTCTAAAATAGGTCCAAATGATAGATGAGAAGCTTCGTTAGATGTTACGCTCATTGCTCCCATTGTCCTGCCATGGAAACTATTTGACATTACAACTATTTTTGGATTTTCATAGCCTCTATCATGGCCATACTTTCTTGCTATCTTTATTGCTGCTTCAACTGCCTCAGCGCCTGAGTTACAAAAAAAGGAATTTTCCATTCCTGTAAGTTGGCATAGTCTTTTTGCTAACTTCTCTTGACTATCAATTTGAAATGCATTTGATGTGTGTATCAATTCTTGAGATTGTTTTTTTATAGCTTCAGTAATTTTTGGATTAGAGTGCCCCAGACTTGTAACCGCTAGTCCACACAAAGCATCTAGATATTTTTTGCCTTTATTATCGTAAAGATAAACTCCCTCTCCTTTTACAAAGGAAACAGGTTTTCTGTTATAGGTTGGCATTATGTTACTTTTCATATTCATCATTTTCGCATGAAAAAGGTATTCTATATTAAATTATCAAGAATACTAGATATAGCTGATAATCAACTTAAGGTGCATATTAATGTGTATTTTTGGTGCAATTTCCCCTATTATAGTGATGTTAACGTTAAAAATAGGGGAAAATATGAAAAAACTATTAAGTTTAGTTCTATTTATGTGCCTTTCATCTTTATCTTATGCTGGCGGACAAGCAATGAGTGGCGGTGAACATAACCATGCTTCTTCAGCTAAGGCATCTTCTGGGGTTCATTTCTATGGAAGATTGTATATAGGATATGATAAAACATCTGGATCAGTTCAAAGATTAGATGATGGTGGTAATAAAAGCAGATTGGGACTTAAAATTAAATCTGGAAATATCGTCGGAAACTTAGAATATAAATTCGATATTGGTGATGGTACAAGTGGCGCAGGTAATAACTGCGGTACTAATAATGCAAATGGATGTCAAACATTTGATATGCATGTAGGTAATCTTGGCTTTATGACACCTTTAGGTTATGTAGGTGCGGGTACATTTGAAGCTCCATATAAAACAATGGGGCAATTTGATACCAATATGGATACTGCTACCGCATTAAACTCTCATGGTGGATTTAGTCAAGGACAAGGTGGTATAGCTGGCAACTTCGAAGGTGCTATGGCTTATCATGCAATGATGGGTCCAATAGAACTTGGATTTATGTATGCGGCGACAGACAATACAGCTAATGACAATACAAATACAGACAGAGGAGACTATTCTCTTGGTATTACATTTAAAGACATGGTCATGAGCGGTTTAACATTTGGATATGCAACGTATCATGATAATGAGGTTTCTGGAGGCGACAGTGAAAGTAATGATAAATTCTTTGCTTCTCTAGAGGTAATGCCAAATATGAGCCTGTTTGTATCTCTAGAAGATCTTGAAGTAGCAAATACTTTCATAGCATCAAGTAATACTAATGGTCAAATAGAAACCTTTGGTATCCACTACGCTATAGGCTCAGCTGATTTACAACTTGTTACTGCAGAAGGCGACTCAGAGGGAGCAGCTAATCAAGACTATAATACACATAGTATCTCTGCAAAGATTAATCTAAGTAAACATTCAGATATTACAATTGGTTATACTAAACAAGACTTTGATCGAGATGGATCAGATATCAGTACCTCTGGATTAGGTCTAACACATAAATTCTAATTTAATTTAGTATTATAAGAAATTAACCTAACCTGCTAATCAGGTTAGGTTTTTTTTGATCAAGCAATAGATGTTATCAAGGATGCTAATGATACTAGACCTGGATGATGTGCTCCTCCCATAAACAAGAGCATTGGTATACTTAGTGCAGTATTAGTTCTCGAAGCAAGTAAAGCTGTTTTCTTTGCTTTTGCAATTTCATCTGCTGTCGCATCCACTAAACCTAGTACTTTTTGTTGATTTGGCCAAATAAGTACCCATACATTAAATAACATGATTGTTCCTAGCCATGCGCCAGCACCAATTACTGAGCTATAGCCGCCAGCAAATGTGAATGCATCTACGAATTGTCCATGATGTCCTAGGTAAGCCGCTCCTGTCACCCATGTTACTACTGCTCCCCATCTAAACCATAGTAGTGCGAGAGGTGCCACATATTTTCCTATAGCTGCAGGACCTGGCTCCTTATCTGCAGTTGCCTTCGCCATTGCTGGAACTTGTACAAAATTAAAATAATATAATAGTCCTATCCATGTTACCCCTGATAGATAATGTAACCATCTAATATAGCCCTCCGCTTCAATAGGAACTGCTCCATCGGTCAGTATCATTATAAATACTACCGCTAGTAGAAAACCTGAAATTATAGTACCTTTTATTGATAATAAAGGATTCATATACATGCCTCATTTGTTAATTTGAATTATGTCTAATGATAAATGAAGAAGTGTATTTAATCCATAGGAGATGCAACTCAATTATGTGTGGAATTTGTGGTGAATTCAAATTTAATGGAAAATCCTTTAATGATGTAAAATTGACTAATCTAATGAGCTCAATTTCAAATAGAGGAAGAGACTCAAAAGGAACATTCAAAAACACAGATATATTTCTTGGTCATCATAGATTATCTATTATTGATACTTCAGAAAAGTCTAATCAGCCTATGGTTATAGAAAATCATGTGATCGTATTCAATGGTGTTATCTATAACTATAAGGATATAAGACAGAAACTAATTGCTAAGGGGCATATCTTTAAATCAACAGGTGATACTGAGGTTGTAATTAGATCGTATATTGAGTATGGGGATAAATGTGTAGAGCATTTTGATGGTGTTTTTTCCTTTTGCATATATAACTTAACTAAAAAAAATATTTTTTTAGCAAGGGACCGAATAGGTATAAAGCCTCTCTATTATTCTATAGATAATAGTGAGCTAGTATTCTCGTCATCTATGAGAGGCATTTTAAGTAACAAAGATAAGATTGAAATAAATCCAATCGCCCTGAACTATCAGTTTACGATTCATTCTATGATACCTGCTCCACACACAATTATTGATGGCATAAAAAAATTGGAACCAGGGCATACTCTAAATGTAACTAAATCAGGTAAGACTCACCTTCATAAATATTTTGATATCAATAATATCGAAGTAAAAAAATATAGTGATGATGAAATTATTAATAATATTGATACTCTTCTGAATAATGCTGTAGAAAAAAGATTAAATATTGCAGATGTTCCAGTTGGAATATTGTTATCAGGAGGAATAGATTCAAGCCTAATTACTGCAATTTCAAAAAAGTATAAGGAAGAATTAAATACTTACTCAATTGGGTTTAATACGATAAATGATGAGATTGGTAATGAATTTTATTATTCAGACTTAGTAGCGGATGATTTTAAAACATCACATAATAAATATAATATATCTAATGATGATCTATATCATAACCTAGACACAGTTATATCTAATATGAGTGAGCCTATGGTCAGTCAGGATTCATCAGCTTTTTTCTTGTTAGCAAAGAATGTTTCAATGTCGAACAAAGTTGTATTAAGTGGTCAAGGAGCAGATGAGGTATTCGGAGGTTATTTTTGGTATGAACAAATAATGCAAGATCAAGGTAGAAATGATACAGAGATATTATCTAAGTATTATTTCGATAGGACATTTGATAATTATTGTAATGCAGTAAATAAAAATTATATAAGTACTAATCATGTATTCAATGAGATCAATAATAAATTTAAAGAAATGAATCAAGACTTACCTGTGCTTGATAAAGTATTAAGATT
>CACLCV010000024.1 GCA_902605525.1 uncultured Gammaproteobacteria bacterium
TAGAAGGATACAATAATACTTATCCTACATATAAGGTTCCTAAACTAGGTGGTCAACATGCTGATTACATTATATCGGCACTCAAATCTTATCAAAATGGTGATCGCAAACATCAAACTATGCATGCTAATGCATCAGGATTATCTGATCAAGATATCATTGATATAGCTAATTACTTTGAGTCAATTAAATAATGAGAAATTTGGTTATCATATGCTTCACACTTTTAGTGAGTAACATTGCCATAGCAGATAGTAGTTATGATAGAGGTAAAGAAAAATCAGTAACTTGCTCGGCTTGTCATGGAACAGATGGTAATAATGATAATAAGATGTATCCCCGACTAGCAGGCCAATATAAAAATTATCTTATACATGCTCTTAATTCATATAAGAGTGGTGAGAGAAAAAATGCGATTATGAGTGGTTTTGCTGCGGGTTTATCAAGTCAAGATATAGTAGATCTATCAACATATTATTCAAAACAGAAAGGTTTGAATATAATACCAAAGAATTAATTATCTTTTTCTATTAGTAAATATAATGCTGGTATTAAGTAGAGCGTGATAAATGATGCTAGGGCAATCCCTCCAAAGACAACTACTGCCATAGCAAAACGACTTTCTGCTCCCGCACCAGAACTTATAATCAATGGTATTGATCCTAATAATGTTGATATTGTTGTCATGATTACTGGTCGAAATCTTATGATTGATGATTCAATTATAGCTTTTGATATTTTCACTCCTTCATCTTTAAGCTGATTGGCAAACTCTACAACAAGTATGCCATTTTTAGCTATCAGTCCAATCAGCATAAGAAATCCAATTTGACTATATACATTCAAGGATCCTCCTGTAACAAAAAGGGAATAAATTCCAGCTGTCATAGTTATCGGTACGGTTAAGATAATTATTAAAGGATTTCTAAAACTCTCGAACTGCGCTGATAAGACCAGATAGACTACTAATATAGCAAGAAGAATTGTTAGTTCTAATTTATAACCTGTTTCATAATATTCCTTTGATGCTCCTGCATATGATATTTTTGCGTTTGAGGGAAGAATATCAGATGAGGCTTTAGATAATTCATCTAGAATGACTCCAAGGGATGATCCTGGCGCTATGCTTGAAGATAGTGTAACAGATGGTAATCTATTAATACGTTTAAGACTTTTGCTTGTGGCTTCAACAGAATTTGTAACTAAGTTACTCAGAGGTATAAGCTCTTTAGTAAGGCTAGACTTGATGTAGATATTGTCAAGATTAGATACATCAACTAAATATTCATCGTCTGCTTTCACTACTACGTTATAAGTTAAACCATCTTTAGAAAATTTTGTAACTTTGCGTGATGCATAAAGAGCATCTAATGTGGTTGCAATATCATCAGCAGATACACCAAGATTTGAAGCAGCGTCCCTATTGATTTTTAAATTTATCCGAGGTTTATCAACTTTATAATCAATTCTTGCACTTCGAAGACCAATATCTTCAGAAATATTTTTTATACTTTCCCCCCACTCTCCCACCTGATCATAATTTGTCCCGCTTATAACAAAACGAACGGGGGATTTAAAAGGGCTTTGACCAAGACTAGGCGGATTAATCGTAAAAATCATTGCACCAGGCATTGAAATTAATTTTGGAAATATTTCTCTGACTATTTCTCTTTGATGTCTTCGATTTTCCCAAGGGGTTAAAGATGCAAATATAAATGCAGAATTAACATTACCAGGTTGTCCAGAAAATCCTGGTGCTACAATCGCAAAAACAGTTTTAATTTCTCCTTTGGTGACATATTCCTCTAAGACATTCTCAACTTTTTTTACCATGTTGTCTGTATAATCTAAAGATGATCCTTCTGGGGCATTAACGGAAACTATGAAAATACCTCTATCTTCAGATGGCGCAAGTTCTTTAGGTAGAAACTGAAATAGTAAAATTGATATTATAATAAAAACTACTGTAACAGAATAAACTATTTTAGGTTTATTTTGTGAAGCGAGCAGTGATGCTTCATAAAATTTTTTAAATTTAATAAATAGCTTTCTTTCAGATTGATCTTCATCTTTTTTAAGAAGCTTAGAGCACATCATAGGTGTCAATGTTAGTGCAACAAAACTAGAGATGATCACGGCAAAGGATAATACGACACCAAATTCTATGAATAATCTGCCTGTCTTACCTCCCATAAAAGATAATGGTAGAAATACACTTACAAGTACGAGCGTTGTAGCAATTACAACAAATGTTATCTGTTTAGCTCCATTAATAGCTGCTGTATAATTGTCTTCCCCATTTTCTATTCTTCTTTTTATATTTTCCATTACAACAATGGAATCATCTACAATTAAGCCTATAGCTAACACTAGTGCCAGAAAAGTTAATACATTAAGTGAATAACCAAAAACATGAATAATGAAAAATGTTCCTATGATTGATATTGGAATAGTAATAGCAGGAATAATTGTTGCTGCCTTAGATGATAAAAAATAATAAATGATTAAAATAACTAAAATCATAGAGATCGTTAAAGCAAATCTTATTTCATTAATCGATTCATTGACAAATTTAGATTGATCATAGCCTATACTCATATCTATGCTTTCAGGCAGAGAGGGTCTTATAAGTTCTAATTCATCTTTAATATTATTCGCTACATCTAGAACGTTAGATTTTGTCTGTCTTACGATCCCTAGTCCAATAGCACTTTTTTTGTTTGCTCTTAGAAAACCCCTTTCAGATTCAGGTCCTATTTCTATTTTTGCAACATCTGACAAAAGAATTTTTGAATCCCCAAAGTGTCTAATAACAATTTTACTATATTCATCTAAAGTTTTAAGTTTTGAGTCTAGCTTAAGCCCAACTTCACGTTCGGTTGATTCAAATCTGCCAGCGCCTCTTTCAATATTTTCATTTTTTATTGCTCTAATTACATCGACGATGGTCAGTTGCCGTGAAGCAATTTGCTCCGGGTCCATCCATATCCTTATTGAATATTTCCTCTCCCCTCCGATGGTTATCGAAGCAACACCTGGTTGTATCGATAATCTATCAACGATATTTCTATCTAAATAATCATTAAGTTGAATAGAAGTAAGAATATCACTAGAGAAGCCAATCCACATGATTGCTCGAGCATCTGAATCTGATTTAGCAATACGAGGATTATCAGCATCAGCCGGAAGCAAAGCAGCGATCCTTGAGACCTTATCTCTTACATCATTGGCGGCTGTATCTAAATTAGTTTCTAGAGTGAACTCAACTCGTATTTTAGATAATTCATCTCTACTTTCAGATGTAATTTCTCTAATGCCAGATATTCCTGAGAGGCTATCTTCAATGATTTCAGTAACATCTCTTTCTAGTATCTTCGATGATGCGCCAGTGTAAATTGTTGTAACTGTTACGACAGGTCTATCAATATCAGGATACTCTCTGATAGTTAGTTTGTCATATGAGGCTAAACCAATCAGAATTACAAACAAACTTAAAACAGCTGCAAAGACAGGACGATTGACAGTGACTTCAGATATATGCATTAATTTTCAATAACTTTAATTTTAGAACCATCTTTGAGTTTTTCATGACCTAGAGTTACCACCCTGTCGTTAGATTTTAGTCCACTAAGAATCTGTATCATGCCATTACTTGTAATACCAAGATTTACTTTTTTTAGTTTTGCAACATTTTCATCAACGACAAAGACGTAGCTGTAGTCTTTAGATGTAAGGACTGATTCTTCAGGAATTAACATCGTATCTTTAATTTCTTCAAGAACTATATCAATATTAATTAATAAACCAGGACGAAGATTTTTATTTTTATTATCAATTATCGCATATGCTCTTATGGTACGTGAGTCTCTATTAATTCTTTGATCAATATTTGAAATAACACCAAAATATTTCTCTTTAGGGAAAAGTTTTGAGCTGGCTATATATTTAATATTTTGTGATATTTGTGGCAAGATTTTCTCAGGCAAATAAATAAATGCTTTCATGGAGGACATGTCATCGAGTGTTAACAAAAGATCACCATTTTTTAATTTGTCACCTACTTTGTAATCTGTTAGCCCTACATATCCATCGAATGGTGCAGTGATTGATATTTCACCTATTGAAGATGTAGATAAAATGGAAAAAAGTTTATCCCCTTTTTCTACAAAAGAAGATTCTTTGAAGAATATTTCATTAAGAATGCCATCAGTTTTTGAAACAACATTGTATGATTTTTTTGCTTCTATAACAGATGTTGCTGGATAAATTTTATTTATTGAATCAATTTGGACCTCTTCTGCTGCAACCGATGTTATTCTAGTTTGATTTGCAAAAGATTTATAAAATTGTATTTTTGTATAAAGATTAATAGCTCCATATAAAAGACCAACAATTACGATGACTGCTATTATTTGGAATGCTTTTAGTCTTTTAAAATAATCTAGCATTATCTTTTAAACCATATTAAAGAAATAAATCTTCCTGTTATTTTATTTTTTCTATAAGAAAAAAGTCTGTTGTCCTTGTAAGTGCAAGCTGGTGATATTGTAACATCAGTTATCCCTATTTTAAGTAAAATATCATAGGCAATATTTTTAATATCCATATTATATTTACCACTTTTATTTTGCTTGAAATGTGAAGTATGCCCTGGGAAAGATCTTAAAATATCACTGTCGACCTCATACATATCTCTACTAATTGATGGTCCAATAAGAACCTTCAAATCTGAGCATTTACTAAAAAAAATGTTATCAAAGAATTTCTCAATGATATTTGATTTTAAACCTCTCCAACCAGCATGGACACACCCAATGAAAGTACCTAATTTATCAGTAACTAATAATGGTATACAATCAGCGGTCAACACAGCACATGCAATTTTCTTGTTTCTTGTAAAGATACCATCCGTATTTCTATAATTCTTATAATAGATGAGCTCTTTTGTTTTATTTGTATGCAACTGATTCATAAAGGCAATATTATTAATTGAGTACAAATTTTTTAAATTATTGATATTTGATTTAACAGCATCTTCTTTATCTCCGACATTAAATGAAAAGTTTGCGTATTTATATTGATTTTTGCTGTACCCTTTTTCATTAGAAGATATAAAGTATCCTATATTTTCAGGGATACTCCAATGCGTTTTATATTCTTTAATCATTGTTTTCTTTAACAAGTTCGTTTAATAGCAAACTATATTCTTTAGGATAATCAGCGGTATAGGTTTTTAGTTCATTTGTTTTAGGATCTTTGAAAGACAGTGAATATGAATGTAAATATTGAAGAAATAATGGATCTATAGTCTTTGCAAGATTTAAGTTTTTAGTAAAAAAGCTTTTTTTATAACCATACATTGTGTCTCCTATTACAGGATTATTCAAATAAGATAAATGGACTCTAATTTGGTGAGTTCTACCTGTAATAAGCTCGACCTCTACATGAGATGCTTTTTTGAATATAGTTAATGGTTTTATTTTAGAGATTGCTTGTCTACCATTGGACTGGATAGACATTTTTTTTCTATTTACAGGATGTCTTCCAATTGGCTCTTCTACAACTGTAGGTTTATCAATATTTCTGATTACCAAGGCATGATATAGTTTTATAAATTTTTTATTTTGCAGTTGCTGACTTAAATAATTATGTGATGCTAGATTTCTGCAAACCACTAATATCCCAGAAGTATCTTTATCGAGTCTATGTATAATTCCTGTTCTAGGGACTTTAGATAGTTCCGGATACTCATAATAAAGTCCATTTTGTAGAGTCCCAGAATAATTACCAGGAGCTATGTGAGTTACAACGCCTGATTTTTTGTTAACAACAATATAATCATCAGTTTGATCTATAATATCAATATCCATTTTCTCTGCAGCTAAATTTATTGATGGTTGCGATTTTATAGAAATAGATACATCACAGCTCTCTGTCACTTTATCCTTCTGACTACAAGCTTTTCCATTAATTAAAATATCATTGTTACTTATCCATCTTTGAATTGTTGATCTCGAATATTCAGGAAAATGAATAGCTAAGAGTTTATCAATTCTTTCTGGCATGTCTACTTCTAATCTAAAATCATAAATGTGAGAATCATTCATGCTATAATGATATAACGATGAGAAAATATAATCTTTCATTTGTTGTCCTTATATTGCTGATATTACAGAGTTGCGCATACTTAAATAAGGTAACAATTGATCCATATAAAAGCATGAGCGAAGCTGAACTTTACGAACAGGGTTCTGTATTTCTTGCAAATGCGGATATACCGTCTGCAGTTAACGTATTTGGAACTTTAGAGGCTAGATTTCCATTTTCAACTTATGCACAACAATCTATATTAGATTTGGCATTTGCGTACTACGATTTTGGACAAAAAGACGACACTATAGCGGAATGTGATAGATTTATTGATCTTTACCCAAATCACCCTAATCTAGATTATGCATTCTACTTAAGGGCATTATCAAATTTAGAAAAAGGACAGCCATTTTTTCAAGAGATATTAGGGCAGGATGTTTCAAAATATGATGTCACAAGACTTAAAGATGCTTATGATGATTTTCTTCTCATTACGAATAGATTTACGGGAAGTAAATATGCGAAAGATGCAAGCAATAGACTAATTTTTCTCAGAGATAGTATGGCCAAACATGAAGTTTATGTGGGAAGATATTATTTTAAAAGAGGCGCATATCTAGCATCTAGCGAGAGAAGTAAATATATGCTTGAAAAGTATCCTGGTGCGCCAGCAACTAAAGATGCATTGATTATTTTAATTGAAAGTTATAATAAACTTGAAATGTTCGACCTTGCAAAATCAACTGCAGATGTGCTGACTGAAAACTTCTCAAACTATTCTTATATGTTAAATGAAA
>CACLCV010000025.1 GCA_902605525.1 uncultured Gammaproteobacteria bacterium
GCTTTATATAAATTTTGTTTTTTAGTTTTGATGACAATTTAGGTGCAAACTGCATCGGACTCTTAATTGCAATATCATAGACTGATGATGCGTCTAATATTTTCTTGTAACAATTTTTTCTATAGTTATCGCTCATTTGCAGTATTCTTATAGTGTATACTATAAAAATAATATTTTTTCAAAATGGATCAAAATTCTAAGAAACGTAAAGTAGCGGAATCAGTCCTCGATCTAATCGAAAATGGTGAGATATTGGGTATTGGCTCTGGGTCGACAGTTAATATTCTTATTGAATATCTTCCTAAAGTTAAAAATAAAATACAAGATATAGTATCAAGCTCAGTTAAGTCCACAGAACTATTAAAAGCTAATGGATTCGATGTAAATGAACTCCGTGCTGTAGGAAAGTTATCAAAATATATTGATGGTGCTGATGAAGTTAATAAATATCTTCATATGATTAAAGGTGGTGGTGGTGCATTAACAAGAGAAAAAATACTCGCTCATAACTCTGAGAAGTTTATTTGCATTGTAGATGAATCAAAAAAAGTTGATATCCTAGGGGAATTCCCATTGCCTGTGGAGGTAATACCATTAGCACAGAGTGCTATAGCATTGGAGCTTATAAAAATTGGTGGTAGACCTGTTTTGAGAGAGGGATTTACCACAGACAACGGTAATATTATTTTAGATATCCATAATTTAGAAATATCACAACCCTTAGCTTTAGAATCAAAAATAAACAATATCCCGGGAGTTGTTGCAAATGGAATATTTGCTATGGATCATGCTCACTTACTATTAAGTGCAGGTGACAACCAAGTTGAAATTACTGAACCTATCGTTTAGAGAACTGAGTAGCTTTTCTTGCTTTTCGTAAGCCTACTTTTTTACGTTCTACTTTACGATCATCTCTTGTTAAGAAACCTTCTCTTTTAAGAGTAGGTAATAAATCATTTTGATATTTTACCAACGCTCTAGTCAGACCATGAACAATAGCCCCTACTTGCCCACTTTTCCCGCCGCCAACTACAGAGATATTTAAGTTAACTTTATCCTGCATTTGTGTTTTAGCAAGGGGTGCCAATAAATTTGCAGTTAGCGTTGCAGATTTTGTAAATTCATCTACTCCCTGCGAATTAATTTTAATTTCTCCAGTTCCGCTATTTAGATAAACTCTAGCGCTTGATGTTTTTCTTCTACCTGTACCGTATGTTTTATGCATA
The DNA here is from genome assembly GCA_902605525.1 of uncultured Gammaproteobacteria bacterium. Lineage (GTDB taxonomy): Bacteria > Pseudomonadota > Gammaproteobacteria > CACLCV01. The sequence continues at coordinate 1,227 of CACLCV010000025.1, forward strand.
GTTCTTTTAAACCTCTAAAGCTGTCGGTTTTTGTGCTCCATGCCCATGGGTGCCACTTTCGTAGATTTTGAGTTTTTTAATCATTGATCTACCTAGTGGATTCTTTGGCAGCATTCCTTTAACAGCATTCTTTATTACAAAGTCAGGCTTTTTGTCAATCATTTTACCTAGCGGCGTTTCTTTCATGTTGCCTATATAACCAGTATGCTTGTAATAAATTTTATCTGATAGTTTATTGCCAGTAACTTTTATTTTTTTTGCATTGATCACAATAATGTAGTCTCCCTCATCGGTATGTGGCTGATATTGGGGTTTATGCTTACCTTTTAACATATGAGCTACTTTTGACGCTAAGCGTCCTAAAACCACATCTGTGGCGTCTATTACATACCAATCTTTGTTGCTATCATTTATACTCACGGATAGAGATTTTACTCATTTAACTAAATGTATACAAGTAATTATTTGAGAATATACCAAAAGGAGGCTGATATATGCCTGATATAGATAATATACTTAAAGAGATAGATTATGCTCTTAATGTTTTATTTGAACCAGTCAAAACAGACATAAGAGATGTTAATTTAAAATCCAATGATAAAAAGGTGTCTCAAAGAGTTATGAGAGTGAATCATATGGGTGAGGTTTGTGCTCAAGCTCTTTATAGAGGCCAAGCTTATACAACTAATGATACTTCGCAAAAGCGAATTATTTTAGATATGTGTGAGGAAGAAAAAGAACATCTAAACATGTTAAACCTCAGAATGAATGAGCTCGAAGGTAAGACGAGTTATTTAAACACACTATGGTATATATCTTCGTTCGCAATCGGAACATTTGTTGGCAAGTTAGAGAAAAATAAATCTTTTGGCTTTATTTACGAAACAGAAGATCAAGTTGAAGCTCACTTAGATGAATATACAAAAAAACTTCCTGATAACGATCAAAGAAGCAAAGAAATATTAAATGATATTAAAATAGATGAGACTAAACATAAAAATACTGCAAAAGATCATGGCTCGGTAGAACTCAGTGATAGTGCGAGGAAACTTATGACGATTTCTTCAAAGATTATGAAAAAGATGAGCTTTTATATCTAAATAAGATAGTTGTAAAGATAATCATGAAGTTCACGTAATCCTATTTTTTCTTTATGTTTTACTATTTTATAATGGCTAAACGATTCTGTTTGGTCATGTGCCTTTACATTAAACTCTATAGATTTGTCTTCTAAAAATGAGGTAATTATAGTGTGATTCTCTTGATTTTGTTCTAAATCAATTCCTCTATGAAAGAAATCTAATGTCAATCCATCATAACTATTGAATAGTTGCTCTCCCATTAAATTATCTAGAGTAAAATAAACGTTCTTTCTGCTACATGAAGATATATGAAGCTCAAGTCTCAAAATTATAATATTCTTTATAGAGTTCTCAAAATATGAATGAAAACTGATATGGCTTTCATTTAGATGAGCAACGCCAGATGATCCGAATACTGTCTCATTAGACTCTATGATTGAACTAAGGCTAGTTCCAGATGGTTTAAATGTATGTTTTGAAGTGTGTAATATTTTTGTCTCTAGAGTTTTTGATATATCCTCTAATATAGACATAAGATATACTGGGCTGAACTTTTCTTCTATTTTTTTATTTACATCATATCTATTACTCTCACTACATGAGAAACCATAATATGAATTTACAACGAGAGTTTGGCTAGTATTTGTTATATTAGGTTTCATTGCTTAATGTAGGATGCCATAGTATCTGCAAAATATTACCATCTGGATCTTCTACATAAAAGCTAATAGAATCGTCTCTGTGGACTTTTTTTTCTTTATGAATTTTTACTTGGTTATCCTCCATATGCTTCAAATAAGTATCAATATCCTCTTTATTTTTCACAAAAATTCCAAAATGATCCAGTCTTGAATCATCCGAATTACAAGATACATTACTGTCATAATGTAGTGCGAGATTGTCAGAGCCATTTGTTAAATAAACGTTATTATCATCAGGTTTCCAGTCGATTGACATCCCAAGTATTTCTGTATAGAAAACAAAACATTGTTCAAAGTTTTTGACCTTTAATGCTAGGTGTCTTATACCTAAATTATTCTCCATTAATCAATGCTCCAAGTTCATTAGTTATGTTGTTTGATTTTATCAAATGTTCGCCTACTAGAAAGGTATAAATTCCAGAACTATTTAGTGTAATTATATCACTACTAGAACTAATTCCACTTTCACTGACAAGAACTATGTCATTATCATTTATGGTTCTTGCAAGATCTATGCTCGTATTAATATCAACATCAAATGATTTCAGATTTCTATTATTAATACCAATAAGTTTTGCATTTTGCGATAAGGCAAAATCTAATTCGTATATATCATGTACCTCTGTGAGAACATCTAAGTCTAGTTTGGAAGCCAATTCAAACAATTGTTTATAAGTTGATTGAGACAAAGCAGAAACTATTAACAACACGCAGTCCGCTCCTAACATTTTACTTTCGTATATCTGAATAGGATCGAGCATAAAATCTTTTCGAAGCAAAGGGAGGTTGATAGAATTTTTAGCTTCTAATAAATCCTCATTAGATCCATTAAAGTAGTCCTTTTCTGTTAGTACTGAGATACATGCGGCTCCTCCAGATTCATATTCAGAAACAGTTTTTGAAACATTTAAGTTTTCAGCCAGCATGCCTTTGCTAGGAGATCTTCTTTTAATCTCTGCGATAATTGAATTTTTTTTATTGCTTTGATTATTGAATAGTTTCTTATAGAAATGATTTTTTTTACTAGAGTTTATATTTATACCAGATATATCTAGTGTCTCTCTAAGCAGATTGATCTCTTTCAGTTTATTATTAATTATTTCATTTAACATCTTTTGAAACCTGATTTGTATAATCTATGTATTGATTAAATTTATCTCTAACTAAATAATTCTCTAAAGCATCATTACATTCTGATAATGCATCGCTCAAACTAATATCCTTAAATAACATAACTAGAAGGGCTGCATTTAGAAGAGATATCTTCCTAGCATCCGAGTCTATGTTATTAATAACAGTATAAATAATATCAAGACTACTCCTTTCAGAGTTTGTTTTAATTTCCTCAATACTGTTGCCCCTTATTCCAAAATCTCGAGGATTTATTGAATAGCTATCAATACTATTATTTTTAATTTCTAATACATCTGTTTCACTATAAATACTTGCCTCATCCATACCATCTCTTGAGTTAATTATTAGTGCTCTTGAAGTGCCTAACTCGAGTAAAGCGTTAGCGATTAAATGCATCACTTCATTATTATATACACCTATTAACTGAATTTTTGCATTGGCGGGGTTTGTAATAGGCCCTAACATATTAAAAATAGTTTTATCTGGAGCAATACTTTTTCTAGTATTTGCTACATTTTTCATAGCCTGATGATGCAAAGGGGCGAACATAAACCCAAAGTTTATATGTTCTATACACTTACTTACATGTTCTGGAGCTAGGTCAATCTTAGCGCCAGCATCATGCAGCAAGTCTGCGCTTCCTGATGAACTTGTAATGGCTTTATTACCATGTTTTGCAACTTTAACACCACAAGCCGCAGCTATGAAAGATGCACATGTGGAGATATTAAATGTATTCAAACCATCCCCGCCGGTACCACAGCTATCAATAATCTTGTCATTAATTTCAACTTTTGTAGAAATTTTTCTCATTGCTCTTGCGAAACCAATTAATTCATTTGAGCAAATATTTTTTTTATTAAGTAACAAAAGAATATCTTTTATTTGATCATCAGTTAGAGATCCTTCAAACATTTTTTCAGAGACAATGAATGCTTCATCCGTAGATAAATCTTGACTCTTTTTTAAATTGTCCAATATGTTTTGAAAGCTAGACATCTAGAAAATTCTCGAGAAGTTTGTGTCCAGAGTCTGTCAAAATTGATTCAGGGTGAAACTGGACTCCAAATAAATTATATTCCTTATGTCTTAAGCCCATAATTTCAGATTCTGATTCATCATCCTTTGTTCTAGCTGTAACCAACAGCGAATCTGGAAATGATTTTTTCTCTATGACCAATGAGTGGTACCTAGTAGCTGTGAATTCTTGAGCAATGTCTTTAAATATATAATCACCATCATGTATTATTTGAGATGTTTTACCATGCATAATTTTTTTGGCAGAGACTATGTTTCCTCCAAATACTTGCCCAATAGTCTGATGGCCCAAACAAACTCCTAATATAGGTATAGTTTTATAATATTTCTTTACTACCTCTAATGATATACCTGCTTCATTGGGGGTGCATGGTCCAGGAGAGATGACTATCTTTTCTGGATTAAGTCTATCAATTTCGTCTAGGGTAATTTTATTATTTCTTTTTACCAATACGTCTGCCCCTAACTCACCTAAATATTGGACTATATTAAAGGTAAAAGAGTCATAATTATCAATCATCAATATCATATTCGTTCTCTAAGTTTCTCCAAAGCCTTAATGATCGCCTTACCTTTATTTATAGTTTCATCCCATTCAAGCTCAGGTACAGAATCGTATACTATACCCGCGCCACATTGAATGTGAAGCATTTCTGATTTTATAACACAAGTTCTGATAGCAATAGCGGTATCCATATTACCATTCCATCCCAAGTAACCAATAGCACCAGCATAAATACCTCTACTTATGTTCTCAAGCTCGAATATAATTTGTAATGCTCTAATTTTAGGTGCACCTGAAACCGTCCCCGCAGGAAAAGTTGCACGAAGCACATCAAACATAGATAAATTAGGTTTGATTTGTCCTTCTACATTTGAAACCATGTGCATGACGTGTGAATATTTTTCTATTATCATTTGGTCGGTTAAATTTATGGATCCTGTTTTACAAATCCTGCCAATATCATTCCTACCCAAATCTATAAGCATTAAATGTTCTGCTAATTCCTTTTTATCATTTAAAAGGTCTATTTCATAATCTTTATCTTTTTTGTTATCATCGCTCCTCGG
>CACLCV010000026.1 GCA_902605525.1 uncultured Gammaproteobacteria bacterium
AAAATAGTAAATGAAGATAACTCATTAAAAGATAAAACCGTAAAGATGCCCAAAAACCATGTTAAGAATCCTAAGATATTTGTGGCGTATATTCGTGTAACAGAGAATTTTTCAACAACAAATGTTATTGCAGGCTCTATTAAAGAAATTGATGAAGTGATAGCGGCAAAAAATAATAATATAAAAAATGCTGTGGATATAAAATATCCATAATCCATAGCGCCAAAAGCAATAGGTAATGTTTGAAATATTAATCCTGGACCTGCTACACTAGGATCTAAATTATATGTAAAGACTATTGGGAATATTATTATACCTGCAAGTATAGCGACTAAAGTATCAGAAAAAGCGACAGCAGAGCTGACTTGAAAAACTGATGTGTCGTCGGGAAGATATGATCCATAAACCATCAATGATCCCATCCCAATGCTTAGAGAAAAAAAAGCCATGCTCATAGCGGATAATATTACAGAACTATTAATTTTTTCAAAATCAACAATAAAGAAATAGCTCATCGCATCAGAGAAACCTTTGAGTGTTGATGAATATACAGCTAATCCTATTAAAATTATAAATAGCCCTGGTATTAAAAATTTGATAGCTTTTTCAATACCACTTTTTATACCTCTTGAAACTATATAACACGTAAGTATCATAAATATTGTATGCCATAAAATTAACTTTTCAGGATCTGATATAAAGGATTCGAATTTTGCAGATGATCCAGCAGCAGTAATAAGTGTAAATGAACCAGACAAAGATTTAAAAATATAGGATATAGTCCAACCAGCTATAACACTATAAAATGATAATATAAGTATCCCTGCCAATATACCCATCCATCCTATAAGTTCCCAGTTAGAGAATATGTCTATATCTTCAAATCTTTTTTTAGCTTTGGTAGTACGATTTAATAAATCATCAGATTGATTCTTAAAATAAAAACTTGCTTCATTAGAAAGTGTTCTAAGACTATTAATTGGATTCTGCTTACCTCTTTTACCAATTAATATTTCTGCAGCCATGATTGGCAGTGCAAGGAGTATAACGCTTAAAATATAAATTATAACAAATGCGCCGCCGCCATTTTCAGCTGTCATCCATGGGAATTTCCAAATATTTCCTAAACCGACAGCAGAACCGGTTGCTGCAAATATAAATAAAATCTTTGATGACCATTGGCCATGTATTGACAGTCTCTTATTAGATATGAGATATCTCCTTTATGCTATAATTCATTATACCTTATGTGATGAAATTATGAATGTCTTATGTAATAACAAGAAGGCGGGCTTTAAGTACGCTTTTATTAAAAAACTTGAAGCGGGATTAGTACTCTCAGGATGGGAAGTCAAAAGCCTTAAATCTGGTAATGGACAATTATCTGAGAGTTATATTACTATCAAAAAGGATGAAGTTTATTTATCAAATGCTCACATAAAATCTTTAAATACTAAAAATCAAACAACTCTTCAGGAGCCTACTGCAAACAGGAAACTTTTATTAAATCGAAAAGAAATAAATATGCTTCAGGGTCAAGTTAGTCAAAAAGGTTTAACAATAGTTCCGCTAAAAATATATGCAAAAAATGGAATCATTAAAATAGAGATTGCATTATCGAAAGGGAAAAAGTTACATGATAAAAGAGAGGATCAGAAAAATAAGGATTGGCAAAGACAAAAAGATAGGCTCAAGAAGTTAATATAAATCATTTAAAATATGATTCATGCAAAATAACATCGTCACTACTTGCCTTGATAACTTTGAAATCCTTAGTTGAAGTGTCAATATCATCGTCTTGAATACCCTGTTCTACAGATAAGTCATTGAAGTTGTTTTGCCCTATTGTAAGCTTTAGGTAAACATATGCCAGTAGTCTTGCGTCTAATAATGCTCCATGAATATTTCTGTCAGAGTTGTCAACGGAGTAACGCTCACAAAGCGCATCTAGAGTATTTCTTTTACCTGGACTTATTTTTCTAGCAAGTTTTAGGCTATCAATAATCTCGTTGTTTATAAAATTATCTTTTCTTTTAAGATAACCAAATTCTTTTTTTAAAAATCCAATATCAAAAGGAGCGTTATGAATTATTAATGGCGAATCAGCTATGTATTCAAGAAACTCATCATAAATATCATGAAAGATAGGTTTGTCTCTTAGGCTACTTGCGGTCATACCATGAATTTTTGACGCTTCAATATCAATCTCGCGTAATGGATTAATATATTTATGAAAACTATTGTCTGTTACTTTTCTGTTATTTATTTCTATACAACCAATTTCAATAATTTTATGTCCATCATCTGGATCAAGACCAGTCGTCTCTGTATCAAGTACGACATATCTCATTTAGCAATAGCTCCGGTTGCAAGTTTATCCGCCATATTATTATAAATAGAGTCATTTGAATCTCCACTTTGATGTGCTTTTACCCATGTCCATTTAATGTCTCTTGATGCATTATACTCATCAAGCTTCAGCCAAAGATCTTTGTTTGCAACAGGTTTTTTGGTGCTAGTAATCCAATTCTTTTTTTTCCAATTTATAATCCATTCCGTAATACCCCTTTGAACATATGTAGAATCGGTATGCAACATAATAGATTCATTTATATCTACCGATTCAATAGCTTTGATTGCAGCAGTTAATTCCATTCTGTTGTTAGTTGTAGCATCTTCACTTCCTGAGAAGGATTTAGTATTTTCGCCATCTATTATCACAAATCCCCAACCGCCTGGTCCAGGGTTTCCGCTACATGCACCATCTGTATAGATTTTAATCATATATTATTCTTTGCAAGATTAGAAACCTTATAATTTTTATTGAAAACTATCTTGTGTGGAGTTAATGGAATCACTCTTTTTCTATAAGTAAACATTGCGAGTCCGCCAAACTGATTTCTGATGATTTTATGGAAGAAGGAAATGTGACTCAGAAATGATGTTATGTTTTTCCCTAAGTAAGGCATGAGGCCAAATGTTTTTTGATAATTAGTTTTGTATTCTAGAATCTTAAACCATTCTTTTATTATATAAGGTGATAAAAATCTTATATTCCATGGCGGTTTTGAAGAAAATATTTTTACTAAAGACCATAGGCTATATTTATTAAAACCTATTACAATAATGGTCGCATCATCTGTTGCTATACGATCAATCTCACGCATTAAAAGATAAGGATTTTCTGTATATTCCAAGCCATGAGATAAGACTATGACATCATGAGAATTATCTTCAAATGGCAAATTTTTTGATAAATTGGCACTTGATATTAAGACATCTTCGTCAATGCTAAAAAATGTACCACTTTTATTTTTCTGAAATAATTTCTTATATTCAGTTGAACCACAAAATAGTGTATGTCGTCCCTGATAAAGATCTTTAATAGATTCTAGTTCATTTAAAATAATCTTTTTATAGTGTTGCCCTGCAGGATTTTTATACCATTTCTTGAGTTGAGTCTTTGTAGTATTATTCTCTTGGAGGATCATCTCTATAGTATTAAATAATACCATATGATAAATTGATAAGGGTGTATAAAAAATATTTTTTTATAGTTGCCTTATTAGTTATATCAGGTTGTCAACAAACATCTATTGGTCTAGGTCAATATGCTCTAGATGCTCCCTCATTTAGTTCATATAGCACGTGTGATACAAAAACTTTAAAAAATAAAGAGTTTAATAACCTCTGGCATAGAATGCGATCAGGCTTCTGTTTGAATAGTATTAATTCATCAAGAATCTCCCAAGAATTAAAATGGATGAAAAAAAATAAACAATTTGTATATAGATCAATAGAAAGATCAAAACCATACCTATTTCATATACTCAATTATCTAGAGCAAAAGAATCTTCCGCATGAACTAGCACTATTGCCAATGGTAGAAAGTGGATTTCAGCCTTTTGCTTATTCTTCATCAAGGGCAGCAGGTATATGGCAATTTATACCTCCTACAGCAAGAGAATATGGTTTAAAAATGAACTGGCACTATGATGGAAGAAGAGATGTATTAGAATCAACAAAAGCTGCAACACATTTTCTTAGTGATATGCATCGTCATTTTAAGGGAAACTGGTTATTAGCAATTGCGTCCTATAATACAGGCGCTGGGAACGTGGGCAAAGCAATAAATAAGGCAAATAATATTTTTTCAAAACCTTCATATTGGGATCTTGATTTACCGAGAGAGACAGAACTATATGTACCTCGATTGTTAGCCCTTGCAAAAATTATAAATAATCCATCAAAATATGGTTTCAAATTAGCAAATATAAAAAATCAAAATTATACAAAAAAAGTAAACTTTCAAGACCCTATAGATTTTCAAACTCTCTCTGTTATTACGGGCGTAAGTGAAAAAGAATTAATGAATCTTAATCCTGGATATAGTACT
>CACLCV010000027.1 GCA_902605525.1 uncultured Gammaproteobacteria bacterium
AAGAATTAATAATCTTCTGGTTACTTCAAAAGACGGGAAAACTATAACGCATGGATCAGATATTAATATTGATAGATTAGTAGCGCAATCATTTGGTTATGCTTATACAAATGTTTTAGTTAACGATAAAGGGAGAGAACGTGAATATAGGTTTGAGATTCTTGGAAAAGATACTATTGCTTCACCATTTGGATTAACTGAAGCGCTTATTGTTAAAAAAAATATTAGTCAAAGTAAAAGAAGTACCATCACTTGGTATTCAATAGAAAATAATTATATACCTATTGTAATTGAACAATATAGATTAGATAAACTTAAAGTTACAGCAAAACTTATTAACCTTGAGCAGTGACTATTTTTTTCTTGTTTTCAACCTAAGTGCATTAATTTTAATGAAGCCCTCAGCGTCCCTTTGATTATATGCTCCAGAGTCGTTCTCAAATGTTGATAAATCCTCAGAATATAATGAATATTCAGATCTTCTCCCCTCAACAATGACATTACCTTTATATAATCTAAGTCTAACATCACCAGAAACTCTTTTTTGAGATTGATCAATCAAGCTTTGAAGAGATTCTCTCTCCGGGCTAAACCAATAACCATTATAAATTAATCTTGAGTATCTATTAGTTAAATCTTCTTTTAAATGAAGCATTTCTCTGTCTAGCGTTATCGATTCTATTGCCTTGTGAGCCTTGAAATAGATTGTTCCGCCCGGAGTTTCATAACATCCTCTAGATTTAATACCAACGTATCTATTCTCAACAATATCATCTCTGCCAATGCCATGATTACCAGCTATTATGTTAAGTTGATTTAATACTTTAGAAGGGCTCATTTTTTTATTATTGATAGCAACTATGTCGCCCTTATCAAAAGTCAATTGGAGTAACTCTGATCTTGATTTACTTTTTTCAAGAGATTTTGTTCTCAACCACATTACTTCTTCAGGTCTCTTCCATGGATCCTCCAAAATACCTCCCTCATATGATGTATGAAGAATGTTTGCGTCCATAGAGTATGGGCTTTTTTTACCTTTATCAAAATCAACGGCAATTTTATGTTTCTTTGCATAACCCATTAAATCTGATCTAGATATAAAGTCCCACTCTCTCCATGGCGCTATAACTTTAATTTTAGGATTTAATGCATAAGCAGCTAATTCGAATCTTACTTGATCATTGCCTTTACCGGTTGCTCCATGACAGATATATTCAGCTTTTTCTTTCTTTGCTATTTCAATAAGTCTCTTACTTATAAGAGGACGAGCAATAGATGTTCCCAGAAAATATTCACCTTCGTAAATTGCATTTGCTCTGAACATTGGATAAACATAATTAGATACAAAATCCTCTCTAAGATCTTCGATATATATTTTTTTTATACCAAGTTTCTTAGCTTTTACTTTGGCATCTCTAGTTTCTTCACCTTGACCAATATCAGCAGTAAAAGTAATGACCTCAAGATCATAGTGCTCCATAAGCCATTTAGCTATTACAGATGTATCTAGACCGCCAGAATAAGCTAATACAACTTTTTTAGGCTTCATTCATTTCCTCTGATGATTGCATTTCAGGCTCTACCCATCTGAAACCCTTATCAGTTGCTTCTTTTTTCCAAAATGGCGCTTCACTTTTTAGTGCCTCCATAATCTGTCTTGTAGCTTCAAAAGCTTCGTCTCTGTGTTCTGACCACGAAGCAACAAGCACAATTGGATCTGAAGGGTTTACAAGCCCTACTCTGTGTAAGACGATTGAATCGATAATCTTATATTTCTTTGTTGCATTTTGAACAATTTTCTCGAGGTAACCCTCTGTCATATCAGGATAATGTTGCAATTCCATAGATTTAATTGCATCCCCAGAATTAATGTCTCTCATAGTTCCTAGAAAGACGCTACAAGCTCCTATATTATTTTTTTCTTTGAGTTGGGATCTTTTATATTCGACAAGTTTTTGCCAAGGATCGAATTCTTCATTTATAATTTCAATATACATTTTTAACCACCTGTTACTGGAGGAAAGAATGCAATCTCATCATTTTCAGATAGCAGATAGGACATATCTACATATTCATGATTTACTGCAACCATCACCTTTCCAGTGTATTTAATATTTTTTGAAACATCTGCCCAAATATCACCAGCGGTTATTTTATCCTGCCATTCTATTTGTTCAGAGGTTTTTCCTATCGCATCACTGATACTTGCAAAGTATTTTACTACAATTACCATTATTATGACTGAATGATACATTCATGTGTCGGTAAACTCAAATCTAATATATTTATCTAAACTATGATGCTTTAGATTTATTGCTTAAAATTACACCCAATAGAATACTTACATAACAAATGATTAGATATATCCAGTCACCATCATTTATTAAAGGATAAATTGGTATCAAAGGGAAAAACATAGCTGTCCCAATAAAACCGACAAGAATATGAAATATTCCATATTCAGGAAAGGTTTGTGCGAGTATTCCAAAGCTTGCAAAAAATGATGTGATGATAGCTATGCTGTAAAAAATATAAGATAGAATCTTTAACATATTATCCGCCGATATAAGACATCTCGACTTTTGGTGAATCAATTTTATTTATGAATCTGAGCTCTGAATATCTATCTGATCTCTTACTCCATATATTATAAAAGTAGTCTAAAACATCTTGGCCACTTGCTCCCGCTCTAATAATTTTTTTAAGATCATGTCCCTCCGTAGCAAATAGA
>CACLCV010000028.1 GCA_902605525.1 uncultured Gammaproteobacteria bacterium
AGCATATTATACAACTGAATTTTTTTCAGCAGCATTATCCTCGGATATGGACAACACAAATAAGATAATTAACCTACTCGCTGCTTGTAAGCAAATGAATGTAAAAGTTAATCTACCAGAAATTAATCAATCTAATTATAAGTTTTTACCATTAGAGGATGGTGTTATAAATTACGGACTTGGAGCTATAAAAGGTGTAGGAGAAACAGCAGCATATCATATAGAAGAAATTAGGATTGATAAAGGTACATTTACTAGTATAGAAGATTTTTGCTCAAAAGTTAACTTAACAACAGTAAACTCTGGAACAATTGAATCTTTAATATGTTCAGGGTGCTTTGATAATATTAGTAAAAAAACAAGGTTAGAAAACCTTAGCTGTCTTAATAATTTCATATCTCAAGGACACAAAAAGCAGATTGATATCGCTTCAGGTCAAAGTGAACTGTTTTCAGAAAATACTGATACTACAGCAAAAGTAGAATCTTCTTCCATTGAAAAACTATATAAACCAACAAATGATGAATTAATTAAAGAGCGTAAGGTGTTAGGATGCTACCTATCAAATCACCCAATAAGTGTATATAAAAACGAGCTTTCTGAAATGAAACTTAAATCACTTATGGAAATTAACAATACAATATTAAATTCAGCAAATTCTAAATTTAATTCGATTATATCTGGCGTTATAATTGATTCAAGATCACAGAAGATTTCCAAAAATAAATTTATAACCATCTATAAAGTAGATGATGGTTCTCAACAAATAAATGTTTCATTCTATGAAGATAAATATCTTAAATATAAAAGTTCGCTTCAAGAAGATCATATATTATTTTTTAGCGGTGAAGTATATATAGATGATTATGACTCTCAATTAAGCATGAGAGCTGAAAAGCTATATACACTTGCAGAAGCACGAGAAAAATATTCTAAACATCTTAGTATTGTTCTATCTTCTGAGCTAATATCAAAAGAAAAAATACATGATATAAAGAGTATTATTGATAAGCATGATTCGGGAAATACTAGAGTCGTACTTTCTTATAAAACGAGAGATTTTATTGCTCCTATCAATGTTGATAAGGAAATTTATGTAAAAATTACTGACAACTTAATATCAGATATAAAATCAATTACCGGAGACGATAGTGTCAATATTAAATACCAATAGTATTTTTTTATAGATTTCATATAATGTACTGATGTCAGAATATAATCCAAACTATCTAGATTTTGAACAACCATTACTTGATATTGAGAATCAAATAACAGCTCTTAAAACTAGTCCGAATGCATCTCAAAAAGATTTAAAAAAAATTGATAATCTTAAGGTAAGTTTAGATAAAAATATTTCTAAAATTTTTTCATCTTTATCTGATTGGCAAATTTCTCAAATTGCACGACATCCGTTAAGACCATATACTTTAGATTATATAGAGAATATGTTTTCAAGTTTTACTGAAATACATGGCGATAGAATGTTTGGAGATGACAAAGCTATCATATGTGGTCTTGCAATGCTGGATGATAAGGCATTTATGTTAATTGGTCATCAAAAAGGAAGAGATTCAAAAGAAAAAGTTTATAGAAACTTTGGTATGCCTAAACCTGAGGGTTATCGCAAAGCACTGAGAGCAATGAAACTTGCAGAAAAGTTCAAAATACCAGTTCTAACATTTATAGATACTCCGGGCGCTTACCCAGGCATTGATGCTGAATCAAGAAATCAAAGTATAGCAATTGCAGATAATTTATATGAAATGTCAAAACTTAAATGTCCAATTATTTCAGTCGTAATCGGGGAGGGAGGCTCAGGCGGGGCTTTAGCAATTGGAGTTTCAGATAAACTTGCGATGCTTCAGTACAGTATTTACTCTGTAATCAGTCCAGAAGGTTGTGCATCTATATTATGGAAAGATACATCCAAAGCAAATATAGCTGCAGAAGCGTTATCAATTACATCTGATAAGCTACTTAATCATAAATTGATTGATAGAATTATTCCAGAGCCACTAGGTGCTGCACATAGGAATTATAGCGCTATGTATTCTTCATTAAAGTCAAATATTTTAGATATGCTTAATGAAGTTAATGCTGCCTCTCAATCTGACCTTTTAACCACTAGAAATGCTAAACTAATGTCATATGGACAATTTGAATCTTAGAGTTCTTAAAGAGAATTTTAAAAAAACTCTTCAAAAGACAAATAAAACGGACTTTCTTTTAGCATTAAGTGGCGGGATAGATTCGATGCTATTGTTGAAAATAGCGACATTAGTTAATAATGATAAAAGCTTTAATTTTAGAGCAATCCATATTAACCACAATCATTCATCTAATGCCAAGGAAATGGAGAATCATTGTTCAGATATATGTCACGAATATAACATAAACCTTACTGTAAAAAACATTCATTTATTATCAGACAAAAACATTGAAGAACAACTCCGAAACAATAGATACGAAAGCTTTTTCAATCATATGTTTAAAGACGAAGTATTAGTTCTTGCTCATCATGAAGACGATCAATTTGAAACATTTTTGTACAGACTTTTTAGGGGAGCATCACCAAGAGGACTCTC
>CACLCV010000029.1 GCA_902605525.1 uncultured Gammaproteobacteria bacterium
CATGAAAATTAGAGATTGTAATGAAGACATTATCGCATTACTTAAGAAAAATGATTGCTTATTGTTCTCAGAGGATTATGAACATTCATATCCGCATTGTTGGCGTTATAAAACTCCATTAATTTTTAGAGCAACTCCTCAGTGGTTTATGAGCATGGATAACTCTGGATTACGAGAATCTATAAAAAATAATATAAGAGATATAAACTGGTTACCTTCATGGGGAGAAGACAGAATATTTAATATGATTGATGGTAGACCAGATTGGTGTTTATCAAGGCAGAGAAACTGGGGTGTTCCTATTCCATTATTCTTACATAAAGATACCAATAAACTTCATCCTGATACAGATTCAATCTTAAAAAAAGCTGCGGATGTTATAAAACACGGCAACATAGAAGCATGGTTAGATTTTGATAAAGAATCCATAGTAAAGAATATAAATGAATATAGAGAGATAAAAGATACTCTTGATGTCTGGTTTGATTCAGGTGTGACACACGAAACTGTTCTCAAAAGCAGAGGCATTGATCAAACAGCAGATTTATATTTAGAGGGCTCTGATCAACATAGAGGTTGGTTTCAATCGTCACTTATAACATCCCATGCGATGTATAGTAAATCGCCATATAAGAATGTCCTTACGCATGGATTCGTAGTAGATAAAGATGGTCAAAAAATGTCTAAGTCTATAGGTAATATCATCTCCCCACAAAAAGTTATAAAAGATAAAGGAGCAGACATCCTAAGGTTGTGGGTTGCTATGACAGATTATTCTAAAGAAATGACAATATCAGATGAAATTATAAAACGTGTTTCTGAGTCCTATAGGAGAATACGTAAGTTCATTATTCATGCTTTTGTATGATGAAAGATTTCTTGTATTAAGAATTTTGAAATTAACACAGACTGCTGAGGATATAATATCTTTATACTCCACTTCTGCTTCTGCCAGTGCAGAGGATGATTCAATACACCAATGAACAGGTTTTGACCCATAATATATATGATTATTCTCAATCATCTTTGCTAAACTAGATACTATTTCTGACTCTACATCTTTATCCATGCTTGAATAGGGATTATCCCAATCACCAAAAATACCAAGTCTAATAAAGTCATCTTTCTGCTTAGTGATTTGTTTTTCAGCAAATGTTCTGCAAGCACTTATGAAAGCTTTTGGATTATCTCTAAACTTTGATTTCCCATACTTCTTTTCAACTTGTAATTCTATAGGCAAGCCATGACAATCCCATCCTGGAATAAACGGAACATGAAAACCAGACATAATTTTTGATTTAATTATAAAATCTTTTAGGATTTTATTAACAGCATGACCTATATGTATGTCTCCGTTTGCATACGGAGGACCATCATGAAGGATATATTTCTTTTTATTTTTTGATTGTTCCAGGTTTTTTTTATAAATGGCATTATCGTGCCACTTTTTTAGTATTTCAGGTTCCCTATTAGGCAGATTACCTTTCATTGGAAAATCTGTTTTAGGCAGGTTTAGAGTATCTTTATATTCCATAATTTTTGCTATTGATTATTGCATATTTATGGTCTTCATTCATTTGTTTAATAAGTTCATCTTGACTATCAAATTTGATTTGCTTCCTTATAAAATCTAAAAAATAAACTTCAACTTCTTTGCTATAAATATCTTGATTAAAATCTAAGATAAACACCTCTAGGATTTTCTCTCTACCATTATATGTTGGTTTATTTCCCACAGATGCAAGTCCATAATAAAAAATCCCATCAACACATATCTTTGATAAGTAAACACCATCAAGAGGATAATCATAATCAAGTGAAATATTAGCAGTCGGGTAGCCAAGCTTTCTGCCTAATTGCTCTCCTGTCGTTACAATCCCGCGCAACATGTATTGTCTTCCTAGACAGTTTTCAACGTCTGAAAATTTACCATCTTTTATTAATTTCCTTACTCTTGTACTACTAATATGTTCGTTGTCATACTTCTCTAGTTCAGGGATAATGAGATGAAAATCTCCAGCATTATGATATTCATAAAGTTTATTTATATCACCTTCTCTTCCCTTCCCAAATTTAAAATTCTTACCTATGATTAAGTATTTTGTTAATAATTTTTTGATGAGTATTTCTTCACAAAAAAAACTTGCTGAAAAATCTTTTATATCATTAAAATTAATAGACAGAATTGTGTTAATTTCATGTAACTTAATGTAATCAAATTTCTGTTTATTATTATATATTCGCTGAAAATGACTTTGTTTGAAAATTTCTTCGGGTAACATATCAA
>CACLCV010000030.1 GCA_902605525.1 uncultured Gammaproteobacteria bacterium
ATCAACAGGCCCTATGAACTCTCTTGGAATAGCTCCGCCCACTATTTCATTAACAAACTCATATCCTTTACCAGGTTCTTGTGGTTCAATTTTCAACCAAACATGTCCATATTGACCTTTACCTCCACTTTGCTTTATATATTTTGCTTCTTGTTCAACAGATGTTCTGATCGTTTCCCTGTAAGCTACCTGAGGTTTTCCGATTGTTGCTTCCACATTGAATTCCCTTTTCATTCTATCGACGATGATATCTAAGTGAAGTTCGCCCATACCAGAAATGATAGTTTGATTAGATTCTTGATCTGTTGCCACTCTAAATGATGGGTCTTCTTGAGCCAGCTTACTGAGGGCTAGACCCATTTTTTCTTGGTCATCTTTTGTTTTGGGCTCTACCGCAATAGATATTACAGGTTCTGGAAATTCCATTCTTTCAAGAGTAATTATTGAAGCTGGATCACACAATGTATCTCCTGTGGTAACCTGTTTAAGTCCAACAGCAGCTGCAATATCACCGGCTCTTACTTCTTTTATTTCATCTCGTGAATTAGAATGCATCTGCAATATTCTACCAATACGTTCTTTTTTCTGTGTAACGGCATTATAAACAGTGTCACCAGATTTTAATACACCAGAGTAAACTCTAAAAAATGCAAGAGTTCCAACAAAAGGATCAGTTGCAATTTTAAATGCTAAAGCAGAAAATGGCTCTTCATCAGAGGATTCTCTTTTGCCTTCTGTTTCATCTTTGTCATCTAATATTCCCTTGATAGCAGGAACATCTAATGGTGATGGCATGAAATCAATAACAGCATCTAACATTGCTTGAACACCTTTATTTTTAAATGCTGTGCCACAAGTAACTAAAACGATTTCATTTGATAAAGTTTGTAATCTCAAACCTTGGACTATTTGTTCCCTTGTAAGTTCACCATTATTTAGGTAGGCATCCATTAATTCTTCATTTGCTTCTGCAGCAGTCTCAACTACTTGTTCACGAAGCTCATCAACTTTTTCTTTAAGATCATCTGGAATATCTACCTCGTCAAATTTCATTCCTCTACTTTCTTCATCCCATATGATCGCCTTCAAATCAATTAAATTTACTACACCTTTGAAATTATCCTCAGCACCTATGGGTACTTGCAATGGAAGTGGTTTTGACCCCAGTCTAGTTTTAATTTGATCGACTACCCTAAAGAAATCAGCGCCAGCTCTATCCATTTTATTAACAAAAGCCATTCTGGGAACACTGTACTTATTTGCTTGTCTCCATACTGTTTCTGATTGAGGTTCTACTCCCCCTACGGCACAAAACACTGAGACAGCTCCATCTAGGACCCTTAAAGATCTCTCTACTTCAATTGTAAAATCAACATGCCCTGGTGTATCAATAATATTTACCCTGTGCTGATCATATTGATCTGTGCTACCACTCCAAAAACAAGTTGTTGCAGCAGATGTAATAGTAATACCTCTTTCTTGTTCTTGTTCCATCCAGTCCATAGTAGCTGCACCATCATGTACTTCTCCTATCTTATGAGATACACCTGTGTAATATAAAATTCGCTCAGTAGTTGTAGTTTTACCTGCATCGATGTGTGCCATAATGCCTATGTTTCTATAACGCGAAAGTTCTGTCTCTCTAGCCATAAATTACCACCTATAATGTGCAAATGCTTTGTTAGCTTCAGCCATTTTATGAGTATCTTCTCTCTTTTTAACTGCAGACCCTTTATTAGAAATGGCATCAGCTATTTCAGATGCTAGCTTTTCTTTCATTGATTTCTCATTTCTTTTACTGGCAGCTTCGATAATCCATTTCATGGCTAACGAAACTTTTCTTTTTGAATTAACTTCAATCGGAACCTGATAATTAGATCCCCCTACTCTTCTTGATTTAACTTCAACACTTGGTCCTACATTCTGAAGTGCCTTTTCAAGTGCGGATAGAGGCTCTTCTTTTGTTTTTTTTGAGGATATTGATAGTGCGTTGTAAACAATTTTTTCAGCAGTTCTTTTTTTGCCATCCTGCATTATCATGTTCGTTAAACGAGTAACATTTGTACTCTTGTAAATTGGGTCTGGTATTATTTTCTTCTTTGGTATATCTCTTTTTCTAGGCATTTTTAACTCTTGGGTCTTTTGGTCCCATATTTCGATCTACCTTGCTTTCTGTTTTCTACACCTTGTGTGTCTAAACTGCCTC